>JARRRD010000030.1:0-43323 GCA_037381085.1 Candidatus Sulfobium sp.
CTATAGCCCCAGGCATTCTGAACCGGTAAGCTAAGTATAGTTTGTGTAAAGGGGGATAAAGTATTTGAAGGCTTATTTCATTTTCAATGATTCTTCCCTGAAGGAGGACAAGCTGCTGCCCATCCTCTCGGCCCTCGTGGTCGTTGATACCGTGGGCAGCGCCTGCGACCTGTTCGAAGCAGTGGACATGATAAGGCAGAAACACGCCGGCGCTTTCGTCTTCGACAGCAGCATCCTCGATGGAAGGGGGGCAGGCCTGCCGGCACCTCCTCGCGATGCCAGGAATACGCTTGTGATACTGCCGAGGAATTATCAGATCAAGGAGACGTGTACTTACGTGGGCGTGTCCTTTGAGTTCAGGCAACTACATGATTATAATTGGCTGATGAGGTCGATCGGGTGTCTGATAAGGCAGCACCACAGGCAAGACGCCTAAACCCGCTTTAATTTGCCCTTCCGCGCTCTCCGGAAATTTTCATGCAACGTTGGCGTTTATACGCTTCCGATATAATCCGCCGGGACTTGCTCACCTCACTTTTTGTTCTCCCGTTGCCGTCCCGCACGTCGATTGAGAAAGCGCGGACTTTGTGCTAGTATTTTTTTGCGACACGGAATGCGCCGGACCGGAAGACAATTCCCTTGACGTTGCGTGATGGTCGTTACGAAATTGCTGAATCTTTTCAAACTGGAGAGTTCCCGGTGAGGATCGTTTGAAGAAGAGGAAAAAGAAACCTTCCAAGGAGCGGATGAGACAGATCGCCTGGGAAGCAGGCCGGGGTTTTCCCGCTCCGCTTTCCTCGGAATACCTTTCGCTTTCAATGATACACCCCCGGCTCGGCCACGTTCACTGGAATGTTCGGGAAAGGTCCCTGGGAAGCCTCATTCCAGGCCGTGGAGACGTGTTTCGTGACGCCCCCATAATTGTCAGGGTTTGTGATGTGACGGATATTGTTTTCGACGGCTCCAACGCACACACTTTTTTTGATCTTCATGCAGGGGGACTCGCGGGAAATTACTATTTCAGGGTCGACCAGCCCGCGAGGAACTACCTCGCCGAGGTGGGCCTTCGCGGAAGTGACGGATCTTTCGCGGCCATTGCCCGTTCCAATGCCGTTTATTTCGACCGTGACAGGCCCTCGGGGAACTATCAGGTCGACGGATTATTTGTCGGCGGACCGCAAAAAAGGACCTTCAGCGTTGAAAACATATTCGACGCCCCCGTCTATGAAAGATTGAACAGGCAACTGCAAGAGGTCAAGAGAGAGGGAGCCCTTTCCATAGCCGTCGTATTTCTGGGGGACTTCGACGGTCCTCTCGGTTCCTTTATCAGGGACTGTGCCCTGAGGATCGCGAAATTCGGCTGCGAGATCCGTTTTTTTGCCCGCAGGGCAGAACACGCCGGGTATGACCGGACTGAACTCACACCCGACGGGATTCAGATCCTCTCGGAAGAGATTTGTGAAGAACTCAAAGCTGCGCACGGACAGGGCCCCTTCCATCTGATTCATTGCCACGACTGGTACTCCTCGACAGCCGGCCTGGAGGCCTCCCGTGCCCTGGGTATTCCCTTGATACTATCTCTTCATTCCACGGAGCACGAACGAATGCAGGGAAGAGAGATGGATGATCTTCCATCGGCCATCTGCCGGGCGGAGAAAAGCGGGGTTCACGGTGCATCCTTCGTGATAGTCCCTCACTCCTCAACCAGGGAGCAGGCGATAGATCTTTACGGCTGCTCTCCCGACCGTGTCATGATCATACCTGATGTCATCGAGGGGAAACCGGGAGGCCCTCCGGGTACACCGGACATGAAGAGGTGGTTGGGACTGGGTCAGGACGTACCTGTCGTACTGTTCGCGGGTGAGATTTCCCACGCGGCCGGCGCAGACCTTCTCGTCGATGCACTTCCGACGGTCTGCCGCAACCATCATACGGCGCACTTTGTTTTTGCCGGAGACGGACCCCTGAGAGGAGAACTGGAGGCCAGGGTGCGGCACTCCGGTATCGGCCATCGCTGCCGTTTCCTCGGTGATGTCTCCCGTGAAACCTTTGAGTCTCTCCTTCATGCCTCCGATTTCGTCGTGATACCGGCGAGGACGTGGCAGGATGAAGGGCTCGCCCAGACGGCCATTAACAGCGGACGGCCCGTCCTGGCAACTCACCAGGCCGGCATCAACTGTGTCGTTCACGGGAAGAACGGCCTGATCACTTTTGACAACCCGGGGTCCATAGTGTGGGGCATACAGGAACTGCTCTTCAATCCCCTCAAGGAGAGCATGTTCAGACTGGCCGCAAAAAAGAAGGCCGGCGAATCGCCCTCTATCGAAAACATCGCGGTCCAGCATTATATCTGCTATGAAATGTGCCTTAAGGGTCCGGCGGGAGGGGGAGATGCCTAAAGGGTATCTTGCCTTCGTACTCCATGCGCACCTCCCTTACGTACGCCACCCGGAATACGAGTCGTTCCTTGAAGAACGCTGGTTCTTTGAGGCGGTCACCGAATCCTATATCCCTGTCATCAAGTTACTCGACAGGCTGATCGAGGAGCGTATCTTCTGCCGGCTTACAATCTCTGTCTCTCCGAGTCTTCTCGCGATGATGGAAGACCCTCTTCTCCGTGAGAGGTATGAGGCGCACCTGGCGCAGATGGTAGACCTGAGCGAAAGAGAGCTTGAAAGGACGCGGAACGAACCTCACTTCCATTATCTCGCCGGCATGTACCGTCAGCTCTTTCTGGATGCACAGGCCGTATACAGGAGAGACGGGGGCAGACTGGCCGCTTCTTTCAGAAAATTTCATGAATGCGGCCTGGTTGAACTCATCACGACGTCGGCAACTCACGGACTTCTCCCCCTTCTGTCCTCCCGGCCCAAAGCAGTCACGTCCCAGATTTCGACCGGCCTGGACTATTTCGAAAGTGTTTTCAAATTTCGGCCCAGGGGGATATGGCTTCCTGAATGCGGTTACTATCCGGGATTGGACGAGGTCCTCGCCAAGGAGGACTTGCGCTTCTTTGTCCTGGAATCGCACGGCATCGAGCACGCAAGCACAACCCCATTCTACGGCGTTTACGCCCCGATCTTCACACCGTCAGGCGTGGCCGCCTTCGGCCGCGACAGGGGAAGCACCAAACAGGTATGGTCGGCGCGCGAAGGCTTTCCGGGGGATCCGGACTACCGTGAGTTTTACCGGGACATCGGCCACGACCTGGATTTCAACTATATCCGTCCGTACATTGCCGGCGATGTGAGGGTGGATACGGGCATAAAATATTACCGGATCACCGGACCGACGCAGTGGAAGGAACCGTATTACCCGGAGGCCGCAAGGGAGCGGGCCGCACAGCATGCCGGGGACTTCCTGCACAAGAGGGTCGCGCATATCGAGTATCTTTCGTCCGCCATGGAGACCGCACCTGTGGTCACAGCGCCTTTTGATGCCGAGCTTTTCGGCCACTGGTGGTTCGAGGGTCCTCAGTGGCTGGATTTTGTCGTGCGCAAGGCGGCATTCGACCAGGACGTTCTGGAACTGACGACGCTCTCGGAATATCTGGATAAACACCCGGTCCATCAGACGGGCGTCCCCTGCACTTCCACCTGGGGACATAAGGGGTACTTCGAGGCATGGCTCAACGGCAAGACCGACTGGATATATCCCCAGCTCTACGAATGCGCACACCGTCTGGAAGTCCTGGCGAGCCATTACAGAGGCGGCTGGGTCCCGGACATCACGAGGAGGGCTCTTGACCAGTGTCTGCGGGAACTGCTCTTGGCACAGAGCTCGGACTGGCCCTTCATCATGAATGACGGCACATCCGAGGAATACGCGGTGCGCCGCGTAAGAGACCACGTTGCAAGATTCCGCTATCTGGCGGACTCGGTTGATCAGGGCCGCATAAACGAAGAGTATCTCTCGGCCATCGAAGAGATGGACAATATATTTCCCGATGCGGATTACAGGCTGTTCCGATGACGAAGAAAAACCCGCTGGCTGAATATAAGAAGAAAAGGGACTTTGGCCATACCACTGAACCTTCCGGAGGCGGGGGAGGGTCGGCCATGAAGCCTGTATTTGTTATACAGAAACACGATGCCCGCCATCTGCACTATGACCTTCGCCTCGAGGTGGGCGGCGTCCTCAAGTCATGGGCAGTGCCGAAAGGACCATCCACTGACCCCGCGGAGAAAAGACTGTCCATAGAGACAGAGGACCATCCGCTTGAATATGCCCAATTCGAAGGCGTTATCCCTGAGGGCGAATACGGCGCCGGCACGGTCATGGTGTGGGACAGGGGGACCTACCGCAATCTCAAGAAAAAGGGGGACGATGAGGTTTCGATGGAGAGGTGTGTGAATGACGGACATATAACTGTGTGGCTTGACGGGAGCAAACTCAGGGGCGGCTACTCTCTCACCAGATTCCGGAAGGAAAACAGCAGGCAATGGCTTCTGGTGAAGATGAACGATGACGGGGCGGCTCCCGGACTGGACATCACCTCTTCGGAACCGCGGTCATCCGTCAGTGGCCGGACGATCGAGGAGATAGCGAAAGAAGGATGATTCGAAGGTTGCGGAGCGCCGGGTGACAGAAATGCTCCCTGACAGGGCCTCCGCGGGCAGTTGAAAAAAGTGGTTGCAACAAGTCCCTTCCGCGCTCTAAAATAGGGTGCGGGGTAAAGTTTGCCTTCCATACAGAGGCAGGCAGATTCTTATGAAGAAAGACAATTGCTGGGAATTCATGAAATGCGGAAGGGAACAGGGCGGGACTTTGGCGACGGAACGCGGGGTGTGTCCCGCCGCGGTCGAGGAGGGACTGGAAGGCATACATGGCGGCAGGAACGCGGGGAGGGCATGCTGGGTAGTGGCCGGCACATTCTGCGGGGGAAAGGTCCAGGGCACCTTCGCCAGGAAGTACAGGAACTGCGGGAGGTGTAATTTCTATATAAAGGTGAGGATGGAAGAAGGCATCAATTTCAGGATGCCTATGGTGCTTTTGCATATGAAGGAATCACGTATCCTTGACCGGGAGCCCCGCCCGGCCGGAGAACCAGGTCTTCCCCTCTGAAATGTCCCGTTAAAGCAGGGAACAACAGGTTTCCTGCGAGACTTCCACTTCTGTAGACCATCCCGTCTATTTCTTGACAATCGAGCCGGAAATTGCTAAAAGGAAGTGAGAGGCAAGGGTCTGGGCGGGCAGACCCGCCCTCTGGTGGCAACGCTGGAGCGGGCGGAAGCAACTTTGCTTTGACTTCGCCGGGAGGTGGAAATGTTTTTTCTGGATCTGTCTTACGTGCTCGTGATCACCCTGGTTCTCACAGCTGTCTTTGCCGTAGGGTTCAGGAGACAGCGGACGTGGCCGGTCGTCCTTGTATTTTTCGTCATTCTCTTCCTTGCAACCTGGGCTGTCGGGGCATGGATAAGACCGCCGGCCGGTATGTCCTGGTTACCGTATCTGGTCGTAGGCCTGCTCTTTGCTCTCCTTTTGACCGCCCTTATCCCCCTTTCCAGGGCCGTACGGAACGACCGGTCGAAGGAGGCCGAAGAAAAGACTGTCGCCATAGTTGTCTTCGACCTTTTCTTCTGGATACTCGTTATAGGACTGATCGCCGCCATCATTGTGAGGTACGTCCGCTTCCATTATTAGAATGCCGGCAAACCGGTAACCATGAACAATGGACACAAAATCCATATAGGCACCTCGGGATGGCACTATGAACACTGGAAGGGTCCCTTTTATCCTGATCACCTCCCGAACAGCTCGCTTTTGAAATTTTACGCGGACCGTTTCTGCACGGTAGAAATCAACAATTCGTTTTATCGGATGCCGCAGGAAAAAACTCTCAGGGATTGGAGAGATGCCGTCCCCGCAGGATTCATATTTGCGGTCAAGGGCAGCCGGTATATTACGCACATGAAGAAACTGAAGGATGCGGGCAACCCCGTGAACTCATTTCTGGAGAAGATAGGTGTCATCGGCGACAGGCTGGGACCGGTCCTCTTTCAGTTGCCTCCCCGCTGGAACGTGAACACCGGACGGCTCGACTCCTTTCTCGGCTTACTGCCGAAGAGATACCGGTATGCCTTTGAGTTCAGGGACCCCAGCTGGTTCGTGGGTAAGGTGTATGACCTGCTGGCAGAACATGAAGCCGCCTTCTGCATCTATGACCTGGACGGAAGACAGTCGCCGAAGACGGTGACGGCCGACTTTGTGTACATACGTCTCCACGGACCGGACGGTCCCTATCGGGGACAATACAGCGACAAACAGCTTGCAGGTTGGGCGGGCGCGGTTTCAACATGGGCGGCGCGGGGGAAGACCGTTTACTGCTACTTCGACAACGACGAGGCCGGCCATGCGGCAATCGATGCCGGGAACCTGCGGGATATGACGGAGGGACTCTGATTGCGAACCGATACCGCGACTCCTGAGCGAAGGGCCGGCAGGGAGATATGATGTGAAACCCCGCGACCGCGGAACGGCGGAGGGCGCCCTGTTTACCGACGAATATCAGCTCACCATGGCTCAGCTCTATTACCGAACGGGATTGCATGGGAAGAAGGCCCTGTTTGACTACTTCTTCAGGAAATATCCAGATTACGGGGCTCACCAGGCGGGGTACTGCGTCAACGCGGGCATGGAATGGCTTCTCGACTGGATGTCGCAAGCGAGCTTCCGCGACAGCGACATCGATTATCTCCGGACACAGAGAGGGGCGACAGGCAAAAGGGTCTTCGGTGACGATTTTCTGAAATGGCTCAGGGCCAACGGAAGCTTCGAGAGCATCAGCATTCAGGCCATACCGGAGGGCCGGGTTGTGCATCCCAATGTCCCCCTTGCGGTCGTACAGGGTCCTTTACCCATAGCCCAGATACTGGAAACCTCCCTCCTCAACCACCTCAATTACCAGACACTGATCGCGACCAAGGCGGCCCGCATCAAGGAAAGCGGCCGCGGGAGACTGATGATTGAATTCGGCCTGAGACGCGCCCAGGACAAGGGTGCGAACGCCGGCGTACGTGGTGCCCTTATCGGCGGGGCCGACTTCAGCTCGAATGTCGGCATCTCCCATGTGCTCGGTTATCCTCCCAAAGGTACTCACGCCCACAGTATGGTGCAGGCATTCATGGCCCTAGGGGAGGGGGAACTCGGGGCCTTCCGGGCCTATGCGGACGTGTATCCCGACGACTGCCTGCTTCTTGTGGACACGATCAATACCCTGGAAAGCGGCATCCCGAACGCAATCAAGGTATTTGAAGAACTCAGACGCAAAGGGCACAGGCCGGTCGGCATCCGGCTGGACTCCGGTGACCTCGCCTATCTGAGCATCCAGGCGGCAAGGATGCTGAACGATGCCGGCTTTCCCGACACTGAGATAGTCCTGTCGAACAATTTGGACGAACTTGTCATCTGGCAGATAATAAGCCAGATAGAGGCGGAGGCGCCCCGCTACGGCATCGACCCGGACCATCTCGTCGGTCGCCTCGCATATGGCGTAGGCACCCGTCTGATCACCTCCCACGGTACCTCTGCTCTGGACGGCGTATATAAGCTTGTTGCCGTGGAAGAGGACGGCAGATGGATTCCGGCTCTTAAGATATCCGAGACACCGGAAAAGACGCTCAACCCCGGGCATAAGAATGTCTGGAGGATTTATGACCGGAGGAGCAAGGCGATCGCCGACCTCCTGGGCGTATACGATGAAGATCCATCTGCATCTCGGCAAATCACTTTGCATCACCCCTTCGAGGAGACCAGGCGGCGGACAATCGATGTCTCTGATACAGAGTTTGAACCGCTCCTGAAGAACGTATTTGAAGAAGGCGGGGTAGTCGGCGATCTCCTCACACTGGAGGACATGCGGGCCGTCCGCAAGGCAGACGTCGAAAGGCTGGACGCCGGGGTAAAGAGACTTGTAAATCCTCATATCTATCATGTTTCTCTTACGGGGAGGCTGTGGGACCTGAAACAGGAACTGATTACATCGGCAGCCCAGGAAGGTGCGGCCTGAAGATACTCCGTAACGCCGGCATGCGTGCCGTCAGCGCCCGAAATGTTTAGACTGGCAGTCGGCAGGAGACGATAACTGCAGGGAACAAATTTCCCGGAGGTAAAATTGCCCGTACACAATTCTGACATCGCCGATATATTCAACGAAGTAGCGGACCTTCTGGAAATTCAGGGGGGCAATCTGTTCAGGGTGCGCGCCTACCGCAAGGCTGCCCGCACCGTCGGTGAATTGTCCCAGAGCATTGCGGACATGGTAAAAAACAGGGAAGATCTCACTGATCTTACCGGTGTCGGCAAGGACCTCGCCTGCAAGATGGTCGAGATAGTCGAAACAGGCACGCTTTCACTTCTCGCTGAACTCGGTAAGGAGACCCCTGAGGAACTGAGCGGACTCATGAAGATACAGGGGCTTGGCCCCAAGAAGGTGGGGGTACTCCACAAGACCCTGGGTATCAGGACCCTGGACGATCTCAAGAAAGCCGCCATGGACAAGAAGATAAGAGGAATTCCGGGCTTCGGCGAGAAGACCGAGCAAAGCATCCTGGAAGTAGTCGGTCAGATGAAGGGAGTTGAACAAAGGATCAAGCTCGTTGTGGCCGAACAGATTGCCGAGCCTCTTGTCGATTATCTCGGAAAGGCAAGGGGAGTGAAGAAGATCGCCGTCGCCGGCAGTTACCGCCGCAGAAGGGAGACCGTGGGTGATCTGGACATTCTGGCAACTGCCGCCGATAATTCGGACGTAATGGACCGGTTCGTTCATTACGAGGACGTGGTGAAGGTGATCTCAGAAGGCACAACGCGCTCCACGGTTCAGCTCCGCTCCGGACTTCACGTGGACCTGAGGGTGGTACCCCAGGAGAGTTACGGGGCGGCCCTTCACTATTTCACGGGTTCCAAAGGGCACAACATTGCGGTAAGGACATTGGGGGTAAAGAAGAAGCTGAAGATAAACGAATACGGAGTCTTCAAAGGAAACAGGAGGATTGCGGGCAGGACGGAAGAAGAAGTATTCCGGGAGGTAGACCTGCCGTATATACCGCCTGAACTCAGGGAAGACAGGGGCGAGGTCGAGGCAGCGCAAAATGGTTCGCTCCCCGCACTCGTTACCCTCGACGATATCCGGGGGGACCTGCACGCTCACACCAGTCTCACGGACGGACGGGCCAGCCTCGAAGAGATGGCAGAGGCCGCAAAGGGGAAAGGCTATGAGTATATAGCCATCACGGAGCATTCAAAACACGTCACTGTGGCCCGCGGGCTGAAGCCCAAAGATGTGATCAAGAGAAATGCGGAAATCGACGGACTGAACGCGAAACTCCGGGGGGTGATCTTACTCAAAAGCATAGAGCTCGACATCCTCGATGACGGGTCGCTTGACCTTCCCGATGAGATCCTCAGGGAGCTTGACCTCGTAGTCTGCTCTGTTCATTACAAGTTCAACCTTTCGCGCGAAAAGCAGACGGAGCGTGTCATCCGGGCCATGGACAATCCGTATTTCAGCATCTTCTCTCATCCCACCGGAAGGCTGATCAACGAGCGCCGGCCCTATGAACTGGATATGGAAAGGGTCATGGAGGCGGCGAAGGAAAGAGGATGCTTTATGGAACTGAACTCTCATCCCGACCGGCTCGACCTAAACGACATGGACTGCAAGATGGCAAAGGACATCGGGATAAAGATCGCGATCTCCACCGATGCCCACAGCGCAAATGATCTCAATTTCATGCGCTTCGGCATAGGACAGGCGCGCCGGGGGTGGCTGGAGGCAAAAGACGTGCTCAATACAAGAAGCTGGAGTGACCTCCGGAAATTGTTGAGAAGAAAGTAAAGGAGGGAAGCTGTGAAGCCGGGCCTGCCGGACGGGAGCGTAACCACTTATTGTAAGTCCTTCTTAATTCTATGAATCAAAGGTTAAAGACAGGAAGACGGAAAACTTTTCTGCGTCGCGCCTCAATCGCGGCTTGGTGAAAACACCGCATTATGGTGAAATCACCACTCTTTGTTGCGGATCTGCAACAAAATCAAGCCGGTTAAGGCTTGCCGGTAATACCAGCCCAGCTTGATTCGTAACCGATCTGGTATTCTTCTTCCACTCCCTCGCTGAGAACGGGATAACTCTCGACCAGTCTTGTCAGGAGAGAGCGCCGTTCCTGCACCGACAACGTGGTGTAGAGAGGGGATTCCATCAATATGGAGATCAGTTCTCGGTTGCGCCGACTTTCCATATTTCCTCCTTTCCCAAATTTTAGATGCAAGCCGGATGCCAATAGAGGCAACCGGAGTTCATAATTGACGCCATAAGCCCGAAGGGCACTTAAAGTTTGACCAGTTTTTCAGCTCTTGGTATTGAATACCGTGGATATACCGGGCCGGCCCTTCGTTCAAGCCGGAAAAAACGGTATCCTGCAAATACCTGCGGACTTGCCCGTGGGTATTTAATTAATTCTGTTTTCGACTGACTCTATTCGGCACATCTGAGGTCCATTCGGACTGGTGCGAAAAGATACAGCCGATTAGTTTGTAGATCAGCTTCGCGACGATGAACTGAGGATGAATGAATGATGGAACCGGCGAGAGCTCGTTTACATCGAACCCCACTACCTGCCGTTTTTCGGCAACCCTTCGGAGAAATTCCACGGTCTCGTACCAGCCGAACCCACCCGGTTCCGGGGTCCCAACGGCAGGCATCAGGGCAGGGTCGAAAAAATCGCAGTCAAGCGTGATGTATACTTTTCCGGTCAGACAACCGATGACCGCATCCTGCCAGTCTTTCTTAGCGCCGCCATAACGTCCCAGCCTGATGCCGGCGTCATAAAACGTACTGATCTTCTTTTCCCTGATGAATTGGGCCTCTTCGGCCGACTGGCTCCGTATGCCGACCTGGACGATATTCCTGTTGAAATCATGGATCCGCGCCATCACGGCGGCATGGCTGTAAGGATTTCCCTCGTATTCCTGCCGGAGGTCCGAGTGTGCGTCGAGCTGCAGGATTGTCAGATCATCGTGAAGCTGCGTATGGGCCTGTGCAGCCCCCACTGCGATTGTGTGTTCTCCTCCAAGACAGACCACAAACTTGCCCTGCCCTATAAGCCCGGCCACTTCCGCCCTTATCACTTCGACCGCAACCGGGTCGACGCATTCGGGGCCAAAGTTCATCGGAGTGGAAGTCGATATCCCTTCTGTAATCCTGTATGTCTCGGCATCCAGCTCCTCATCATACAACTCCAGGTAGCGGGACGCATTCAGTATCTCCTCCGGTGCCCGCACCGTACCCTTTCCGTAGCTGGTGCTGTGTTCGTAAGGGAGAGGAAGGACGACAACCCGCGAGCGCTCGAAACCCGACCATTCATCCGGCAGGCCGAGAAAATTGCAGGAAGGCTTCGTCATGGACCGATCTTCTTCCTCTTTGAATATTCCGCGACAAGCCCTTCGTACAGGTCTTCCCTCCGGTCATACAGCCGGGAAAGCCTGCGCGGCTCCCGCGAAGCTATTGCATAGGCCGTCATCAGAGGCAGGGCGACTGTCGTATCCAGATAACAGACGACGGTGTCGGGCAGCTGTTCCGGATCAATCTTGCCCCAGCTTACCGCCTCCGAAGGCGTCGCCCCTGAAAGGCCGCCCGTATCCGGACGCGCATCGGTAATCTGCAGGAAGTAATCGTGGCCTGCGTCCTCGATCCCCAGGATCTCCTGTATATGGGGCTCCGTCTGGAGGACAAAGTTTTTCGGCGATCCCCCGCCCAGCACAAGAACGGCGCTTTTCCCATTCCTTTTGGCCTCAAGGACAATCGCCGCCGTTTCGTTCACATCCCTCGCGATGTCTAACCGCAGTCTGTTCCCGTCAATAACTTCACGCGCGATATTCATACCTATTGAGCTGTCCCCGGGGGAAGACGTATAAATCGGGACCGCCGCCTCATAGGCTGCCGACAAAAGACTCACACCTTCAAGTCCGAGAAGTTTCTCCCTCTCCCTCGCGTACCTGCCTACCCTGAAATGGAACTCCGCAGTGGACATTTCCTTCTGGAACTCGTCGGCCTGTATCACCTTCCGGTAAAAGGAGTCGGTGGAAAGGAGGACATCATATTCGAAGAGGACATCGTATATCCTTATGATTCCTTCCTTCCGAAGTTCACGGTCGTCGAGAAAAGGGGAGCCGGCGTGCATGCTCAAACCGATGGCGAAATGCGAATCGTGATAAAGGTTCGCGCCGGTGCTGACCATCCAGTCGATAAAACCGCTGTTGATCAGCGGGATCAGCGACGACATCCCCAGGCCGGCAGGCGTCAGAGCCCCGGTGAGACTCACCCCAACGGTCACGTCCGGTTCGAGCATCTTTCCGGCAAACAGCCGGCAGGCCTCTCTCAGTCTCGCCGAGTTGTAGGCAAGGAAGGTCTCTTCGATCAATTCAACCACTGTGACCTCGCCTGAAATAGGCTTCGGCCTGATCGGTCTTCCCTTAAGATATCTGCTCTTATCCAAAATCAGACCTCAGGGGATAAGCACGGCTGCGGCAACAACGGTGGTCCAGACCCCGTTCTTGCCCACACTGGTCTGGGTAATATTACGCGTCTTTACTATCTGGTCGCTCAGTTTCCACTGGTCAAGACGCTTGTTGTAACTCTCGTTCATATCGAACTCAACGCCGAGGATCGTCGCCAGCATTTGGGCGGCGATATCCTCGGCGTAATCTCCCGTAGTCTTATCGTCATCTCCGAAGCTGTGGTGTTCCGAAAGATACCCGAACCTGTTCCGGTCCCTCGGGATGGCAACTCCGATCGACGCCCCGATCAGCCGGTGGCGTTCGTTTGTCGAGGACTCGGCCAGAACGGTATGGATGATCTGACCGGGGGTAAGCAGCCTGATGCCCTTCTGTACCGGTATGATTTCGCAGTTGGGCGGGAAGATACTAGACACCCTGACAATGTTGTAAGACGCAAGCCGGGCGTCCCTCAGCGCGAGTTCGAAACTGACCAGCTTTTCCTTGTTCTGTCCCACTCCCTTGGTAAGAAACATCTTGGTTGCAATGTACATACCCTTAAGCTCCTCTCCCGGATCGGTCCTCCCGAAGCCTTCTTATCCCCGATGTCAGCCCTGCGTGTAATCCAACAGAGCAGATCGGGTGATATCATTCTAACAGTATTCAGGAAATCGCACAATATTAACCCTATTGTTGATTAAGATTCTCTGAAAAGCGCGGAAGGGCCAGCGAAAAATGTCTTGTAGCGACACCTTACGGCCCTATATAGCGGCCAGCCTGCCATCTTCCGAAAGTCACTAAACGTTGGGTCCTCATTTATGTGGAAGATGGATAGATCATGTCGTCATTACAATACTTTTTCAATGTTCCCTCCGTGCGGCTTTGCAAAGTTAGGGTAAACAGTCAGTGTCGGCCCTCTGCAGGCACTTATCACTGAGCCGGATTACGTAATCCCCGTTTCGAATATGCAAGGCCGAGCGTTTCCGGCCGATTTCGGAACATCTTCTGCTCCTGTTGCGGTCGCCTCAGAGTTGAGATAATATTTAATAAGGATCAACTTCCCCTGAAGGCCATGTCCGGGCAGTCCGCTCTCTTGAAGCATTCCAGCCCCGGGGCAATCGGGGATTCCATGGAGGTAACGAAGATGAAGATCAGGAGAATTTCCTTCATCGAGGCAGGCGCTTCGGGGTTCCAGATGCTCCGCAAATACCACATAGCAAGAACGGGCACAGTCCTGCTTTCGACCCTGCTCAGGGACCAGGGTTACGAGGTCAAGGCATTCATCGAAGACATTTCCAAACCTGACTGGGACTATATCGAAAGCTCCGACCTTGTCTGCATCTCTACCCTGACATCGACGGCCATGAGGGCATACAGGATCGGAGAACGTGTCAGGGCAAAGGGAATACCAGTGATCATGGGTGGTGTCCACCCCTCTTTTCTTCCCGAGGAGTCACTGGCCTACTCTGACTTCGTGCTCAGGGGAGAGGCCGATTTTACCCTCCCACAACTGATCCGGCACATGGAGACCGGGACACCGGCGGCCGAGGACATCAGAGGGTTGTCCTTCAGGAATAACAGCGGCTTTGTACACAACCGGCAGGGGGACTTCATTACGGAGGAGGAACTCAACGCCCTCCCCTTTCCCGACTTCTCGCTTGTCCACAACTGGAAGCCCTCGATCATATATCCTGTCGCCACTTCGCGGGGATGTCCCTTTGAATGCAGGTTCTGCTCGGTAATCACCATGTTCGGGAGGAAGTACAGGTTCAAGCCGGTGGAAAACACTCTACGGGAACTGAGATACATCAATACGGTTTCGAAGGCAACGAAATTCTTTGTCGACGATAACTTCACCGCCAACAAGCAGCGGTCGAAGGATCTCATGAGAGGCATGATAGCCGAGGGTCTTACATCCACATGGGTGGCACAGGTGCGGGCGGATGTCGCCAACGATACGGAACTCCTGCGGCTGATGGCGGATTCAGGATGTCATACCCTCTACATAGGATTCGAATCTATCAATCCGGAGACTCTGAAGGCATATAACAAGAAACAGGGGGTGGAGGATATCGTAAAGTGCGTCAAGACGGTCAGGGATCATGGCATCCACATACATGGGATGTTCGTCCTGGGAGCCGACTCGGACGACGTGGAGATGATCAGGAAGACAGCCGATTTCGCCATCAACGTCGGCATCGACACCACCCAGATCATGTCGCTCACGCCGCTTCCCGGAACGCCGCTCTTCGCCGAGATGGAGCAGGACGGGAGGCTTCTGCATAAGGACTGGAGCAAGTACAACCTGCAGCACGTGGTCTTCAGGCCTGCACAAATGACACCGAAGACACTTCAGATGGAGACGCTGAAAGGCATGGGGAGGTTCTACTCATGGAAATATATCCTGAAGCATCTGGCCAGATTCGACCTGCATTATGTCGCCGTCGGCTTTTTCGGGAGAAAGGTCGTAAGCAAGACTCTCAAAGAGGTCACCCCTTATATCGATACGGTTGCATAAAGTAAGAGTATCACTCATCGGGGAGGGACCGCCCGGCACCTCTGCCTTTCTGCCTCACAGCCATGCGTATGAAGTCTATGAATAGCGGAGGCCCGGACAGAGCAATATAATCACAATGATATCTCGCCCGCGGAAGAGAGAATCCCATAGGGAATGGCGAAGATGGACAGGAGGGGCGGCAAGAAAGTAAATTACACTGTGGACAACTGGAAGGACAACGTATACTTCGTCCTTGTGGAACCGAAGGAGCCCGGCAATGTGGGGGCCTCGGCCAGGGCGATAAAGAACATGGGCTTCAGAAACCTTTGCGTTGTGAAGCCGCCCGCCTCTCTTACCGAAGGAGAGGGCAGATGGTTCGCGAGGAACGCACATGACGTTCTGAGTTCGGCATTGATTTATGAAACTCTCTCCGCCGCTATAGAGGACAAATCCGTTGTCGTGGGCACGACCCGAAGAAAGGGAAAAAGGCGCGGCATCATAATGCCGGCTGCCGAAGGCGCGTCGCGAATTTGCAGGATGGCGGCCGGCAACAAAGTCGCGGTCCTCTTCGGACGGGAGGCGAAGGGACTGTTCAACGAGGAGGTGGAGGAATGCGGATTCATGCTCTCGATTCCGAGCAGCAAGGCGCAGCCCTCCCTGAATCTCTCGCACGCGGTGCTGATCATCGCCTACGAGCTTTTCCTCGCCGAATGCGGAAACCGTCAGACTGAAGGCGGACCGGGGCCTTACGTAGTATCTCCCGATTCCACGCCCTTACCTTCTCTCATGGGGCACGGGAAGGTCGCAGATCTCTACGACAAGGTCTCCCGGTCTCTCGAATTGCTGGAATACATCCCGAGGGGCGACAGAAACATAAGGAAGAAGATCATTGCCAACCTGGGCTCACCGAATGGGAACTCAAGATGCTCTACGGCCTCTGCCACCAGATAGAGAAGAAGGTGAAGAGGCCGTGAAGGCCGTCAGAGACCAAGGATTCCCAGCAGGGCGTTCGCTCTCTTCAACTCCTCGTGACCGGGGAGTGATGACCTTCCGCCGGTTCAGATCCAGGGCCTGCCCACGGGCATCCTTATACCCGACTCGGCGTAAACGGTAACCGCCATCAGATACCATGCCAGCAATGCGCATAAGATCAGGTCCCAGGCCGCGAGCTTCCCGGCCAGTGCACTTCCTGCCAGTTCTTTCAGGTCCAGGCCGATAAAGCCCAGGAGCAGGGTAAGAAAGAGCAGGGCAAGAACGGTATGGTGTTTCATCGAGGCGATGAACAGGATGAAAGTGAAAAAGGTCCACATCAGAAGAAAGATGCCGAGACCGTGGCCGTCAAACAGCAGAACCGTATATGCCTTCGTTAAGCCGGCGTTCGTCCCGAAGATCAGGTAAAAGCACAACGAAATCCAGAAGGCCCCATACCCGGTAAAGGCGCAAAAACCGAAGTTGTTTCCCGTCTTGAATTCAAGCAGACCCGCGATCAACTGGGCGCTGCCGCCGAATACGAGACCTATCCAGATGACCGGGCCCAGGCCAACCAAACCAAGGTTATGAAATTGCAGGATAAGTGTCGTCATGCCGAACCCGCCAAGGCCGACAACCGCAGGGTTTCCAGATTTCAGTTCTTCAGACATCGCGTCCTCCTCGGACTATTATTCGATTATTCACTCCCCAAGGCATGTAAAGTCGTTATCCCTCCTTCCCCCGGAAAACTTTTCGTTAATTCGTACCATGAAACGAGCCGCCTGTCAAGCAGTGAGACAAGTTGTTTGTTTATTCCCACAGGGTGTCCGCTGAATAATCCTTTACATTTCTTAACAAAATAACTTGCACCTTTCCTTTATAATGAACTGTAAAGACGAAATGTCCCGGTTCCGGGAATTGTGCGAAGGAGGAGGATTCGATCACCCATGAAGAAAGGACTCTATATTCTGCTTTTATGTCTCGGACTTTCAACGGTCTTTTTTGCAGCAGCAGGGCGGGTCCATGCGGCACTCGGCGAATCGGTCAAGTCGGTGGCTTCGGACATGAAAGCGTTGTCGGCGGCGCGGGGTAATATCACTTCCCACGACGGTTACACCGTTCAGGAAATCAACTCGCCCTCCGTTGCCGTGCGGGAGTACATCTCTGCATCGGGCGTAGTCTTTGGAGTGGCCTGGAATGGTCTTGTACGCCCTGACCTTACACAACTCCTGGGCTCATATGCCGCGGAGTACCGTGAAACTCTCCGTCAGACTCCGCGCGCGCGCGGTCGCAGAAGCCTCCGGATTGAGACAAACCATATCGTTGTCGAGGAATGGGGGCACATGCGTAACCTCCGAGGCCGCGCATACGTACCGGACTTAATCCCTCCAGGAGTGAGCGTTGATGAAATCAACTAGACCATTTCTCGTGTTTCTGATTCTAGTGCTGGCGGCAGGCTGCGGGGGCGGTTCCGGCGGGGGCAGCTCTTCCGGAACATCCGGCTCTTCCAATGCCGACAACATTGTCTCTATCACGGTAAACGGATCGCTCTGTTCGGGCGGCTCGTATCCTAACAAGCCCTGTGTCAGCTTGAAAGTCTGCGCTCCCGGTGCCTCCAGCTGTCAGACTGTCAATGACATCCTTCTGGATACCGGAAGCTATGGACTGAGGATCTTCAAACAGGCACTGAATGTTTCTCTCGAACAGGTAACGGGCGGTTCTGGATCGCTTGCCGAATGCATCCAATACGCAGACGGGTCTTCCGATTGGGGGCCGGTGCAGACGGCCGGCGTCATCCTTGGGAACGAGCCTGCGGTCCAGGTACCGATCCAGGTTATCGACTCTACCTTCGGTACGGCTCCCCGCGGATGCCAGAACGCGGACAAGAGTCCCGCCGATGCCGGATTCAACGGCATCCTGGGTGTCGGGTTTTTTGTTCAGGACTGCGGTTCCGTCTGCGCAAGCAACGCGGACAACGGTATATATTACGTTTGCTCGGGATCAACTTGCAGCGGCACAGAGGTCACTCTTTCCAGCCAGGTACAAAACCCCGCAGCTCTTCTCCCGCAGGACAATAACGGGGTGATAGTGCAGCTTCCGGGCATACCCGCGAACGGGTCTGCTTCGGTCACTGGTGATCTTGTGCTCGGGATAGGCACCAGATCCAACAACGCACCTTCTGATGTATCGACGTACGGGGCCGACCAGTTCGGGAATATCGTCACAAACTTCAACGGGGTCTCCTACATCAGTTTCATCGATACGGGAACGAACGGCCTTTTTTTCCCTTCCCCGTCGGCAAGCCAGCTCCCCGACTGTCCCTTCCCCGATTCGGACTGGTTCTGTCCCCAGTCCACGGTGAGTCTTTCCGCCACCACCCAAGGAGCATCGGGATCTCCGGGCGGCGTTGTTCCGTTCGAGATAGGCAACTTCGACAGCCTCATCAGTTCCTCGAACCACATATTCGACAATATAGGCGGGAACCAGCGGGGAGAGTTCGCCTGGGGACTTCCTTTCTTTTTGGGACGCACTGTGTATATAGGGATGGAAGGGAAGAGTTCCAGTCTCGGCAGCGGACCCTTCTGGGCGTATTAATCCGCTTTATTCACGAACTTCAGCCACGGCACGACAGAACAGGCGGTATCAACAATTTTATCTGGACTGCATTCCTATGCTGAAGCGGTAGCCATGATAATCAAGGATCGCGCCGGCTACGGTAATCTTCTCAAGCCTGAGTCCCGGAATCACTTCCTGCCCTTCCTTCAGCGTTTTCCCGTTTATGCTTATAAGGCGTGAGGACGGGTTATCAGTGAAATAGTGAAGAGACATGGTAAGGTCCGGGAGGCCCTGCCGGACTGAGGAAGGCAACCGGTTCAAGGCATATATCCTGTTTGCCGCCGGAGGCGGAAGCGCCGCGTTCGCCACTCCACGCTCTTCTTTGACCTCAAATGCAGTTCCAGGTCCTCCGGAAAAACTTCTCTCGACACCGGCGTCGGCCGCCTCCGACTGTCCGCTCAATTCTCCCGTTGTCTCAACCTCTTTGGGAGGGAGCAGCTTTTCACCTCTCCGGTCCGTAACGGTCCCGCCCGCAACGTCGGCATCCGCCTGTCCTGCCGGAGCATGCACTACAGTCGCTCCCGCATCCAGTACATCAGCGCTTTTGGCCGTGTTCGTAACCTTTTCCCCTTTTGCCGTTTGCAAAGCCCTCCCGGGCCTTTCCGCATTCCACGGTCTCAACCAGAATGCAGCCACTGCGGCGTTCAGGAACAGCGCCGCCAGCAGCAGATAGACCCACACCGAACGCATACCGCGCCCCTTCGCGGGAGTGATACCCTGGACAGCCGTTACGTCCGGCAATGTGCCGCGGCGGCGCTCCATTTCAGCTTTTTTCAACGCATCGAGGATATAGGACACGGCTATTCCCTTCCCTTCACACCGCTCAGAACCGGCCCGGAGCTTCCGCCTTCCGAGTCAAGGAGTATCATGGTCCTCGGCCCCACGATCCCGTCGGGAGTAAGGCCGTTTGTGACTTGAAACCTCTTTACCTGATCTACCATGTCCTTATTGTACACAAGGCCGTTGCCCGGTTCCACCCCGGGGGTCTGTATACGGGAAAGCTCTCCGCTAAGCCACTGCACCCCGGGACCGCCGTCACCCGGCTTGATATCTCCCCGGTAGCCCGCCGGAGTCCGCCACAACATGATAAAGTCGCCAAACCACCACCGCTCAATCTGGCGGATATCCACCTTCCTGGTTTCAGATCCCAGGACAAACGTCGCCTCATTTCCGTGAAGCGCGGTCAGGGCGGCGTAATATTTCCTCCCCAGGTGATCGAAGAGCGTGAGGACAGCCGGCCTGTTCAAGCGGATCAGTGTCCGCAGACTGGTCGCGCCCTGGAGACACCGGAGGCCTGGAGACAGTCCCTTGCGGCAAGCCTCTCGGCCGCCGCCCTTATAAGAAGCTTTCCATTGACCGAAAAGAGAACGGTAAGCCTCATTCTCGCTCTCGTCAATGGGTTGAGAGGACGGCCATTCCAGCGTCGCTTTTTCCACGTGCATCTTCTCCCTATTCATTTTTTGGGTATGCATTTCATGGATGGGGACTTTCCTCTCACCGATGTCCGGCTGCGCCATTCGGACATAATATATGGTCGTAACAATACCCACGCATATCACGAGGGCAATAACCGCTGCCATAAACCGCAAGTCTCTCCTGGGAGCCCGCTTCTTCAGCCTCCCGGCTATCTCCCGCGAGGCCCTGGTGACGATCGATCTGCCGACGGTCTTTCTGCCCTGCGAGTATGCGCCGAGCAACGAGCGATCACAGAGCAAATTTATCAAACGCGGAATCCCGCCGCTAAGGCGAAACAGCCTGTTGATAGCGGAAGGAGAAAACAACTCAGCGTTCCCTCCCGCGACCGCAAGCCGGTGATACACGTAAGCCTCAACTTCCTTCCTCGACAGCTGCCCGAGATGGTAACGTGCGGTAACCCTCTGTGCAACCTGTTTCATATCGGAACGGGCAAGGACATCCCTGAGTTCCGGCTGCCCGACCATGATGATCTGGAGAAGCTTCCGGCTGTCAGTCTCCAGATTTGTAAGCAACCGCACCTGCTCCAGAAGCTCTGCGCTGAGCTTCTGCGCCTCTTCAATGATAAGCACCGTCTTCCGTCCTCTGGCGTGCGCATCCAGCAAGTATGCACTTATGCTGTCCAGCAGGTCCTTCTTGCTCGCGCTGGTCCTCCGGTAACCAATGCGCAGTTCGTCACAGATAGTGGCAAAAAGCTCCCGGACCGTCAGTTTAGGATAATAGACAAAGGCGATGTCGGTATTCTCCGGCAGCTGTTCGAGAAGGCAGCGGCAGACCGTCGTCTTGCCCGTTCCGACCTCGCCGGTGAGCACGATAAAACCCTCCCCCTTGATCCCGTAAACGAGATGTGCCAGGGCCTCGCGGTGCGTATCACTCATATAGAGATACCGCGGATCGGGAGCTATGGAAAAAGGATATTCTCTTAACCCGAAATATTCAGCATACATTTGGCTTCTCCGGACTCCGTGGATGGGCACAGAACCCCTTATTACAGAGTAAAATAAGAGGCCGGGAAAATACAATATTCCCTCTTAGACCACTTGATTCATAAACTTCAGTAATAAGGCGAGGGGACAAGGCGGGACAGGGTCCCGAGCGGTTTCTTTTGCCGACCTGCCGGCAGGCAGGCAGTCCTGCAGTGAATAGAGAAAATAAGGAGGCAAAAGCCCCGGAGGTCGTAACGACCGAGAATGAGGGAGAGGCCTCTGTCCCGCCGCACACATTCATGAATAATCCGGTCTAGAGGACTGCTACAATAAGAAGCGGCGGGAAATCACACCGAACAGATCTTGCACTCACCTATATATTCGTTGCTCACCTTCAGGACCCCCTCCTCTCTCGTCATGCGGGGAGTGTCCTCCATGAAAAGCACCTGTTCGCTTCTGCTCCCGTACCGGAACACCGTGATCCCCTTGCACCCCAGACGATAGGCGAGGCTGTTCACCTCTTCCACGTCTTCAACGGTCGCGTCAGAAGACAGATTGATCGTTTTCGATACCGCGTTATCGGTGTATTTCTGGAAAGCCGCCTGCATCTTTACATGCCATGACGGGCTGATATCCAGGGCGGTCATGAAGAGTTTTTTAACCTCCGCAGGGACACCCCTGATCTCCGCGACGGAACCTCTCCTTGCTATCTCTTCCATCAGGGACCTCCTGTAAAAACCTCCCCTTTTCGCCCTTTCAAGGAACAGCCCGTTCACCTCCATAAGCTCCGTGCCCTCCAGCACTTTTCTTATGAAGGCAATGGCGAAAAGCGGCTCTATGCCGCTCGACGCTCCGGCGATAATGCTGATCGTACCGGTCGGGGCAATCGTGGTTACCGTCGCGTTGCGCATCGTCTTCAGTCCCTTTCTCTCCCACATGCTACCCCTGAAATTCGGGAAACTGCCTCGACTTTCACCCAACTCCGCGGACTTCCTGACCGATTCCCTGGAAACAGTCTTCATCACCTTTTCGGCAATCTTGAGTGCCCTGTCGGAAGCATAGGGGATATCCAGCATGATCAGCATTTCGGCCAGACCCATCACCCCCAGGCCTATCTTGCGGTTGGCATAGGTTATCTCCTCAATCTCCGGCAGGGGATAGAGGTTGGCATCTATTATACCGTCCAGGAACTGCACGCCTTCCCTCACAAGCCGGGTCAGTTCAGCCCAGTCTATCTCCCCTTTCTTCACGACCTTCTTGAGATTGATGGAACCGAGATTGCAGCTCTCGTACGGAAGCAGGGGCTGTTCCCCGCAGGGATTGGTGGCCTCTATTTTTCCGACATGGGACACCGGGTGAAGTCGGTTGATCCGGTCTATGAACACCACGCCCGGGTCCCCCGTCTCCCGCGCCATCTCGGCAATTCTGCGCCATACGACACGCGCCTTGAGCCGGCCCGATGTCTTCCCGTTCCTCGGATTTATCAGGTCGAAACTCTGGTCCTTCTCCAGTTTTTCCATAAAGATGTCTGAAACGGCGACGGAGAGATTGAAGTTCCGGAAGGCCCCTTCCGTCTTCTTGGCCTCAATAAATTCCATGATGTCCGGATGATCTATCCGCAGGATACCCATGTTGGCTCCCCTGCGTCTGCCCCCCTGCTTGATAACCTCTGTGCCCTGATCGAAAATCTTCATGAAAGATACCGGGCCCGACGCAATCCCCCCCGTGGACCCGACAATATCATTCCTGGGTCTCAGGCGGGAGAAGGAAAACCCGGTACCGCCGCCCGTCTGGTGGATTACCGCCATAGTGGAAACAGCCCCGAAGATTTCCTTGATGCTGTCGCCAACGGGAATCACGAAACATGCCGAAAGCTGTCCCAGCCTTGTGCCCGCGTTCATCAGTGTAGGCGAGTTCGGCATGAATTTGAGGGACGCCATCATGTCGTAGTAAACTTCTTCCCTCCCGGCCACGCTCGTTGGGCCGTCATACCGGGCATCGATCTCGGCAACGCTTCGTGCTACGCGGCCGAAAAGCTGCTCGGGAGTCTCTATGACCTTCCCTGCGCCGTCTTTGGCAAGGTAGCGCTTCTCAAGTACCCTCATCGCGTTCCCAGTGAGTCTTATCTTCTTCACTCTCATATCATTTACAAGGAAAGATCATTTACTTACAAATGATATCACCTTTCTCCAGGCATGGACAGAAGTTCAGGGTTTGTTTCCCCAGGCTTCAATATCACGATGGTCGCTCCCCAGCCGCCGGAATCTTCCCCTGCCGTCCTGAAGGAATCCACTTCCGGAAGGCGTGACAGGATCGATCTGACCATGTCCCGCAGCACACCCCTGCCCTTTCCGTGTATTATGCGCACCCGGAGAATCCCCTTCTCCCTGCAGAGCGAAAGGTAATCAGGCAGAAGATCCCTGACATCCCGCGGATTGAATGTGTGGAGGTCCAGAACTCCGTCTATGGGCATTTCAACGGGACCGTTCACGTCTCCTCTTTCATCTCCCTCTTTCATATCGCCTCCACCGATTCAAGAACATGCCTCCTAACCCCGGCATCACAGAGAATGGAGCCGTGGTTAACATGAAAATCGATATGGCTGTCGGCGTGTGGCAGTACCGAACTTGACGCCGATACCAGACCGTCACCCCGGCCTTCCTTCATTTCCTCGGGGATTATAATCTCGGGAACGACGGCGGACAATATTCCGGACAGCGAGACCGAAACGGCCCGAAGCAGGTCCGGATTGGTCCCTCCTGCGGATACATATCGGACCCCTCCCGGTCTTGTGTCACTCAACTCCCTGAAGAACGGGGAGCCGGGCAGCAACTCCCTTAATCCGCTGCTGCTCAGAAACCCAAGGATTCTCCTGAGGGCCGAATCGACCTCCTTCCTGCCGAATTCCAGCAAGACCCGGTTTGCTGCAACGGTCAGGGGGGAAATATAGGCCGCCCACCTGGCCATGGATGTGCCGTGATGCGGTGTGGCGAGGGTTATCAACCCCCTCACGGAAGCGCTCTGCACTTCAAGATACTTTCTCGCTATCAGCCCTCCCCTGCTGTGGCAAACGAATATGATTCCGTTCCCCGCAAATTTATCGTATCCAGCTATCAGTTCTCTCAGTTCCGACACCGCAGCCTCTATCGGTCCAACCGGTCTCGCCTGTGACCAGGAGAGCACATGGTAGCCACGCGACTTCAGATCGCCAAAGGAAGTTCCTATCTTATCGCCACAGCCACCAAGCAGGACCCTGAGCGGGTATTTGCCGCCAAGTATCCGTGCCCGGTCCGGTTCACTCCAGGCCCTCACGTTCATTCCCATCCCGTGAATGAAGACAACAAGAGGCTTCGATCTCTCACCTTCATGGAACACAATTTCGGGAATCATGGCCTAAATGATATCAGATATAGCTGATTCGTAAAAGTTGGTAAACCCCTTTCGAAAATTTCAGGTCTGCGACCGGGGGAGCGCGTCAAGAATTTTGGGCTGTCCGAGAGGAGCGAGTTCCCAAAATTCAGCGAACCCGACCGAGCAGACCGGCCCGGAGGGTGAAATTTTCGTGGGGCGCCTTCTTTTGGATACTTTTCCTGAACGTGCAAGAAAAGTATTCGGGGTCCGGGGCAGCGCCCCGCCTTGCAAGAACCTTCATGATTTCTTCAATAGATATCTTTGATTAAAAAGTTTCGGACAGGCGGAAACAGTCAGCTCTATCTGATCCTCAGGAATGCCGCTGCTTCGATATGGAAGGTGTTCGGAAAGAAGTCTATCTGGTGCACCGACTCTACATCATACTTGTCTTTCATCTTCTTCAGGTCTCTGGCGAGTGTCGACGGATTACAGGAAACATAGACAATCCTCGATGCCCCGTGGTCGAGGACCTTTCTTGCCACTTCAGACGTGAGCCCCGGCCTCGGCGGGTCAAGGATGATAATATCGAATTTCCTGTTCAGCTTATATTTCTCCGCCGTGGACCTGACAATACGGCAATTCTTCACGCCGTTCATCTCCAGGTTCCGCAGGGCATCATCCACAGCGTGCCCGTTCTCCTCGACGGCGACAATCTCGCCGGCATGGACGGCCAGAGGAAGCGAGAAATTGCCCGCCCCGGCATAGAGGTCGAGGACCCGCTCGCCTCCGAGGGGCTGCAGTCTGTCAACGATAAAACCCACGACCTTACTGTTGAGGCTCCAGTGGGCCTGAAAGAAAGTCCAGGGAGACACGCTGTATTTCATACCGCCGATCTCCAGTGTTACATACGCCCGGCCGGCCGCCATGACATCGTTGAATGCAACGCCGGACACCCCGGTTTCCATTATCTTCGCGCATGCCTCCGCGTCATAATCATCACCCCTCAGCAAAGCAGTAAGGGAATCGCCGGCGGCAATATGGATCTCCCTGAGATCCTCCAACGAAACCGCATCCTTTATCTTTTGCAGTACGTTGTTTATCTCCCGGACCAGCAGGGGGCATTCGTCAAAGGTGACGACGTCCCTGGTAGATTCCCTGAAGAAACCGACCTCGCCGTTTCTGGAGACCTTGAACTGCGCCCTGTGTCTGTAATTCCACTGAGAGTCGGAAAAGGCAGTGCCGGGCTCTATCTCCATGCCCCCCAGCCTTGTGAGAGAGTCCATCAGTATCTCGCCCTTCATGGTCAACTGCCGGTCGTAGGATATGAACTGAAGCTGACAGCCGCCACAGGTGCCGAAGACGGGGCATACCGGTTTCACCCTGTGTTCCGAGGGCTCGATAACGTTTACAACCGACGCTACGGAATAATCCCGCTTCTTTTCAACTATGTCCACCTCCACCACCTCGCCCGGGATGGCCCCCCTTATGAAAATGACTTTCCCGTTTCTCGCGATCGAATAACCGCCGTAGGCAGGCGCCAGAGACTTGAGGATCTCGCTCATAATTCCTTGCTTATCAACTTCTTGATGGTGGCTTTCAGTTCCGTGAGGTCCGCCGACTTGACTATATATGCCTCGGAAGCCCAGACGGCAAAATCGTCCCGGTAGTCATATGCCGTCGACATGATCACGGGCATTCTCGGCCGCTTCTCTTTCATCTGCCGGAGAAGCTTAATGCCGTCCACATCGGGAAGCAGGATATCGAGGGTGACAAGGTCGGGGTTCTCCTTATCGAACTGTTCCATTGCCTCCTGACCGTTTGATGCCGTTACAATCGTATAGCCCTCTTCTTCAAGTTCTTCTTTGTAAAGTCTGAGAATGTTCTGGTCATCATCGACAATAAGTATTTTCATCTCTCCTCCTCCTTAAGTGGGATAAATACCTTGAATGTACTTCCTTTTCCGATCTCGCTTTCCAGCTCGATCCTCCCGTTATGCTCCTGTATGATCCTGTTCGTAATAGCCAAACCCAGGCCGGTCCCCGCAGCCTTTGTCGTATAGAACGGATTGAAAATGAACTGCCGGTCCCAATCGGTAATGCCCGCGCCCGTATCCTTGATCTCAACCACCGCAAAGTCCCCTTTTGTCTCCGTCCTCACATATATCGAACCACTCCCGGCCATCGACTGCACCGCATTGTTGACGATATTCATGATCGCCTCCTTGACCCTGTTGGGATCTATGAAGACCTCAGCCGGCAGACCGTAGTCCCTGAACAGGCTTATTCCCCTCTCGTGCATGTCGGACTCCATCAATGTGACGACATCATCGACAAGGTAATTGAGGTTCACCATTTCCCTGTTCAGTCTCACTTCCTTCACAAACCCCAGTATTTCCCTGAGAATCCCCTCAAGCCTCTCGACCTCTTTCACGATAATACCTGCGTATTCCTTCAGATTCCCGTCCAGCTTCTTTTCCAGCCTCTTGGCGAAACCTCCGACCGAGACAAGCGGGTTTCTTATTTCATGTGCGACCTTCGCCGCCACCTCGCCGAGGGCGGCCATTTTTTCGGCCATGACAAGCTTCTGCTGCAGGTTCTTGATCTCGGTTATGTCCCGGACCACGTGGACGGAACCGATGAATTCTCCCGCCAGGTCGAAGATGGGGGAGCTGGATGTAAGAAAGGTGCCTCCCATGTACGGATCGTCAAGTTCCTCGATGTAAGCCTTTTTCGTATTCACCGTCTTATGGTGAGGGCACTTCTCGTAAGGTTCGTGCATGCCGTGGAACACTTCATAACATTTCTTCCCTATGATCTCGGACGGTGGAAGTCCGAGTTTGCTGCTCACCGCCTTGTTCACGCTCTGTATCACATAGTCCTTACTGTTGAAATACACCATATCGGACATGGACTCAAAAATGTTTTCGAGCTGCTGCTCGGCCATCTTGACCTTTTCGAAAAGCCGTGCGTTTTCGATGGCAGAAGCGACGTGGTTCGAAAAACTGGCAAGGAACTTCATGTCTTCGTCCGTTATCGGCTTTCTGTTAAAATAGTTGTCGACCCATATGACACCAATGACCTTGTCCCTCGATACGAGGGGTACTACAGCATACGCCTGCGTTCCGAGTTGCTGGATAAGGATCAGATCGGCCGCAGACTCCCCTTTCACCTCGGTCACGTTGAAGGACCTCCCTTCCCTCACCGTCCTCGTCAACAGCGTGTCCTCCTCGACGGGGATCTCGATGGACATTGCCAGTCTGTCCAGAAAGGAGTCCTTGCTTAAAGGCTGAGTTGCCACATCCTGCATGATCTCATCGAGGGTCTTTTTCTGGACCGACAACTCGTCCCATATCTTCCACGCCTCTTCCGGACTCGCCGGCCCGACACCCATCGCGCCCTTCAGCACCTTTCTGGCCTCGTCGACAAGAAAAAGGATCGCCCTGTTGAAGCCCATGCCGTCGCTCATTGTAACGGCAACCAGGACCATGCGCAGCAGCTTGTCCAGTTCCAGGGTGCCCCTCATGGCCGAGCTGATAAAGAAAAGCCGGGAGAGTTCCTGATTGCGCCGTATCAGCTCCTTTTCAACGTTCTTCTTCTCCGATATGTCTCTCGAAATGCCGCTTATTCCGATCACTTCACCTGCGGCGTCCTTGATCGGGGAAAGGGTGAGACTCACCTCGATTATGGTCCCGTCCTTCTTGCGTCTCAGCGTTTCAATGTCCTTGAGGACCTCCCCCTTTCTGATCCTCTCCATATAGGCTTTTTCTTTCTCCGAGAGGAAATCCGGGATAAAGGGCAGGAAGTTACCCATGGCATTGCTCTCGCTGAAACCGAAGGTCTTTTCAGCGCCCTGGTTCCAGGAGGTTATCATGCCATCCAGGTCGGTGGTAACGATGGCGTCGGCGGAATTATCGATGATACTTTCAAGATACTCCTTGGTCTGTATCACTTCCCTGTACAGACTCAGTGTCTCCTCCTGATACAACACCCTCTCGGTAATATCCAGGATGAAGACGACGCATTCCTCGATCTTTCCGTTTTCGGTCTTTACGGGATAGGCGGTAAGCTCGGCATAGTTCACGCCCCTGGACTGCATGATGGAATTGATTTCGCCGGTCTCGAAGGTCGCCTTCGCCGCGCAGTGAGGGCATATGCCGATCTTGTCGTGGAATATGTCCAGACAGTTGCGCCCGACCAGTTCCTCGTCCGTCATGTTCACCCAGTCTTCGACATATCTGTTGGCCGAAATTATGGTATAGTCCCTGTCCAGGGTGATAATCCCGCCCTGCACGCTGTCGAAGAGTATGTCCATCCTCCTTCTCGCCTCGCTGGCTTCCCGTTCCCTTTTCACCTCGTTTTCATAAATCTTTGACTTGTCGATAGCTATGGACGAGATCAGCGCAAACCCCTCGACCGTATTCAGGTCATCAGCGGTGTATGGCACGGGATTTCCGCCCTCGTCGATCTTATCGAAAAGGCCGAGGGTCCCTATTACCGCCTCGCCCACCTTCAGAGGCACACAGATGACGGACCTTGCCTTTATCCGTGGCACCCTCAGCCCGCCTGACAGCTTCGAGACATCTTCCACCAGCATCGGTCTCCCGCTTTGCGCCACAGTCCCGGCTATTCCGGACCCGAGAGGGAGCTCCATTTCGTCTTCGGCGCCTTCGGGAATCCCCACATGGGACTTGACCGTAAGCCGGCCGTTTTCAAGCAGCCTTATAATGCATCCCCTCGAACTCAGCAGCCGCGTAATTTCCTGTGCCGTCCTCGTCAACAGTCCTCGGAGGTCAAGGACCGAGGTCACCGCCCTGCTGAGTTCATACAGTACCGTAAGCCTCTGCAGCTGCCTTTTCGTCGACTGGTAAAGTTCGGCGTTCTGAGCAACCGAACCAATCGTATGCACGAGAATCATCAGCGTATTCTTGTCGTCTTCCGAAAAGACCCTGGCCGACCCTCTCATCACGAAAAGGATCCCCTTGCAAATGTTGTCCCGTATTATGGGAATACCGAAGCACGATCTGCCGCCGCCCGGCGGCCTTCCTTCTGCTGCCTTGTAAAGGCTCTCCTCTTCCACGGCCACGGGACCCGCCTTGCTGAGTATCGCCTTTATGACGACTGAGTCGGAAGAGAGGCAGTTGTACTTCATTTCCATCCCCTCCTTGTTCGTCGCCTCAAGGCAAAAGTCATTCATCTCGGGCCTGAGCATGTAGATTACGCAACTGTCAAGCCGCAGCCTTGCAGCGATGGTATCGGTCATCAGGGCAAGGGCCTCCTTCAGCTCAAGTGTCGTGCCCGCTATCCTTGCAACGTCCAGGATCAGTTCCGTTCCGGCCAGCTTCCTGTTTATCTCCCGGTTTGAAGACTCGAGGTCCGCTACCATGTTGTTAAACCTGGCCGCAAGGATGCCGAATTCGTCTTTGCGGTTCATCCCTATCCTGTATGACAATTCTCCCTTGCTTATCCTTTCAGTCGCCCGCAAAAGCTCATGGAAAGGTTCCGCTACCGTCCTCCTTACCCGGAGTATGAGAAAGAGCGCCATGAAAGAGCTGAAGGCAATCAGGCCGGCGAGGTAATAGGTCATATCCCTTTTCATAATATTGCCGGCTACCGCCACGTTCATGACGTCATTGATAGACCGTTGGCGCATCCTCTCGAGCCCGTCGAGAATTTCCCCGCCGACATGGTTGATCTGCTGGAGGTAATTGTGGACTTCGGGGTCCCCTACGGGATGTTTGCTGTTTATTACAAACGATGCGTATCTGGCGGCCAGACCGAGCTCTTCCTTTATCGCCCGCAACTCCTTCTTTTGCGTCACAATCTTGCCCGCCTCCGAGAAAGACACGCGCAGGTCATCGGCCCTCATCTGGTACAACTTCTTGAACTGTGGCAAACCGGTCAATCCCCATTCGTTCGTTGCCTCCAGAAAGCCGGAGACCTTCCTTTCCATCTCTCCTATGATTTTGTGCTCCTCACTCACCGACTGGAGGGTACCCATATTGATGGTCATCTTTTCGAATATAAGGAGAGTTCCGAACGCGAAGACGGCAATCAGGAGCAGCAACCCCGCAAGCATCGCTGTAATTTTTGCTCTCAGACTCACCCGGCCACCTTCTTTACAGCCTTTCCGTAAAGTTCCAGATATTTCCGCGCCGACTTCTTCCAGGAAAAATCGGCCTTCATGGCCCCGGTCACCAGTTTAGCCATTTTCTCCCCGTCCCCGTAAACGCACAACGCCCTCTTCACCGCATCCACGAGAGAGGCCGGTGAATAATCGGAGAAGAGAAACCCCGTACCTCTGGACCTGAGGTGGTCGTAATCCTCAATGGTGTCCGCGAGCCCCCCTGTCTTTCGCGCGATGGGAATAGTTCCATACCTGAGCGCAATCAGCTGTCCCAGCCCGCACGGTTCGTACTTCGAAGGCATCAGAAAAAAATCGCACCCGGCATAGATGAGATGAGCCAGCGTCTCCCTGAACCCGATCTTGGTGAAAACCCTGCCCGGATGCTTTTCAGACAAGGAGGCCAGAAGGTTCTCATAATATTCATCACCTTTCCCGAGGACAATGATATTTACTCCCAAACGGACCATCCGGTCGAGGGAAGCCGCGACAAGGTCCAGTCCCTTCTGGGAGGAAAACCTGCTCACGACACCGAGAAGGGGACGTCTGTCATCGTGGAGCCCGGCCTCGTTCAGGAGCCTTTTCTTGCACAGCCCCTTGCCTGTGAGGTCACTTTCATCATACCGACCGGGGATAAACCTGTCGGATGCCGGATCCCACTCCCCGTAATCCAGCCCGTTGACGACACCGTAGAGGTCATGTCTCCTTGTCTTCAACACTCCCTCAAGACCGAAACCGTATTCAGAGTCAAGTATTTCCCCTGCATAAGTCTTGCTGACGGTATTGAGCAGGTCGGCATAGAGGAGACCGGCCTTCATAAAATTCAGCCTTCCGTAGAATTCAAGCCTTTCGGGTGTAAAATAATCACTTCCAAGCCCCGTAAACAGGATATCGGCAGCGGGGAAAAGCCCCTGGTATCCAAGGTTATGCACAGTATAGAGAGTGGCGGTCTTTTGCATCCCGGTCCTGTCAGCGTACAAGGTCCTGAGGTAAAGAGGGATCATGGCGGTCTGCCAGTCATTGCAGTGTATTATATCGGGTCTTATGTCCATTGTCAGGCAGGTCTCAATGACCGCCCTGGAAAAAAAGGCAAACCTAAGGGCATTGTCACGATAATCTCCCTTCGAAGTCCCGTAAAGTTCTTTCCTGCCGTAAAGCTCCTCGCATTCTATGAAATATGCCCTGGCGGCGCCGGCCTCTTCTGATACCCATACCCGTCCTTCGACAGGGGTGCTTCCCATCGCGAGCCTGAATGATTTGCCGGTATCGCGGAGCCTGAACTTTTCAGTGATTTTCCTGTAGAGGGGCAGGACCAGCGAGGCCTTCTCCTTCAATGCGCAGACCTCTTTCAGGAGGGCGCCGACCACGTCAGCGAGGCCGCCGGTCTTTACGTATGGAGTTGCCTCCGGGCTCGCGATGAGTATTCTCATATCCGGCCTTCTTATATCTTTGCTTCTCGCATAAACTTCGCTGATTCCTCCGGAGGGGTGGGGTTGATATAAAAGCCGGATCCCCATTCAAATCCGGCGATCCGTGTCAGCTTGGGCATGAGCTCGATGTGCCAGTGATAGTATTCATTCACTTCATCGTAAAAGGGCGACGATAGCAACGTACTCCGAGTTCTCGTATATGACCCTTTTCCCGTCGTCGAGTTCCTGGTTGATCACATCGCAGAAAATGCATCTTTCCTTGTATTCATAATGAAGTTTCGCCGAATCGATCTCTTCCTTTACAAGCGACGGGACAATGGGGAGAGCGATGAGCTGAGTATGTGTGTGTTCCAGTGACGCCCCTGCAATTTCCCCTTCGTTCTTGAATACCAGGACATATTTGAAGCGCTTGTCCTTCTTCAGGTCAGTCAGCCTCATATGCCAGGCCCACAGCACATCTTCCACCCCCTTTTGCGATATTGTGGACAGTGACAGATTGTGGTCAGGGGTCTCCACAATTACCTCATGGGCGCCGATACCGTTCATCTTGTCGAATATCCCCTCCCCCGTCTTCCCGAGATCCCCGTATATCTGAAGCGCCGGGAACTTGTTCGGCATCACCCTCAGGGTCCACCCCGGCGAATTCGCCGGAGAGCCGACAGGCCTGAAAGCCATTATCTCCGGGGGAGTGGTGTATTCGTTCCCCGGGCAGAAAGGACAAAAACCACCTCTCTTTCTCTGGGAAACAGAGACAAAATCAGACGGTCTCTTCCCCCTCTCTACTGATATGATGACCCATCTGCCGACAATCGGATCCTTTCTTAGTTCTGGCATAAGACCTCCGTCTAAAAATCCGTTAACATCGCAGGAATAAAGGATAAATCTTCTAAAAAGAATACCGTCAGGGACTCTCTCCCGCCGCTTTGCACTATTATATCACATCATTATATGATTCCTTATGATAAGCATTTATAATTAAGAATGAAATCCGGCTTTAATCATAAACTTGTAAACGGCCGTTTCGAGGACCCCTGTCTGTACGTGCGCATTCCCTGGGAAAAACGGGCAATCATGTTTGATCTCGGCGACATCCACAACCTCAGCCCATCGGAAATTTACAGAATCACCGATGTTTTCGTAACTCACACGCATATAGACCATTTTGTCGGTTTCGACATGTTGTTGCGGACGATCCTCAGACGGGAATCGCCGGTGACCATATACGGCCCGCCGAACATCACCTCCTGCATCCAGGGCAAACTCAGGGGATACACGTGGAACCTCATAAGCGACTATCCGGCCGTCATTCATGTCTGCGCCTTCAACGGCAAGACCCTGTCTCGCACAGTATTCAGGGCAGGCAACGGGTTCAGGAGGGAAACCGTGGGCAAGGAAGACTCGGATGGAACCCTGGCCGCAGACCCGATGTTCAAGGTCAGGGCGGCTAGATTGGACCACGACGTCCCCTGTCTGGCTTACTCACTTGAAGAAGAAATTCACATTAACATTGACAGGGACCGGCTCCTGAAAATGGGACTGCCTGTCGGCCCCTGGCTGACCGAATTCAAAAAAGCTGTAAGGGAAAACCGCCCCAAAGAACGTGTGATAAACGCCGGGGGCAAGCGATACAGGCTCGGGCAACTTTCGCACATCGCTCTCATCACCAAAGGTCGCAAGATCTCTTACGCTACCGACATCGCCATAAACCGGAGGAATGCGGCCGGACTGATTACACTGGTGAAAGGCTCCGATGTCTTTTATTGCGAAGCCTATTTCCTGGAAAAAGACAGGGACCGTGCAGTCGAGAGGTTCCATCTCACTGCCCGGGCATCGGGGATGATAGCGCGGGAGGCGGATGTAAAAAAACTTGTGATCACCCATATTTCCCCGAAGTACAAGGACTGTCCCGAGGAAGTCATCGGCGAGGCAATGGCGGCGTTTACGGATGGATAAACCTGACACTGTAGCGTATATTTTGACTCGATTCCCCCCCTTGATAAAGGCAAACGGGGACTGTGCCTTTCCCCGCCTGATACGACCCATGCACCCCTTTTCCAGCGTGGAATTTCGCGAGGTCCTGAATGTGCTACCAGCCGCGCTAAGCTAGAAGTAGGAGAAGATATAAGTATTGCGGTTCCCTGGTCCGGGTTAAATCGGAGGTTCAAGCCACTGGGTAAGGGAGCGGAGTCCGTATGCGGTGTGCAAGCCCTGAAAAGGGAAGCCTTAAGCATACGGGGATGCACCCATTTAGGAAAGAGCTCTCGGTGGTTTCCCGCTCTGGGGAATTCGCAAGATTATCCCGGAGCCATACAAGGTCGGCAGACGCCGCAGGCGGTTCTTGAAGCGCAGCGAACCGTCAGCCGACCGGGTGAAGTTTACCCACGAAAGTATGGTTCCGTATTTTTTTGGGCTGGTTCGTCGGCTTCTCCGACGCGAATCAGGCAGATTCCTTGTCTTCCACCCTTATAAAAACGGTCTTGCCGGCTACATTGGACAACCGGTTGATTTCCTTCACCGCCGTGACCACGTCTCTTTCCCTCGCCTGATGTGTGAGTACAACGAGGGGGACGGCCCTGCCGATACGCCTGCCCTTCTGGATAACCGATGCGATACTTATGTTATGCTTTCCGAGAATGCCCGAAATCTTTGAAAGGACGCCCGGCTTATCGATAGCCGAAAACCTGAAATAATACATCGTTCGGACATCGTCCATCTTCATCCGACTTCCGGCCTTCCTTGAGACGGCAGGCATAAAAAGGCCCTTTCCTGCGCCGAGTACAATCCCCTTTGCGATATCGACGATGTCGCTGACGACGGCGCTTCCCGTAGGCATGTCACCGGCGCCACGGCCGTAATAAAGAGTCGCTCCCACGGCATCTCCCTCGACATAAACCGCATTAAAGACCCCGTCCACCTTCGAAATAAGATTTCCTTCCGGGATCATTGTAGGGTGCACCCTCAGTTCCACTTTCCCGTCTATCTCCTTCGTAATGGCCAGGAGTTTCAGTTTATATCCGAGTTCGCGCGCAAATTCTATGTCCATGGGCGATATCCACGATATCCCTTCCCTGTATATGTCCCTGATACTGAACCTCGCCCCGTATGAAAGGGAAGCGAGAATGGCGAGCTTGTGTGCGGAATCGGTCCCGTCGATGTCGTAAGCAGGATTCGCCTCGGCATATCCAAGCCTCTGGGCCTCGGCAAGTACCTCGTCAAACTCGCGTCTCTCCTCCGTCATCTTGGTAAGTATGTAATTCGTGGTGCCGTTTATGATCCCGTAAATCGCCTTTATCCGGTTCGCCACAAGGCCCTCCCGGATCACCTTGATGATTGGTATTCCCCCGGCAACGGAGGCCTCAAATCCTACGCCTACGTTCGCCTTTTCGGCAGCGCCGAATATCTCGGCCCCGTGTGTCGCAAGCAGCGCCTTGTTAGCGGTAACCACATGCTTTCCGTTCCTTATCGCCCGGAGCACCAATTCCCTGGCAACGGTCGTGCCCCCTATAAGTTCGACAACGATACTGATGTCCGGGTCGGAGATCAGGGCATCCGCATCGGAGGTAAGGACCCCTTTGGGCAGTTTTATCCCCCTGTCCCGCCTTACGTCGACATCGGCCACCCGTTTAAGGTTAATATCTATGCCGACCCTCTCTTTCAGGAGTTCTTTGCTGTCAAGGAGGATCCGCACCGTCCCCGTCCCTACAGTCCCGAAACCGACCACGCCCACGTGGATCATCTGTTCAGCACCCTCTTTATTCCGGCAGTCGCCTGCCGTATCCTATGCTCGTTTTCAACCAGTGCGAACCTTACGTAACCGTCTCCGCCTTCTCCGAAACCGATACCGGGAGACACGGCCACCCCTCCCTTCCTGATAAGAAGCTTGCAGAATTCGAGGGAGCCCATTTTCCTGAACGGCTCCGGTATCTCTGCCCAGGCGAACATCGTGGCCTTCGGCGGCTCAATGGGCCAACCGGCCTGTTTCAGGCCCTTCACAAGGACGTTCCGCCTCCTTTCGTACACCCTTCTTATCTCCTCGACGCAGTCCTGCGGGCCCCGCAAGGCTATTATGCTGGCGATCTGTATCGGCTGAAACATGCCATAATCGAGGTAACTCTTGATCTTTATCAGCGCCCCCACGAGTTCCCTGTTGCCTACGCAGAACCCGACTCTCCAGCCCGCCATGGAATAGCTCTTTGTCAGTGAAAAAAACTCCACCCCGATCTCCTTTGCCCCCGGGACCTGCAGAAAACTCGGCGCCCTGTAATCGTCGAAGACAAGGTCGGCATAAGCGAGGTCATGGAGAACAATTATGTTGTTTTCCCTGGCAAAATCCACGACCCTCCTGAAAAAATCGAGGCCCTCCACGACCTGTGTCGTGGGGTTGTGAGGAAAGTTCATGATCAGCATCTTCGGACGGGGCCAGGTCGTCTTGTACGCCTTTTCCATCTCCCCGAAGAAGTCTATCCCGGGCCCTATCGGAACGGTCCTCACCTCTCCGCCTGCGATAATCGCGCTGTAAGGGTGTATGGGATAGGCGGGTGTGGGGGTAAGTACGACGTCTCCCGGACCAACAGTCGCCAATACCAGATGAGACAGCCCCTCCTTGGATCCGATCGAGACCACCGCCTCCGATTCAGGATCCAGGTCCACATCATACCGCCTCTTATACCATTCACATATCGCCATCCTCAACTGGGTAATGCCCTTTGAGGCGGAATAACGGTGATTTTTCGGCTTCCTGGCGGCCTCTGTCAGTTTGTCGACTATATGCCTGGGGGTCGCTCCGTCGGGGTTTCCCATTCCGAGGTCTATAATGTCCTCTCCGCGCCGCCGCGCCTGCATCTTCAGGTTGTTCACCGTTGCAAAGACGTATGGGGGCAACCTGTTGATCCTGCTGAATTCAAACATGGATGATCACTCCTCCTTCGTTGCGCCGCCCGGCACGGCATCGTACATTTCGGCCGCGTTCATAGAGCTCCTTACAAGAGGACCGGATGCCACATACCGGAAGCCCATACCGAGTGCCTTCAGCCTTAATTCTTCAAATATCTCCGGCCGGATGTATTCTACCACAGGAAGGTTGTTCCTTGAGGGCCTGAGGTACTGCCCTATTGTAATAAAATCGCAGCCGCTTTGTCTCAGTTCTTCCAGCAGCCCTGTAACCTCTTCCAAGCGCTCTCCCAGGCCAAGCATGAAGCCGGACTTGATGTAAACATCAGGTGCAATACTTTTAGCCAGCCTCAGGACATTCAAAGAACGCCGGTAGTCGGCCTGAGGTCTCACTGCCCGATAGAGTCTCGGCACCGTCTCAACGTTATGGTTAAAGACTTCCGGGCGGGCATCCAGAACTGTATTCAGTGCTTCCACGTCCCCCCTGAAGTCCGGTGTAAGCACTTCGATCCCTGATGAGGGAAGACGCCTCCTCACCGCCCTGATCGTCGATGCAAAATGGCCCGCACCGCCATCAGGGAGGTCGTCGCGCGTAACAGATGTGATGACCACATACCTCAGGTCCATTTCCGCAGCGGCCCCGGCCACGTTTTCAGGCTCATCTTTATCAACCGGACCGGGCAGCGAAGATGTAACAGAGCAGAAGCCGCAGTTCCTCGTGCAGCGGGAGCCCAGGATCATGAAGGCGGCCGTCGGCCGTGAGAAACACTCGCTTCGGTTCGGGCATCTCGCTTCCTCGCAGACCGTGGTCAGCCCATGCCTTCTCAGGAGATATTTAGTATAGTGAACATCGGCAAGACCCCTTGTCCTGATCCAGTCCGGAAGTCTCATGGTCTTTGACCGGCGCTTCCGCTGAAAAATTCTATCGCCTCTCTGACCTTGTCAAGGTCCACCTGGGTGTTCAGGCAGGGCCCGAAGGGGCGGTCATTGGGTATGCCGATAATCGGTATGGGGTAAGTATCAACGAGCCCGCTCGACAGGTCCCTCTCGCAGGCAACGGCAACAATGGCCTCCGGCCTCACGTCCCTGACGATCTTTCTGGCAAGGTTTCCCCCCGTGGCAACGAACAGGCTCAGGCCGTTCTCCTCGGCAATCCCTATGAAGTCGCTTATCTTGCAGCGGCCGCACCGCTTGCAGTTCTGTATGTTGTGTGTAAGTCTTATGGTGCATTCATCTATCTGCAGGCAATGAGGAAGCAGCAGCAGTATCCTTTTCATTCCAGGTCCCTCCGCCCGTACGAGTTTGTTATTCAGATCGACTACGGTCCTCTGAAAACTCTCCTTTTTGCCCCTGAAGAAAGAGCCTGCAAGCATCAGCACGGGGTAAAATACCTTCAGGACGACTCCCCTTGCAAGTCTAACCGCTGTCAAAAACCGCCCCCTCTCTCGCACGTCTCCCCCTGATGAATGCCCCCGCCGACATCACCTTTTTCCCCAGAGGTTTCAAGTCGAGGACCTGGAGTATCCCTTTGCCGGTGCAGACGGAGACCGCTCCGGCCGAAATCCCCATTACAGCGCCGGGCACACAATCACCGTCCTCCTCCGCCACGGAAGCCTTCACAACAGTGACCCTCTCGTCCTGGAAACTGCAATATGCTCCCGGCCAGGGATAAGTGCCCCTTATGAAATTGAACAGATCCCGTGCAGGGAGCGACCACTCGATCCTGCCGTCCTGTTTCTTCATGGGGGGAGCATAGCTGGGCTCCCCCGACTGGGGGCGAGGCTTTATCGCACCGTTCTTCAACCCCTCGAGGGTCCTGGACAAGAGTGATGCCCCCAGCACCGAGAGTCTCTCTCCGAGAGCCATTGCATTTTCTTCCTCGCCGATCTCCGTTTCCTGCTGAAGCAATATGTCCCCTGTATCAAGACCTTCATCCATCAACATCGTGGTAACGCCCGTCTTTTTTTCGCCGTTTATGATAGCCCATTGCAGCGGAGCGGCTCCTCTGTATTTCGGAAGCAGCGACGCATGAACATTGACACAGCCCAGGGGCGGCAGTTTCAGGATAGGGGGAGGGACAATCCTGCCGTAAGCGACGACGACAATGACGTCCGGTCTCAGGGATGACAGCTCCCCGGCGAATTCCCGGTCCCTGATCGCCGCAGGCTGTATGACCTGCAGCCCTCCGGCCTCCGCCAATTCCTTCACCGGCGGCGGGGACAACCTGCGTCCCCTGCCCCTCGCCCTGTCCGGCCGGGTGACAACGGCGACAACATCTTGCCCGGCATCAAGGAGGATTTTAAGAGAAGGGACCGCAAAGTCAGGTGTTCCAAAGAAGATCACCCGCATGTATATATTACTTGCCCCGTTTGCGGGCTTTCTGATAGCGTTTTCTGAAAAATTCCCTCTTTACGGGACTTATCCTGTCGACAAGCAGGATACCGTCAAGGTGGTCGATCTCATGTTGGAGCGCAATCGCAAGGAGACCGCCACACTCGATCTCGGTGTCCCTGCCCTCACGGTCCACGGCGCGAACGGCAACCTTCTCCGCCCTCTTTACCATTGTGGTATAGTCGGGCAGGCTGAGGCAGCCTTCCTCGAATTCAATCTCCCCCTCCCTGCCGAGGAAAACGGGGTTTATAAGTACCAGCAGCGGTGCCTTTTCCTCTTTTGTGCTGACATCGATAACCGCAAGCCTTCTGGACACCCCTACCTGAGGAGCGGCCAATCCCACGCCCGGGGCGGCGTACATCGTCTCAATCATGTTGTCTATGAGGGCCTGCAGTTCCCCGTCGAAGGACGTCACCGGCAACGCCTTCTTCTTCAATACCTTTTCCGGATATTTCTTTATCTCCAAAACAGCCATGTATTAATTATAAAATATTTTGGCCGATAAACGGCAGTTACAAATTACGGTGGAGCAATAATATCGAATGAACACAGATGCCCGTCATTCCCGCAAGCAAAACGCCTGCCGGCAGGCAGGCGTCGGGAATCCTTCTGAAACCGCGGGAAGATTCCGGACGGGCCGGAATGACAACTCAACTTCTCCATGTGACTTCACCAATCTCGTTCTGACATTAGCAAATAGATTCTCACCCCCGCAACCCCTTGTCAACAAGCTACGGGGCAAGGGAAAGTCACTAATCTTCTGAAATTGGCGAACTGACTGAGTTAGAATAACCTATTGGGAACAGACAAGATGTTTGCGCCGAACACCCGGCTTTCAGCAATAACCGCTCTTAATGAGATATTGTCGTCCGACGTAAGGCCGAAACAATCCATTGAAGCACTGGCCGTCTCTTTCGACAGGCGGGACAGGGCGTTTCTTATGGAGCTGGTATACGGTGTTCTGAGGCACAGGGACACCCTGGACTGGATGCTCGCTCCTTTTCTCAGGAAGCCCGAAAGGCTCGGCGATTTCACCCGCAACAATCTTAGAGTCGCAGCATATCAGATACATTTCATGAGGGTGCCCGAATGGGCAGTCGTTCACGAATCGGTGGAGATAGAGAAGAAGCGACCGGGGGGAAAGGTTCCTCTTGTAAATGCAGTCCTCAGAAATCTGCTCAGGGGGAAGGACGCTCATTCCCTTCCTTTGGAGTTTGATGATCCCGTGACATCCATGTCTGTAAATACTTCTCACCCGAAATGGCTCGTCAGGAGATGGGTGAAAAGGTTCGGTGAAGAAGATGCGCTCCTTCTCGCACGGGCGGACAATGCCGTCCCGCCGATGATAATCAGGGCCAATACCCTGAAAACGACAAGAGAAGAACTTCTCGACATACTCGCCCGGAACGGGGTAGAGGCGACGCCGACCGCCTCCTCACCCGACGGGATCAGGCTGAAGGAAGTCAGGGCCTTCTCCGACCTGTCTTTTTGCGCCGGCCTCTTCGCGGTCCAGGATGAGGCGTCACAGCTTATAACTTATATGCTCGATCCAAGGCCCGGTGAAAGGATACTGGACGCCTGCGCCGCACCGGGGGGCAAGACCACTCATATCGCGCAGCTCATGGGCGACAGGGGAGAGATCGTCGCGGTGGAGAAGAACAAGAGGCGCATTGAAACGCTCAGAAGAAATATAGAAAGCCTGGGAATACATTCAGTAAGAATAATCAACGAGGACATCACTGAAGCGGGCGGCATGGGGACCTTCGACAGGATTCTTCTGGATGCGCCGTGCTCCGCCACCGGTGTCATCAGGCGGCACCCAGACGTCAAATACCGTCTCAGGGCGGGCGACCCTGGCGGGTACGGCACAAGGCAGACGGCGCTGCTTCGGTCCGTCTCAAACCTGCTGAAGGTGAATGGGGTCATGGTATATTCGGTATGTTCCATCGAACCTGAGGAAGGGGAACATGTGATAAATGATTTCTTGAAGACCGCCGCTGATTTCCGTATTATAGATGCTGTATCTCTTTTGAGGGACTTTAAACAGGAAGGCTTTTTCAGGACCTATCCTCACAAACATGACATGGACGGTTTTTTTGGGGTGTCACTTTGCAGAAAAAAATGAGCAGCATTATCAGGATCCCCCTCCTCTTCATCGTCTTCGTTCTGCTGGGGCTTGCGTTCGGGTTTGTCACGTTCAAGGTTCTGAGCTTCAGCCGCGCCGTCCGGGTCCCCTCTCTCTACAACATGAGTCTTCTGGAAGCGGACGAGACGCTTAACAAATCCGGGCTCTACCTGAAGATCGAGGGGGAAGATTATGACCCGAAGATCCAGCCCGGCAGAATACTGCGTCAGGATATTCCCGCAGGAAATATGGTGAAGGAAAAGAGGTCGATAGGGGTAGTCGTAAGCAAGGGCCCCAGGGTCTATTCCATTCCGTTGATAGTAAACATGCCACTCGGTGACGCAGAAGAGGAGCTCATGGAGAAGGGGCTGAAAATAGGCAAGGTAATAAAGGTCCATTCCGACTCTGTCGGGAAAAACAGGATCGTGGCGCAGAAACCCGGACCTGATGAGAGACCTACGGGGTCCATTACCGTTATCGTCAGCCTGGGTCCTCCGGATATAGCTTACAGCTGCCCCGATTTCACCGGCAAAGACCTTGAAGAGGCCAGGCAGATAGCTCAAAAAATGGGGCTTACGGTGGAGACTACCGGCTCGGGCTCCGTGGTGGCGTCGCAGAAACCGGCGGCGGGCACCCGGGTGAGAAGCGGAGACAGCCTGCACCTGGAACTCAAAGGGGAAACGGGCAATGGTTGAGATCTCGCCGTCCGTTCTTTCAGCCGACTTTTCGCGCGTGGGGGAGGAGGTAAGGGCTGCGGAAGAAGCGGGCGCCCATATGATTCATATAGACGTCATGGACGGCCATTTCGTTCCGAATATATCCGTCGGCGGCGTTGTGATTGAATCGATAAGAAAGGTCACGGGGCTTCCCCTTGACGTTCACCTGATGATAGAGGAGCCGGACAGGTATCTGAACGACTTCGTCAAGGCCGGGGCGGACATACTGACTGTTCACAGCGAAGCATGCCCTCATTTGCACAGGACCATTCAGCGGACGAAAGAGCTCGGCGTCAGGGCGGGCGTCTCCCTGAACCCCGCGACACCTCTGTGCAACCTCGAAAACATCCTGCACGATGTCGACGTGGTGCTCCTCATGTCAGTAAACCCCGGGTTCGGAGGACAGGACTTCATCCCGGGCAGCCTGGAAAAGATAAGAGTGCTGAGGAAGATGATTGCTGAAGCGGGATTGCCCGTCCGCATAGAGGTAGACGGCGGCATAAAGCCTGCCAACGCCAAAACGGTGGCGGATGCGGGGGCCGACATTCTTGTGATGGGATCGGCTTTTTTCAGTTCCGGAAATTACATGGCCACCATGAACAGGCTCAATGAACTACTCGGAAACGGATAAACTGTTCAGGAAGGCCGAGGTACTCAGAGGGAAGAACCAGTACGGCAAATCCCTGGCCTTCCTGAAGAAAGCCCTCAAGGGATATTCCGCCATGCAGGACCTGCAGGGGACCCTGGATTGCCGTTTCCTGATGGGTGATGTTTACCGGATGACCGGTGATTTCGACCGCGCTGTGCAGTCCTATGCCGAAGCCATGGCGACAGGTAAGACAATAAATGATCCGTGCGCGGTAGCCGACGCAAAGACGAATATAGGCCTCGCACTCAGGGGAAAGGGGGATTGGAAGAATGCCCTGCCCCTTTTCAGGGACGCCCTGAAGTTCTACCGGAAGACCGGTGACAGACAGGCCGAGGCCTTCGCCCTGTGGGCGGCCGCAGGCAATCTGAGGATCAAGGGAGATATCCTGAAGGCCATTGAAGCGTTCAGGGAGTCTCTGGATATATTCCGGTCCCTGCGGCTGAGGTCCGAAAGCGGGTACAGCCTGTGCGGTCTCGGCGGAACGTCCCGCATCGCCGGCCTTTTCAGGGATTCCCTGCGGCATTATACGAATGCGAACAAGGTGTTTAGCGGTATCAATGACCGTTTCGGTATGGCCTATTCATTCTGCGGTATCGGGAATGCCTTCCGTATGCTGGGCGATTACGGCAAAGCCCTGTCCAATTTCCGCCGGGCCTCGTTTCTCTACAAGAAGTTCGGCGACAG
>JARRRD010000031.1:0-18087 GCA_037381085.1 Candidatus Sulfobium sp.
AGGGTCCTGAAGCGCCTTGAAGGCAAGTCGGACGCCAAGTATATCGATGTGTCCGCCATCACGCCGACACCGCTGGGTGAGGGAAAATCGACGACGACGATGGGCCTTACACAGGGACTGGGGAAGAGAGGAAAGAAAGTCATCGCAGCGATAAGACAGCCCTCGGGCGGCCCTACCATGAACATCAAGGGGTCGGCGGCCGGAGGCGGCCTTTCCCAGTGCATTCCCCTGACGCCTTTTTCCCTTGGTCTCACCGGAGACATCAACGCGATCATGAACGCCCACAACCTCGCGATGGTTGCCCTCACCTCCCGCATGCAGCACGAGTTCAACTATAACGATGAGCAGCTTGCAAAGCGCAAACTGAAAAGGCTTAACATCGACCCGCGCAACGTTGAGATGAAATGGATCCTGGATTTCTGCGCCCAGTCGCTGAGGGACATCATCATCGGGCTCGGCGGCAAGAGCGACGGCTTCATGATGAACTCAGGGTTCGCCATCGCCGTATCATCCGAGGTCATGGCCATACTGGCGGTAGCAAAAGACATGAAAGACATGAGGGAGAGGATGGGCAGGATAGTCGTGGCCTACGACAAGAGCGGCAATCCCGTCACGACGGAGGACCTCGAAGTGGCCGGGGCAATGACGGCATGGATGGTGGAGGCGCTGAACCCCAATCTCATGCAGTCCCTGGAAGGCCAGCCCGTGCTGGTCCACGCAGGGCCTTTCGCCAACATAGCCATCGGACAGTCCTCCATTATAGCGGACCGCGTCGGCCTCAAGCTCGGCGATTATCACGTAACCGAATCCGGATTCGGGGCGGACATAGGCTTCGAGAAATTCTGGAACCTCAAGTGCAGGTTCTCCGGTCTGAAGCCCCACGCTGCCGTCATCGTCGCCACAATAAGGGCGCTCAAGTGTCACGGCGGCGCGCCCATTCCGGTACCGGGCAAGCCCATTCCGAAGGAATACGGCGGGGAAAATGTCGAGTGGGTGGAAAAGGGGTGCGAAAACCTGATCCATCATATAAATACCATCAAGAAGGCCGGCATCAATCCCGTCGTCTGTATCAACGCCTTCTACACGGATACTGACAACGAGATCAAGGCGGTCAGAAGGCTCGCGGAGGCGGCGGGGGCCAGGGTTGCCCTCTCCAGGCACTGGCAGTACGGAGGCGAAGGCGCCCTCGAGCTCGCCGACGCCGTCGTGGATGCCTGCAACGAGCCCAATGATTTCAAGTTCCTTTACGACCTCAATGTTTCCTTGAGACACCGTATCGAGATGATCGCCGAGGACGTCTACGGGGCTGAAGGGGTGGAATTTTCACCGGAGGCCCTGGCGAAGGCCAAGAAGATGGAGGCGGACCCGGAGATATCGAAACTCGGCATGTGCATGGTAAAGACGCACCTCAGCCTTACGGACAACCCCAACCTCAAGGGGGTCCCCAAGGGATGGAAGCTCTTCGTCAGAGACATCCTTACCTATAAAGGTGCGGGTTTTGTGGTTCCTGTTGCGGGAGCCATCAAACTCATGCCCGGTACGGCTTCCGACCCGGCCTACAGAAGGGTAGACGTTGATGTGAACACCGGCAAGGTGAAAGGACTCTTCTAACAGAAGCAGACGGCATTGCTTCCAGGGGCAGGGGCAACCCTGCCCTTTTTATTTCGTCCTTCCCATGCTAGAATTAGGCATGAAAAAGGTAGGTTTTGTCTACGACGATGTCTTTCTTACCCATGAAATGCCCGCCGGTCATCCTGAATCAGGAGACCGCCTTACGGCCATAACTGACCATCTCAAGGAAACCGGCCTGTGGAACCGGCTGATTCATGTGAAGCCGAGAAAGGCCGGAAAATCAGACGTGCTCCTGGTCCATACCGCTTCTTATTATGAGAAGATCAGCCGGTTCACTGGATACTTCGACGCCGACACTTATGTCTCGGACCATTCAGTGGGAGCCGCCCTCTTCGCTGTCGGAGCCGTTCTCGAGGCCGTGGACCGTTGCGGAGACGGCACTATCCGGGAGGCCTTCTGCGCAGTGAGGCCGCCGGGACATCACGCGGAAGCGAACAGGGCCATGGGCTTCTGCATTTTTAACAATGTTGCAGCCGGCGCCAGATATGCTCAGAAGGCCGGTTATGAAAAGATCTTTATAGCCGATTTTGACGTGCATCACGGAAACGGTACTCAGCATATTTTCGAGGAAGACGACACCGTCTTTTATTTCAGCACTCATCAGTACCCACACTACCCCGGAACGGGCAGTGGTTTCGAAAAGGGACGGGGCAAGGGAGCGGGGTTCACATATAACATTCCGATGCACGCCGGTGCGGGTGACAAGGACTATCTGGAGGCATATGACGAAGTCCTTCCCGGATTGCTCAGGGACTTTTCCGCCGACATGGTGATCGTGTCTGCCGGTTACGACCTGCATTCCAGGGACCCCCTGGCCGGCATCATGGTTTCGAGCGAGGGGATCAGAGGTATAGTGAGCTCGATCCTGCATGCCGCAGGAGGCAAACCGTGCATCTTCTGTCTCGAGGGGGGCTACAACCTCGTTTCATTGGCGGAGTCCGTGGGAATCACCCTGGAAGAAATGCTGAACCCGGGATAGGGCGTAAGAGTCAATTCATTCAGCACAGAGACAAGGAGACACGGAGAATATAGCCTAATGAAGAAAAGGCTTTGTATATTCAATGAGGTTTAACGGGGCGTCCGGCTTTTTTCTTGTTTTTAAACTCCGTGTCTCAGTGTCTCCGTGGTGAAGCTGCTTTTTTCCTGTGCCTTATCCATTCTTTTGACCCTGCTGCTGCTCCCTGAATGCCTTCACCTCATCCTTCACTTTCTTATATGCAAAAGGGAAAAGGACCGCGACGAGCTGCGTGGAGAGGAACTCCACCATCCCCAATTCGCGCTCCATATATTGCTTCAGAACAACCAGGGCATGTCTGCTGAAGGAGGTCGCACCTATCCAGAGGAAGCCGCATAGCAGGACAACGTACAGGATCTTCACCGGGGCTCCAGGGACAAACGCCAGGACCATCAGGAGGGAAACGGCAATTATAAAGAAAGACACTGCCGCAATTCCCCAAAGGCGATAATGAGACAATAATTTTTCGACCGTATCGTCAGTAGTCATAAGATTCTCACGCTGTCATAATATTATAAGGGATTTGATAGCGTTCACTTATTACTTCCGTAATTAATTGCCTCCGCCGGCCTGCAGGCCGGAGCGACTCCTCGCGGAGATCCGCTTCGGACCGGCCGGCTTATAAGTCTCTTTTCCAGCTCCGTGCGCTATGCTCTCTGCCTTCTGTTTTATAATACTTCATGGACGATTTCATTGCCGCCATGCGGGCCTCTCCGATCGCAGGGAAAGAGATGGATTTATATGAGATATATGACCGTTTCGAAGAAGAGGTCTCGGACTATAAACGGAATGCGGTCTGTCTGAAAGGCTGCTCTTTCTGCTGCACCTTCATGGGGAATGTGGACATCACCACATTGGAGGGGGTCATTATCCGCCGGCGGCTGAGCGCCTTTGCTCACGGGGAACAATCCTCCTTTTTTTCCGGAATTGAGGTGAACAGGGTGGAAAAGGAAAAGGGGAGAAACTCCCCATGCCCTTTTCTGGACGACCAGCGGGCCTGCAGCATCTACGATGTCCGGCCCTTCAGCTGCAGACAGCTCTATTCACTGAAAAAATGCGAAGGGAGGGGAGCCACCATTCACCGTCGGGCTTACGAATTGTCGCGGAAGGCGATCAACCGCATTCAGCAGTTGGACGACACCGGCTATTCGGGGCATCTCAGTTTCATTCTCCACCTTATAGAAGGGACTGAATTCAGGAAATTCTATTTTGCAGGAAAATTCGATCCCGACCGCATTCGAGACTTCGGCCGGAGTCACGGTATCTTCATTAACCGGCGGGCACAAAACACGACTTAGTCACGCAGTGTCCGTGTCAGTCGTCCGTGTCGGCTTCGAGAGATACTTTTTCCTCTGTCCGCGAGTTGAAGCGGAGAAAAATTGTCCGCCGGGCTGAAAACATACCCGCAGGCGCACCGTAACCGGCCGTCTCCGAGGTTTTCAAAAGGAGAATCGGACAGCGCGATCTTAAATCCCTCGTCGTCTCTCTTACAGTGCGGACATACTATTATGTCATCCGGGAAATGACATGTACACATGACGTCCCTTACTTTTTGGCCGTTTTCCTCGCTGCCGTCTTTTTCTTCGCCGTCCCCGTCGATTTCGTCGTCCTCTTCTTCGCCACTTTCTTCACTCCTTTCCGCGAAGTTTTGGCCGCCTTTCCCGCCGTCCTCTTCGCCGCACCGCCGGCGTCAGGGACCGAAGAGATCTCGGTGATCTCCAGTCCGCAACAGTAAATAGGCCTGAGCGACGTGCCTCCCGTTTCAGTCACCACGACCTCCGTACCGCACTCCTCGCATTCATACGTAACTATTCTCGCCATGCCGTAAACCTCCTTTAAGCTTATAATATCAGTATACCAGCAGCACAGAGAAATTCAACCCGTCCATATCAGGCATAGAGCAAAGCGCATGGGTTACGGCGTTCAGAAAAAACAGGAAATCGCGCGCCTCAGCGGTAACTACTTTTATTGCCCTATGCGCCTTGCGTTCCCTTCCGTTTCTTTATCACCTCACCTCTCTTCTGTTATCCTATAACTTCCATGCTGAAGATCGGAACTCTGTCACTAACCTCCGGATGCATACTTGCCCCGATGGCGGGAATAAGCGACCTGCCTTTTCGCCTGATCAACCGTTCTTTCGGATGTAAGTTTGCCTTCGCGGAAATGATAAGCGCAAGGTCGCTGGTTTATAAAAGCAGGAAGACGGCGAGGATGATGGCCACTGTCGCGAGCGACAGGCCGGTCGGGGTACAGCTGTTGGGAAACGATCCGGAGATTATAAAGGCCGCCGTTGAGACCCTCGATGATTATAACTTCGATATCCTTGATTTTAATGCGGCCTGTCCGGTTGCCAAAGTGACCTCAAGGGGAGAAGGCGCCGCTCTTCTCAATGAGCCGCGCAAGCTCCAGGGGCTGCTCAGAATCATGGTGAAACATTCAAGGGTTCCCGTCACACTTAAAATACGGGCGGGATGGGATGAAAACTCTCTTAACGCCAGGGACGTGGCCCTCTACTCGGAGGATGCCGGGGTGGCCGCCCTGACTGTTCACGGCCGCACCCGCGCACAGGGATACAGCGGGTGCGCAAATTACAATATCATCAGACAGGTAAAAGAGGCACTCTCAGTGCCGGTCGTCGCCAGCGGAGACGCCCTTACCCCGCAGCTTGTCAAGAGGATGTTTGACGAAACGGGCTGCGACGGTGTGGCGATAGCCAGAGGTGCGCTCGGTAACCCGTGGATCTTCGGGCAAACAGCGGAATTCCTCGAAAAAGGGACGACTCCCCCGGGGCCCGCCGTTGAAGATCTCGTCGAAACAATGATCAGCCACCTGGATTTGTGCCGGGACTTTTACGGAGAACAGCTTGGTAATATGATCTTTCGCAAATTCTTCCTCTGGTATACAAGAGGCATTCGGGATGTAAAGACTTTGAGGAAGAGGGCTGTCCGTTCGGAAGCAACGGCCGAAATGACCGCCATTATAAGAGGGCTTCTTTCTTTGTCCCAGGTTCCTGAACATGAAGAAGGGATAGCATGCTGAAAAAGAAGAGATATGGATATGGATTATGGGGCGACGATTTCTCAGATTGAGGGCAAACCTGTCAACCGCCCCGGTTGTCATTTTGATCCGTGACGGAAAAACCGTCCTGGTAAAGGGCTCGGTCTCCGCTTCAATACTGGCCGCATTCAGGGATATTTCGCGTGCGCACAGGATAGACCAGGCAATGATCACCGTGCGCAGACCGGGCGGCTCCGACGTCCTCGGCTTCTCCGGCGATGTACCGGATGCCGCCAGGCAACGTTTCAGAAACATCTGGTTTTCCTTTCCTCAACGGAAGGCAATGAAGGTGTGAGAAGCGGCAAAGTACGTTAATGCGATGTTTAAGAGTCCAGGCCGGACCCCGAATGTCGTTATGAAATGGCTGGCCATGCCACTGCGTGATTTTTCTTCCGCCATGGAGGCGTCTCTTGCAGAGGGCGGCTTTCTCAGCGTCTTCGCAATCCTACTTTCGGCCGTCCTTTCATGGTGGGTTTACGTCCCCATTCACGAACTGCTGCATGCCCTGGGCTGTGTGATGGCCGGAGGGAAGGTCGAGCGACTCGATATTTCAGGAATTTACGGGGCCTCCATCCTCAGGAAAATCTTTCCATTTGTTTCGGTAGGCTCTGAATACTCAGGCCGTCTCACGGGCTTCGACACCAGAGGAAGCGATTTTGCCTTCTTTATAACGGACTTTATGCCGTACGTACTGACTGTTTTCCTGGGCGTCCCCCTTCTGAAATCCATATCTTCACTCAAATCATCTCCCACCTGCAAAAGCATCTTCTTCGGACTGGCGGCGCCTTTTGCCTACGCGCCTTTCATGTCAGTCTTTGGCGACTATTACGAAATGGGCTCGATCCTGGTTTCCCGGCCGGCAGCAGCCCTTTCCGGCGCAGCCCCTGACCGGTGGAGGAGCGACGACCTCTTCAGGCTGCTCCACAACCTGTCCCAGTCGCAGGCGGGATTTCACAGTCTCGACGCGGTCGCCGTCATCTTTTCCCTGCTCATCGGAACAGCTCTCATATTCGCCACTTATTGGGCCGGAGCGCTCTGTTACCGGGTACTGTTCAGGCGCGAAAATCAGTAGTCAGAGTTCTCCACGTCCCGCCAGATGGATGATATGGCCTGCTGTCCTTATTGCAAGCGCCTCAATCGTAATTGATGGCGACTCCCCTCCTCCGGAACTCGGAAATACGCTGGCATCGGAGACAAAGAGGTTTTTCCAGCGATGGCTCCGGCCGTATCCGTCGAGGACCGAGTTTTCGGGATCAGTCCCCATCCGGCAGGTACCGAAGACATGGGTAGATGAAAAGAAATCGTAGGTACCGAATTCCTCGAATATCTCTTCTACTCCCGAGGCCTGCAGTATCTCCCGCGATTTTGCCGCCATGAACTCAAGCCGGCTTATCTCCATCCCCTCAAGCCGCGTATTGATCCGGGCGACGGGCATGCCCAGGGCGTCCTCCTCATCCGGGTCCAGGTCAATATAAGAACCCGCGTTGGGCAGTGATTCGCCGATGGCTATGATCGTAAGGGCCCTGCCGAAAACCCGCCTCATCTCCTCCTTGTGTTTCCGGCCCCAGCCCCTGGCCACGCGCCTTGCATAACCGATAGGGCCCAAGAGGTCGGATTCGGGCGTCCCGGAGCAGAAGCGGCATCCTCCGGCTACGTCAGGAATGGAATCAGGCGAATTGAAGTCCCAGCAGACCCCTCCCACAGCGATGCCCCGATAACTCCCCAGAGGCTCGGGATGAAGGCCGCTGGAAGACCAGGCTAGTGTCTCCATGAAATGTCTCCCGACCTGGCCAGATTCATTTCCAATCCCATCGGGAGCATGGCGGCTCGCTGACGCCAGAAGCAGTCTCGGAGTCTCTATCGCCCCGCAGGAAACGATAACGGCCCCGGCAGCCAATCTGTGATGTGTCCCCTTCCCGTCGACGTAATGGACGCCGGCCACCCTGTCGTCCGGACCGGCTTCCAGTCCGGTCACCTGGCAGTCGCTTCTGAGTTCACAGAAGCCTGAGTCGAGCGCCTTGCGAATAAATGTAACATCAGCGCTCCCCTTGTCTGTTCTCATGCATCCACGATAACAGTTGGCACAGTAATTACACTCCGGACGTCCGTCATAAGGGCGGGACAGAATCGCGACGGAATTTTCCGACCAGTTCAGGCCAAGCTTCCGGCAGCCGTCCCTCACTTTCACGCCCGCGTAACTCAGCCTGTGAGGCGGAAGCGGGTAAGACTCGCTTCTGAAGCGCACAATGTCTCCGGGGGGGCCGGCAACGCCCGCGATCCGTTCGGCTATGCAATAAAACGGTTCGAGCTCCCCATATGAGAAAGGCCAGTCGCAGCCGACGCCGAAACGACTGTACATCTTCATTGAACCGGGGTTAAGACGCTGGGCCTCGGCACTGAAAATCAGAGTACTGCCCCCGACACCTCTCTTGTGATAGTAGGATCCAGCCATTCTCCGGCCTGAAGTGTTTGCCCTGCCGGAGATGTGGTTCCAGGAAAGAAGCCCTGCCTTGCCGGCGTCGAGTTCCTGCATCGCTCCGAAGGTATAGCGCCCCCTGTGCTTCGCCTTCTCAGGGAAGAGATGCTGCTCCCAGTCCGCCCGGTCGAGGCAATATTCCGAGGGTCGGTAGACAGGTCCGGCCTCGAGCACCAGCACCCTCATCCCACGATGTGAAAGGGCCCATGCCGAAGCCCCTCCCCCGGCACCCGAGCCGACTATGATGACATCAAATGACTGCCCGCTCATTAATGCACAACAGACTGCGGCGACGTGTAATCGGGATAACCGTCGGGTTGGGGAGGGCCTTTGTATCCAAGACCTGGCCAGCTGGCCGGATGGGCATAGTAATGAAAAAAGGCGTCGGATCTTACACGTTCAAAAAAGATGCGGGGAATCGACCCGGCAGGCGCAACGGCTGACTCTCCCGCCACTTCTTCGCGCTCATGCTCACCGAGCGATAAGTAACCGCTTCCTCCCCAGCCCACAGCCTTCCGGTCGAGCCAACCGCAGCCCTTCCTGATAAGCCGCCTGTATTCAGTATCTTCAGAAGCAGTATCAAGGATCTTTTCGGCCACGCCCAGCTCCAACGCGCCCGGCGTTTCGTCCCGGGGAATGAGAGTTTCGATGAACGCCCCAATAGTCCCGCGCTCCCCGTTGTTCAGTCGGGCGGGCATAAAGAGGTCCTTCAGTATATAGCCGGAAGACGCCAGCAATCCCGCCCCCAGCGTCAACCTTAGGAACTTGCGACGGTTGAGCACCGCCCCAAAAAAACAGGACGTCCCGTTAAAGGACGATCCTATTTGTTCCTTTTAAAAATCAAATATAGTCCCGACAGTCCCATGGCCGCCGCCGTCCCGACCATTCCCCATGGCATCATTGTCGGAACAGACACAGGCTGTTGCGCAACGGTCCCAGCGGAAGCAACTCCCGCAATCAGAAGAAGAAAGGCAACTGCAGACAAGCAAACCTTCATTTCAGACCTCCTCACTCGGGTAAAGTGTTAATTTTTTATCATAACCCCCGGACAAAGTCAATCAATTCTTGACAACGCTGTAACACCTGTCGCACAGATCCGGCTCTTCCTGGAAAGTCCCAACCTTTACGCTCCAGTTCCAGCAGCGCTGGCACTTGCTGCCGGACGCCCGTTCAACCAGAACGTGAAGCCCTTCGGTCGCTGCGCCCTCATAAGAGCCCGGCGACTTTTCGCCGTCGATCTCCACGGCGGAGACCAGAAAGAAAGAAGGCAGGAAATCCCTGTACTCCTCCAAAAGAATTCTTTCCTCGTCAGGCAGGTGTATTCTCACCTTCGCTTCAAGGGAATTGCCGATGAATTTCTCCGCCCTCTTCAGTTCCAGGGCCTTATTTACATCGTCTCTTACAGCAAGGAGCTTTTTCCATCTTGCTTCCAGGTCCGGCGCAGCGAACTCCTCTCTCACCACAGGGAATGAAGAGAAGAAAACCGATTCCAGGTCGCCCTCCGCCACGCACCGTCTCTTGCTCTCGCCGGCCATCTGTCCCCACACCTCCTCGGCCATGAAAGACAATACGGGGGCCATCAATCTCGTCAATGTCGAGAGAATCTCGGCGATAACCCATTGGCTGGCGCGACGCTCCGGGGAATCGGACCGCGCGGTATATAACTTATCCTTCAGGATGTCGAAATAGATCGAACTCATGTCCACAACGCAGAAATTATGGATGGAATGAAAGACCTCATGGAAATCGAAATTCTCATAGGCCCTCGTCACTCTTTTCACGAGGTTCTGAAGACTGTTCATCGCCCAGCAGTCTATTTCATGGAGTTGATTTCCGTAGTCCCCATAGTCGAAATCGTGAAGGTTCCCCAGCATGAAACGGCACGTATTCCTGATCTTCCTGTATGCCTCTGTGAGCCTGTTAAGTATTTCTTTCGAGATCCTTATATCGTCCCTGTAATCCTCCGCCGAGACCCATATCCGTAATATCTCGGCGCCATGCCCTTTTATTATCTCCTGGGGCGCGATTACATTGCCGAGGGACTTCGACATCTTCTTGCCCGAGCCGTCTACTACAAAGCCGTGGGTAAGGACAGTTCCATAAGGGGCTTTTCCCCTTGCCCCGACAGACGCAAGCAGGGAACTCTGGAACCATCCCCTGTGCTGGTCGCTGCCTTCGAGGTACATATCGGCCGGCCATGAAAGCCTCTCATCACTGTCAAGCACTGCGGCATGACTCACCCCCGAATCGAACCAGACATCGAGTATGTCCATTTCCTTGCCGAAGGCGGACCCGCCGCACTTTTTGCAACTATATCCGGAGGGCAGGAAATCTTCGGCCTTCCTTGTAAACCACACGTCCGCACCTCCCCGCGAAACCATGTCGGCGATGGTATTCAGAACCCTCTCGTCATCGGCAAACTCTCCGCATTCCTCGCACCTTATCATCGTGATCGGGACGCCCCAGCTCCGCTGCCGGGATATACACCAATCCGGCCTGTTACTCACCATGCCGTAAATCCTGTCACGCCCCCATCTGGGCACCCAGTCTACCCTGTCTATCTCTTCAAGGCAAGCCTTGCGAAGGTCATTGTGTTCAACGGAAATAAACCACTGCTCGGTGGCACGGAAGATTACCGCCTTCTTGCACCTCCAGCAGTGGGGGTATGAATGGGTTATCTTCTCCTCTCTTACGAGAGCGCCTCTCTCCTTCAACATCTCCACGATCACGGCGTTTGCCTTGAAGACAAACTGACCCTCAAGGTCTCCCGCCTGCTTTGTGAACCGTCCCCTGTCGTCCACAGGCGCATAGACATCGAGACCGTACTTCAGGCCCGTCTCGTAATCGTCCTCACCGTGTCCCGGGGCGATATGCACGACACCCGTACCGTCTTCGAGGGAAACAAACTCACCGAGTACGGCCTGCGACTTTCGCCCTATGAAGGGATGGTCCGCCTTCATTCCCTCAAGCGCCCTGCCTGAAACAGTAGACAGCACTTTCCCCGAGAGACCGATAGTATCACGGAGCGCTTCCAGCCTGCCCCCGGCCACGACAAACACTTCTCCATCATGCTCGACCGCCGCGTAGTCAAGATCGGGATGGAAGGCTATCGCCAGGTTGGCAGGCAGCGTCCAGGGGGTCGTCGTCCATATCACCACGAAGACCTTCCTCCCTTTGAGGGCAGGCAGGTATTTCGCAATATTCTCCTCGTCGACCCCGAATTTTACGTATACCGACGGCGACTCCTTATCCCTATATTCGACCTCCGCCTCGGCGAGGGCCGTCACACATGAAGGACACCAGTGGACCGGTTTTTTCCCCCTATAGACGTACCCTTTTCTGACAAACTTATTGAACTCCCGCACTATCGTGCCCTCGTAATGGTTCGTCAAAGTCAGATAAGGACTTTCCCAGTCGCCGAAAACGCCGAGTCTCCTGAACTCCTCGCGCTGTATATCGACGAATTTGAGGGCGTATTCCCTGCAGAGGGCCCTTTTTTCGATGATGCCGATCCTGTCCTTCTTCTCACCCAGGTTCTTGTCGACCTGAAGCTCGATGGGAAGCCCGTGGCAGTCCCATCCCGGAACATAGGGAGCGTAAAGACCCTTCATCGACTTGTACTTCACTATGATGTCCTTCAATATCTTGTTCAGGGCATGTCCCATGTGAATATGTCCGTTTGCATAGGGGGGACCGTCGTGAAGGATGTATCTGCCGCCCTCCGCCTTCCTCACTTCCTGCATCTTCCCGTAGACGTTCTTCTCTTCCCAGAACTTGAGCATCTCTGGCTCTCTTTGAGCAAGGTTGGCCTTCATCGGGAAAGCCGTCCGGGGCAGGTTCAGAGTATCTTTATAGTCTTTGGCCATAGCGTAAAAATTACCATTGCGCAGGTTTCAAAGTCAAGGTCAGGAGACTGAGTCAGTGTACGACTTAACTGGAGCAGGGAAATCACACCGCCAAAGAAAGATTCCCGACCTGTCTGCCGGCAGGCAGGCGCGCATTCCGCTTGCGGGAATGACAGAAAAAGGCTCAGTTTCATCGGCTTGTCATTCCGGCTTGTCCGGAATCCTTCTTCATCTCCGTGCTGCACTGAATGGGGCCGGTCAGGCGGAGAGGGTCTTCTTAACGGAGAGGGCTATAGTCCGGCGCGAAAAAGGCTTCTGAATAAACCCCTGTGCCCCCTGCATCAGGATTTCCTCTATCGTACCGAAGCCGTTCCTGCTGTAACCGGAGCAGAGAATTACCCTGACCTCCGGGTTGATGGTCTTGAGCACCTGAAACACCTCATTCCCGCCCATCTTCGGCATGATCATGTCGAGGACCACCAGTGAAATACTCTCGCCCTTCTCCCTGTAAATCCTTATGGCTTCATTACCGCTCTCCGCGGTCATTATCGTATAGCCCAGCGGCTCAAGCATGTCTATGCAGAGTTCCCGCACGTCAGGCTCGTCGTCGACCACGAGGATCGTACCTGATCCTCTGATGTCGTCATCGGGGCTGCGGTCTTCCGGCTCCTCCTCTCTTGCAACAGGGAGGTATATGTTGAAGCGTGTTCCCTGGGATGGTTCGCTGTAGAGATTTATGTAGCCACCGTGATTGGTAATGATCGAATGCACTATATAGAGCCCGAGTCCCGTGCCTTTCCCCATTTCCTTCGTAGTAAAGAACGGATCGAATATCTTGCCCTGAGTCGCCCGGTCGATACCGCCGCCAGTATCAGAGATTGACAGTCTTATAAAGCCGCCTTCATATCCTTCAAGACTGTTGGCCGCGCCGTTCTCGCTCCCGACAACCGATGTCTCGATCAACAGCCTGCCTCCCTGAGGCATCGCATCACGGGCGTTCACCGCGAGATTGATGATCACCTGCTGTATCTGGGAAGGGTCGGCCTTTATCAAAGGCACTCCGTCAGTCAGCCGCGTGACAATCTCTACGTTCTTGGGAATACTGTGCTGGAGAAGCTCCATCGAGCGGCGCACAATGTCGTTCACATTTACGGCCCTTGCCTCTATCTTTTCCTTCCTGGTCATGCTCAGTATCTTCCGGCCGAAATCCGCACCCCTTTGCGCCGCCTCGTATATGACCGTCGCCGGTCTGTGGAACTGGTCCCCCTCCGTGGTCATGGACAGAATAATCTCAGAGTAGCCGAGTATTGCCGTCAGGAGGTTGTTAAAGTCGTGGGCCATACCACCGGCGAGCGTCCCCACGGCCTCCATCTTCTGTGCCCTTATGAGCCGCTCTTCAAGCTTCTTTTTTTCCGTCACGTCTATGATATATCCGTCCAGACCCGTCAATGCGCCGTCATCGGCCCTTTCGGGGTACAGCGAAAGAAAAATGCTCCGTTCCTCTCCGTTTCTCCCCGTAACATTGCGCTCCACATGGACCCCTTTTTCCGGCAGCGTCTTTCCCAGACAGTCGATCGCTTCATACTCCCCGAATATTTCGCAGATACCGGTCACATCTCCGAACATCTCCCTGAACCTGCCGTTGGCTTCCACCACGGAGCCCTCGGCATCCAGTCTGAAAATGGCATGCTCGACGCGCTCGAAGAGTGATCGCACCCGTTTTTCCGACTCCACCAGCCTGTCTTCCTTTTCCTTCAGCGACCTGCACATGACCGCAAACTCCCGGGACAGCTCCCGTATCTCATCACCCGCCCCCTCCTCTGCATTCTCTTCCGGCAGAATGCCCTTCTTGAACATGGAGACAGACCTGTAAAGACCGGTGACGGGTTTGATGACAAGACGTCCGACAAGAATGTTGATCGACAGGATTGCAAGCAGTATGATCAACCCGGACACTGCCACATCGGCAACGATTATCTTTTTCAACTGCGCTATGGTCGATGACGTTGAGAGCGAGACCCTGACAAATCCGATGGTTATGGGCGGAGAGCCCCCGGATGCCCTGAAAACAATGGGCCGGTAAAAATCGTAGCCCCCGTCTCCGCGCAGGGAAAAAGGCTCGTTCGAATGCCTGAAGTGGGCCACGGCCTGAGGCTGAGCAGGTTTGTTCAGCATCTCGACGGGATAGGCATCGACAGCATCCCACAGGTCCGAATACACCTGAACCAGGGTCACATCCGGCGCCCTTATGATATCAGACGCCTTCTTGATGAGGTCCAGGTCTTCATTTACGAGCCCTTCTTCTGCGGCACGGGAGAGGGCGTAGCTCAGGGCGGCCCCCCTCTTCACCAGACCCCCCTCCTCGCTGCGCCTGAAAGCCGCGGTAAAGAGGAATGTAGTAACAGCGCCGATTATAACGATAACCAGCGTAACAAGGACCACAACCTTTGTCCGGAGAGAAATTCTCACATTACCGCCCCTTCTCCCGATCATCGGTGTCAGTCATAACCGTCGGATTCCGGAGATGTTCTTCCTTCTGCCGGCACCACTCACTGACACCGGCACTGACGCTTACCGATCTTCTTCACGTAAATCCAGCAAAGACACGACCCCCTGCGAACTTATGAAGTGTTGACCGTCTTCGCTCAGCGCAAAGCTCACGAACCGGATAACCTCCGGCTTAGGGTCAGGGGGAATCACCAGAAACAGGGGCCTCTTCAGGCCGTATTTGCCGTCGATGATGGCCTTCACAGTCGGATAAACGCCATTCACCTTCAACATCTTCACATTCCGTGTCCTTGCGCTGGTATACCCCGTCGCCGCGAACCCGTCAGGGGTCTCTTCGACCAACTGCTCAACAATACCCGATGACGCAACGAAACTCGCGTTCGGGGATTTGACAGTCTTCCCGTCAAGGACCAGATGCCTGACAGAGCTCTCCACACCCGAAAGACCTCTTCGCGACCGGGAGACGAATAATTCTATGGGACCGTCGCGGCCTCCCAACTCTCTCCAGTTGGTTATCCTCCCCGAATACACGGACCTTACCTCTTCGAGAGAAATATTGTTGACCGGATTACTCTCGTGGACTATGAATACCAGTGCGTCCCAGGCCACCTGTATGAATTGGATGTCCCTGGGGTCGCCCGCTATCCTGCCTCGGCAAGACGCCGCAAAATCGACATTGCCGTTCTTCAGGTCCTCGATCCCGACCACGCTTCCCCCTCCACGGACAAAAACCCTCGTGCCGGTCCTTCTCTCGAACTCCCTGGCGAGCGCGCTCAGATATCCGACATTGCTTATGGAACACCCGCTTCCCGTAATGAATGCGGCAGACCACGCATCGGGCGGGCATGGAAATGAAAAAAGGAAAATCGCTGCGACGCATGTTATCAGGACTTTGACGGTGTTAGACATGGCAAAGCAGACAACCGGCCGGGAAAAGGCGGCCTGGCGCAGTGTCGGTACAAGGGTTACGGACGGACACCGACCGATACCTCCCTGTCCGGGCCCGTTTCCAGGTCCATATCCGGCTTCTTTATTATCCAGATATTGCCGAATTCCCTTTCCTGGTAGACGCGTGCCAGACCAAGCCTGAGCAGTTCCAGAAGTGCAAGAAACGATACGATGAGCTGCGGCCTCCCTGCCTGCCTTTCAAAAAGCTCCTCGAACCTCACGGCCTCGGACTTTTCGAGTAACTCAACGATGAAGACCATCCTGTCCTTTACCGTAAGCAGCTCTCTTGTAACGTCGAAGAGATAAAGCTCCGGCTCGGCCCCTTCTTCGCCTTCCTCGTTCTCGGGCGGACGCCCGAATGTGAGGAGGGCCTCGTCCTCCTTCTCCTTCAGGACATAGGCGGCGTCCTTATAAGTCTGGTATTCCAGAAGCCTCTGCACCAGTTCCAGTCTCGGGTCCTCCGGTTCCTCCGCCTCCTCCACCTCGTCGGGGGGCAGAAGCATCTTCGATTTAATATGGATCAATGTGGCCGCCATGACCAGAAATTCACCGGCGATGTCCAGGTTAAGCTCCTTCATCATTTCAATATATTCGAGGTAGCGATGGGTGATAAAGGATATGGGAATATCATAGATATCGATCTTGGCTTCCCTGATAAGATGAAGCAGAAGATCGAGGGGACCTTCGAAAACCGGGAGTTTAATTTCGTAAAGTTCTTCCATGTTTCCGGGATTTCTGTATTCTAACAATAAAGGCAGTAAATAGTGAACAGTAAGCAGAACTTATCCCTTCAGTTACGGGGTGCAATGCGAAGAAAGATTCCGGACAAGCCGGAATGACAAGACCATAGATACCGAGCCGTTTTCTGTCGTTCTCGCAAGCGGAGCGCGCCGGCCGGCCGGCAGGCAGGTCGGGAATCCTTCTGTGACCGCCTGTGATTTGACCCATAACTGAAGGGATACAATAGAACTTATCTCAAAACTGATTTTTTGCCATTATCGGGCGCCTATTTTTCACGCTTGCCGGCTTGTCCGCACGAAGGCTTGTTGAGATACTCATGGATGGCCCTGGCCGCCTTCCTGCCGGCCCCCATGGCCGAAATGACCGTTGCAGAACCGGTCACAATATCGCCGCCGGCGAAGACACCCTCCCTGCTCGTGCGCCCCGTTTCTTCTTCCACCGCAATATATCCTCTTTCGCTGAGCGCAAGGTCGCCGGTACTTCGCGGTATAAGAGGGTTGGCGCCGGTGCCCACCGCCACGATCACCACATCGGTCCGTATTCTGAACCCGGAGCCCTCCCTCGCGACAGGGCGCCTCCTGCCCGATTCATCCGGTTCAGTCAGTTCCATCCGGACGCATTCCATTTCCTTGACCCAGCCTTTCTCCCCGATTATCCTGACCGGGTTCGTCAGAAACTCGAACCGCACCCCTTCCTCCCACGCGTGATGGATCTCCTCTTTCCTCGCCGGCATTTCGGCCTCGGAACGGCGGTAGACGATCATCGCCTCCTCGGCGCCCAGACGAAGCGCGGTCCGCACCGAATCCATCGCCACATTGCCGCCACCTATGACCGCCACCCTTCTCCCCCTTATAACGGGGGTGTCATGCCTGGGGAAATCATAGGCCTTCATAAGGTTCGTCCTCGTCAGGAATTCGTTGGCGGAGTATACACCGTTGAGGTTTTCTCCCTCGATGTTCAGGAACCTGGGAAGGCCGGCGCCCGTCGCTATGTAGCAGGCGGAATACTCGTCCATCAGTTCCCCGACGGTCATGAGTTTACCTATCACGGCGTTCCTGACGATCTCGACCCCCATCTTCTTCAACACCTCGATCTCGCATGTCACGATGTTCTTCGGAAGTCTGAATTCAGGTATGCCGTAAAAGAGAACGCCCCCCGCCTCGTGCAGGGCTTCATAAATGACCACCTTGTGCCCCAGTTTGGCAAGGTCGTAAGCGCAGGTAAGTCCCGACGGCCCGCTTCCCACGACCGCCACGCGTTTACCGGACGGTGCGGAAACAGGCGGAACATTCACTGAACATTGCCTTCTCTCCCAGTCCGCCGCAAACCTCTCCAGCCGGCCTATGCCGACCGGCTCATGCTTCTTTCCCAGAATGCAGAGCTTCTCGCACTGTTCCTCCTGGGGGCACACACGGCCGCAGACGGCCGGCAACACATTCTTTTCCCTGATCAGCCTAATGGCGCCCTCAAAATCCCCCTCCCTCACCAGCTTGATGAAACCGGGGATCGGCACGTTGACGGGACAGCCCCTCACACAGCCGGGATTCTTGCACTGCAGGCACCTTTCAGCCTCCTTCACGGCAAGCTCCGGCGTGAAGCCGCGGGACACCTCTTCAAAATTGCCGCGACGCTTCCGAGGTTCCTGCTCGGGTACCGGGATCCTGCGCGGAACGATTCGCGACTTATTCTTTTCACTTTTCATGTACTTTATAAAATATGCTTATCCGGTTAATACAGAATTCTTCTTATCTGTCATTCCGGCTTGCCCGGAATCTTTCTTTGTTTCCGGAAGGAGTCCCGGCCTGCCTGCCGGCAGGCAGGCGCGCTTCACTTGCGGGAATGACAACGTGCTGTATAAACCGAAT
>JARRRD010000032.1:0-25542 GCA_037381085.1 Candidatus Sulfobium sp.
TCGTCCTGGACAACCTTTCCCTGGGGAAGAAGGAATATCTTGCCGGGTTCGATATCGCTTTCACGGAAGGAGACATAAGGGACAGGCGACTGGTCAGGGAACTGGCCCAAAAGGTAGACGCGATTGTCCATCTTGCTGCTGATACCAGGGTGATGGATTCCATCGCCAACCCCGATCTTAATTTTGATGTAAATGTCACTGGTTCTTACAACCTGCTTCGGGCGGCCCGAGATGCCGATGTGAAGCATTTTGTGTTTGCTTCCACGGGCGGGGCCATCATAGGCAATGTGCCCCCTCCAGTAAATGAGTCCATGCCGCCGCGCCCTGAGTCGCCATATGGAGCAAGCAAGTTGGCCATAGAGGGCTATTGTTCTGCTTTTGCTGGTTCTTATGGAATGAAAATCGTGTCGCTTCGGTTTTCAAACGTGTACGGTCTACATTCCTATCATAAAGGCAGCGTTGTGGCCGCTTTTTTCAAACAGATATTGAAAGGAGAGCCTCTGATAGTTTACGGATTAAAGAGGTGATCGGCTCCGGTTATAAGGTTGAAGTAATGTACAAGCCGTTCCGCGCGGGCGAGGTGCGGTTTAATTACGCGGACATCAGCAAGGCCAGGAAGATACTGGGGTATGACCCCCGCACCGGCCTGCGCGAGGGCCTGGAAAAGACCTGGAAGTGGTTCCTGGAGCGAAAATCAAAAAACGAAAAGGGAAAATAATTTCTTAATAGAGATGACATCCACCTTCGCGGCAAAGCCGCCTGAAAGGCCGAAATAAATGCGGTAAATTCCGGGCAGCACGCCGGAAACGGCCAGGAAAGACGTTTTTTTATATGCAGCGCAGCCTTATATCTCCAACTTGATGTCGGAGCACCATTTGGACGTGCACTTTATCTTTGACACATCGCAACGGTCCCTGTACTTCTTTGCGATGTCCATTACCTCTTCCATGAGGCCCTCGCTCAGGGTGATCGGGGACAGTCCTAATTTAAGGAACTCCTCATTGGAGACCATTAACTCATTTTCCGGGGCTTCGCGTCTGGGATTGGGGAGGTAATCGATCTTTGCCCCGGTCATCTTCGATACCATTTCCGCAAGCCACTTAACGCTATGGGTCTCTGTGGCCTGGTTGAATATCTTCACCTTCCCGGTCTTGGCCGGCGGGTTTTCTATGGCCAGCTTTATGCACTTCACGGTGTCCCGAATGTGTATGAAGGCCCTTGTTTGTCCTCCCTTCCCGTGGACAGTGAGGGGATGTTGGATTGCGGCCTGCATCAGAAATCGGTTCAGTACGGTGCCGTAATCTCCGTCATAGTCGAACCTGTTTATAAGCCTTTCATCGATGAGTGTTTCCCCTGTATTGGTGCCCCAGACGATGCCCTGGTGAAGATCGGTTATTCTAAATTTGTCGTTCTTGTTGTAATAATAGAACATGAGGGCATCCATCGTTTTTGTCATGTGGTAAATGCTGCCGGGATCCGCAGGATAAAGTATTTCGAGGGATTTCCTGTCTCCTTCCACATCAACATCTACCTTAAGATAACCCTCCGGTATCTTCATCCCGGCAGTTCCATACCCGTACACCCCCATGGTACCGAGATGCACCATGTGGACGTCGAGCCCAGACTCCACAATTGCGCACAGGATGTTATGCGTGGCATTAATGTTGTTCTGCACCGTATATCTTTTATGGAAGGCTGTTTTCATGGAGTAAGGCGCGGCCCTCTGCTCTGCGAAATGTACGACGGCCGTTGGCCTGACTTCTTCAAACAGCTTTAAAAGCCTGAAGTAATTGACCGCGATGTCAAAATGATGAAAGCTGATTGTATTGCCCGTACTCTCTTCCCATACCTTAAGACGTGTACCCATCGGCTGAATGGGAGTTAGGGAATATGCCTCCAGTTCATTGTCAATATTCCTGCGACTGAGATTGTCGACTATCGTCACGTCATAACCGTGTCTCGACAGATATAAGGCCGTCGGCCATCCACAGAAGCCGTCTCCGCCGAAAACAATCACATTATTGCCCAAAAAACTCCTCCTGCGCTCAAATGGTCATTGCACTACAGCGACGTTTCGCTTTATTTTAACAGAGTGCTGAATATAAATTCACATGCCCCGGGAGTTTTTCAAGAGCTTCGACGATTGTCAATCTATAATTATCACCCTTTCCCTCAACCTTAATGCCTTTCTGGGGACTCAAAGGTGAAAACACAGGGCGTGAATCTTCTCTGTTATAATAGGTATACTGAGGTGTGCTTGACATTGCATGAAGAGAACTGGGTAAGCGGGAGTGAAACCGAATCGGTTCCGAGTTCCGCAGGCCTGTCCGTTACTGATAATCATTTGGTCAGCATCATTACGATCGTTCTTAACGGAGCCGATTACATAGAGGGCACTATAAAGAGCGCCATATCGCAGGATTATCCGTTTATCGAATATATAGTCGTTGACGGCGGCTCTACTGATGGAACGGTTGAGATCATAAAGAAATACGGGGACAGGATTTCCAAATGGGTTTCCGGGCCCGACAAGGGAATCTCCGATGCAATGAATAAGGGGATAAGGATGGCTTCGGGTCTTATTATCGGCATGATCCACGCCGGGGACTATTACGAGCCCGGAGCGATTGGCGCCGTTGTGCGGGCTTTTTTGGACTGTCCTGATGCAGGAGTAGTACACGGCAACATGTTACTTATGAGTCCGGGGGGAACTTCCGCTGTTGCCTGCAGTCCGCTTCGTAATCCGAAAAAAGACGCATGGAAAACTATGCCTGTCTTGCATCCTACGGTCTTCGTGAGAAAATCTGTCTATGAAAGATACGGCGTTTTCGACCCAGCTTACAGCATTGCAATGGATTATGACCTGGTCCTCAGGCTTCTTAGAAGCGGCATATTGTTCAAACACGTGCCAAGAAACATTGCCACTATGACAACAGGCGGGATTAGCATGACAAACCTGAGTGAGAGGTACAGAGAGGTTCGGACCATAGCAATCAAGCATGGGTATAATCGCCTCAAGGTCGATGCGGCGTACGCATGGAACACGATATTCAGACCCTTGGAGACCGCGGTGGGTAAGTTCCTGCGTCGCCACGGGTTGTCAGGCTTTGCCCAGTTGTACCGCAAGATATTCTACTCTAATGTTCCGAAAGATTTTTGAACTGTGAGCGCACAAACATGGGACCCTCGGTCAGCGTAATAATCCCCACGCATAATTATTCCAACTTTCTGCATGAATCCGTCGAAAGTGTTCTCGCCCAGACTTTTTCCGACTTTGAGCTGATTATAGTGGACGATGGATCTACCGACGACACGGTTGATGTTGTCAAAAGGTTTCTGAGAGACCGGCGGGTCAGATATATCTATCAAGATAACAAGGGTCCCTCCGCTGCACGCAATGCCGGCATTAAAGCTGCCGCAGGTGAGTTCATTGCGCTCTTGGATGCGGATGACGTCTGGTTGCCGACTAAGTTGGAAAGACAGATTCAGCTATCTAAAGACGAACCTGACGCCGCGCTTATATATTGCATGGTCGAGCATATAGATGAACATGGAAAGTCATTACCCTGCATAACGTGGCCTCGCAAAGATTACGCGACTTACAAAGATCTCATGTACATACCATGGGTCGAGGGTTCTTGCTCGTCGGCGCTGATAAGAAAGAGTATATTTGACGAGGTGGGCCTTTTTGACGAGAGCATGACCGGCGTGGAAGACACAAACATGTGGATAAGGATACTCCGCCATCACAAGAGCGCCTGCGTCAAGGATATCTTGGTGAAGATAAGAAAACATTTGAATAGCAGGCAGACAGACGTGAAAATGATGGAAGAAAATAACTTGCGGCACGTGCAGAAATGCATTGAGTTGTTTCCTGAGTTGAAAGATTATAGAAAGGACGCGTACTTTCATATATACGAGGGCCTTTTGTATTTAAGTTACATCAGCAACAAGAAAAGGAATATGTTGGTCTATTATATGAAGGCAGGTTTTCTCAGACCTTCTTTTTATTATGAAAGCGTGGTGGCATTTTTCAGGAAATATTTCTTTCGAAACAAGAAGTTGTATTAAAGTGAACAGCCGACAGCATTGAAACACAGGTTTTTTCGTTTTGTTTCTTGAGGTGTGAAAGGTCGAAAAACTTGAATCCCAAGAGAAAAGTTTTTTTCAACTCCTGTCTTAAACAGGCTCGCCGAAAATGATTGGGTTGTCTGTACGAAGTATAACAGGGCGGTCATTGATTTGCTCGGACTGAAAAATGTTCTGGTGCTGAACAGGGACCCGGGCATATTTGATTTTATGAAGGTCTTAGTGAAGTTGCGTAAGAAGGCTTTTCCCGGCGTTATAGTCCTCGACTCATCCCGATCAGGCGGGTTCGGCGTAGTAACATCACGGTTTCTGAAGACGGGCAAAATTTACTCGGGCTTTGACACGCGACCGAGGGGGGATGTGCATGTTACAGAAGTTTGCATGGATGACGGTGAGACGGACATTCTCTCCCTCGCAAAGGCCAGCATAGCAAGCGATGTGTTTGCTTTGCAGGATAAGAGGTTGGAGAAGAAGATAGAGCTTGATTGTTCCAACGAATTCGAAAGGTATCGTGATTTTGTCGGCATTCATATCGGAGGTCTTGGTTCGATCAACTACTCGGTTTCGAGACAATACCCTGAACATCATATCTTCGAGCTCGTGAGAATGTTGCTCGCCAGAGGGTCGAAAGTTTTAATTACGGGAGACCGGAGTGACATGAAGCGGTTCAGAAAATATGCTGCCAGACTGGGAGATGAGACGGGATTTGAGGATTTTTCGGGAAAACTTGATATTGCCAGGCTTGCCTGTCTCCTGAAGTCATTGTCGTGCTTCGTAACGCCGGACAACGGGACCCTTCATCTGGCGCAGGCCGTGGGTTGCAGAAAAATATTCGCCGTATTGGGGCCAAGCAGTCCGACACTTGTGAAAGGGAACAATACAGAGATCATAAGGACGGATCTCCCCTGCTCGCCCTGTCTCGAATTCTTACGTTTTCCGCCAAGGTGCGTCAACGTTGAAAAGAACGCATGTATGGGTAAGTTGCAACCCGAAGTCATTTTGGACAGAGTTGTTGATTACATGGGGAAGGGGGCTTGATTTCTATCGTCAGTCCATGAAAATTCTCCATCTCATATATGACTACATAAATAATCCATGGGTCGGAGGCGGTGGGGCCGTAAGGGCGCAGGAGTTGTACAAAAGGCTTGCGGAGCGACATGACGTAACGCTTGTCTGCGGTAAATATCCCGGCGCGAGGGATTGTGAAGAACCAAATCTGAAAGTAAATTTTGTGGGAACCGAGATAAGTAATTATTTCCTGAGCATTTTTGCTTATGCCTTTTCTGCCCATGGGCTGTTGAAGAAGAACTATCGTAATTATGACGTCATCATTGAAGATTTTGCACCATGGAATCCTCTCTTCAGCTACAGGTATCAAGGCAAGACCACGGTCATGCTTCAGATCCAGAATTATCTGGGAAGGGAGATCCTTCGCAAGTACAGCATCTTCGGCCTGCCCTTCTACTGGACGGAAAAAACATACCAGTGAAGTTGAGAATTGCGGGAGACGGCAGGGATCGTAAGCGATTTCTCGGAATGCTGAAAAACATGCGTAATACTGAATGGGTGGGGACGGTGAAGGGTGGGGAAAAGATAGAATGTCTCAACAGGGCGCAATTCCTTGGTGTCCCGTCGAGGTTTGAAGGTCAGGGGATTGTCGTTCTTGAAGCTGCTGCATGCGGCAAGCCGGTTGTTGTAAGTGACATTCCAGAACTGAAATATGCTGTCGATGCCGGGTTTGGCATTTCTTTCAAGGTGGGTGACTCTGAGGACCTGGCGGAAAAACTGTGGCTTCTCCTCAATAATGGACCTATGAGGCGGGATATGGGGAAGAAGGGCATAGATTATGCTAAAAGGTTTACATGGGACAGAATAGCGGAGGAGTATGAGCGGTATTTATTGCAGGTCGCAGGGAAATAGACGGTAGAAAAGTGGTTGCCAACCAGAAATTAGGATCTGACAATGCATTATCCTCGCATGTCAGATATCGGATAGCTTAATTTATCGAAGAGGAAGAAAGATTCGGGACAGGCCGGAATGACAAAAATGTGAATAATTTTTTTCGGAAATGCGACCACTGGGGAGAAGGACCAATTTGCGGATGAGTATCAAGCAAAGGTTGAAATAAAAGCATGAAAAAGGTTTTGATTCTGCCTCTTTACGGCATCGGCGATGTTCTCATGACAACGCCGGCGATCAGAAATCTGAAAGAACAGTTCGATGCCGAGATTACGTATCTCCACATGTTCAAGACAACGAGGGATATTCTTATGAACAATCCCTTTATTGCTGAGAACATACACTTTCCCTTTCTTCATTCGGGCAAACTTGCCAATGCGAATTTTATACTGCGGTTCAGAAAGAAGTTTGATATTTCAATAAACTTCTATCCCTCCAACAGGCGGGACTATAATCTCGCGTCTTTTATCGCGGGTAGTCCTGTCAGGATAGGACATCGATATCGTTCTAACGATATGAGGGAGTTGAACTTTCTGAAAACTGCGACCGTTCGTGAAGACGACGGCCTGCATTGTGTCGAAGAGAACCTGCGACTTCTCGATTTTTTCAATCTCCAGGTCAAAAGATCTTATCCGCTCGAAATTTACCTGACGGAAGAAGAAAAGTCTTTTTCAGAACGGTGGCTGAAAGCGCGGAACATTGATAAGCAGATACTGGTCGGGATCCATCCTGGCACAAGCATCTTCAAGAACCACGACAGGCGGAGATGGCCGGAGGATTCCTTTGCCAGGATTATTGACGAACTGGCGTGGAAATTGGAAGAGGCGGGCTTCCTCCTTTTTGGGGGTCCGGAGGAAAAACCACTAAGGGAAAAGGTCATTTCACTTTTGGGTCACAAGGAACAGGTGTTTTCCGTCGATGATGTGAGCGTCCGGGAGGCAGCTTCACTCATGAGACACTGCAATCTTTTTATTAGCAACGACTCCGGTCCCATGCACATGGCGGCGGCTTCGGGTGTGCCCACCGTGGCCGTTTTCGGTCCTACAAACCCGGCGTGGGTCAGGCCCTGGGGAGTTAAGCAGAGAATCGTGAGGGCGGGATTGTTCTGCAGTCCCTGTTTCAGGTATTCTCCGAAACCATTGAGATGTGATGAAAACCGTGATTATGAGTGCCTCAATAAGGTACGGGTCGAACAAGTTCTCAAAGCATGTTTAGATCTGTTGGGCGAGGTAGCGAACTAGGTTCCCTTCTCGGCACGGTACTTGCTATAATTTAATTCTAATGAACAAGGCCCTGGTTATCATCCCCACCTATAATGAGAAGACCGGTCTTCCACCCATCATAGACGCTGTTCTGAAATATGAGGCCTTTGACCTTCTCATTGTTGATGACGCCTCTCCGGACGGCACAGCTGGAGTTGTCAGGGAGATCATGTCGCGTGAGAAGAGGGTGTCACTACTTGAAAGACCGGGGAAGCTTGGCCTTGGCACAGCTTATGCAGTTGGATTCAGGTGGGGGCTGCAACGTGGATACGAATATTTTATCGAGATGGATGCTGACGGGTCCCATAATCCCGGGGCATTACCCTGGTTTCTCAAGGAAATTGAGGGGTATGGCCTCGTAATCGGGTCGCGCTACCTGAATAAGAGGATAAGTGTCGTGGGATGGGACTTCAGGCGCCTGCTTATGTCAAAATTTGGCAACATATACGCCGCCATGATACTCGGCATCAGGCTTACGGACCTCACGAGCGGTTTCAGATGTTACAGCAGGGATGCCCTGAAAGCTATCGATTTGGACAAGATCCACTCCAACGGCTATTCCTTCCAGATCGAGATGGCATATCTGGTGAGGATGGACGGGTTTAGAGTACATGAGATGCCCATAATATTTTATGACAGGAACTCAGGTACGTCGAAGATGTCTAAGAACATAGTCAGAGAGGCCATGGTGCTGCCGTGGATGCTCAGGTTGAGGGAATTGAGGAATGCCGCTCTGAAGTTGCTCCCGCGGAAGTCCTATGAAAAAGAAATATCTCATTAAAGGCCTGATCGCCTTCATAATTTTCATCGTCCTGGTCTGGGGAAAAGTCCTTTATATGCAGAGGAGCCACTTCGTGAAGGCGGAGCAGTATTTCAATGCCTCGGAATGGAAACTGGCGATACGGGAATATGACTCGGTGATGCACGCTTACTCTCCCTGGTCGCCCTATATCGGGAAGTCGGCGGAGAGGCTATGGACGATAGGCAAGATGTTCGAAAAAGAGAACAAACCGATGTGGGCTGTCGACGCGTTCTCCGCCATACGAAGTTCCTTTTACGCCTCGCGCAGTCTGTATACGCCGGGGAAGGAATGGATAAAGAAATGTGACGATGAGATAGCCGATATGGATGTGAAAATGCTGATCAGGGACGGGTCTCTCAAACCTGAAAATGCCGCTTCCGAGAAAACGAAGCTGCTCTACGTAATGAAGGTGGACAGGGCGCCTGCTCCCGGCTGGGCCGTTGTCGTGGAGGCGAGTTTCTTCGGCTGGGTCGCTTCGGTTGTCTTCGTGATATTCCGGGGCTTTGACGAAAAAGGAATGATGAGGGCCAGGCCCGCGCTCTACGGTTTCCTGTTTTTTACTCTCAGTTTCACCCTTTGGGTGATTTCGTTGCTGAAGGCTTAATTGACCTATAGAGGAGGCAGACATGGATAAGAAAGGTTTTACCCTGGTTGAACTGATCATAGTGATTGCCATCATCGCTATCCTTGCAATGATTGCCATACCGGCCTATGTCGGCCAGCAAAAGAAGGCGACCCGTACAGAGGCGTTTTCGAACCTGCAGAACCTGAGATTGCTGGAAGAGCAGTATTTTGCGGACAACGGAGAATATGCTCCAGATACGGCTACGGCTGACTCAACTGCCGCAATTCCCGTAACTTCGTCGTCAAGTAAAGGGGACAGCCTCCGTTATGACGCCACTTACAATTCTGGCAGCAATCAGACCGACGCCAAGAACATCATTAATTATCTCCCAGGTTTTAAGCCGGGTGCAGCTTCAAATCTGTCGTATGATTATTACATAACGTGGACGTTTAGCGGAGGAAACACGGCTACTTTCAGGGCTTGGGCCGTTGGAAAGACCGGCAGCAGGGTTGCCGGTGATTCTTTTTGGATTGACAATAACAACAACAAAGACTTCTGAGGCGGCGAGCGCAAACTCGTTGAAAAGTCTATCGTCAGTCTGCGTCAGTCTGCGGCTAACTGCCTCTTATGCTTAGCCGGTTAACCACCTCACCGTGTCATTCCCGCAAGCAAAGCGCGCCTGCCTGCCGGCAGGCAGGTCGGGAATCTTTCTTCGAAGAAGGATTCCGGACAAGCCGGAATGACAGATTATATGAATTCTGTACGAACCGGATCAGCAGTTTGCCTTTTTGGTATTTATGGAACTTCCTCAGGAAGCCCTTTTGTGACTTTTGTGCTTTCTGTGGCCTGCTCTGTGTGCTCTGCGTCGGCGTTGCCTTTATCTTTCCTCTCATTTCCCTGTGCTAAAATAAGGGGATGTCCCCGAAGGAACTCATTATTGAGGGAGCCAGGCAGAATAACCTCAGGAATATAAATCTCAGGCTTCCTCACAACAAGGTCATCGCCGTTACCGGTGTTTCAGGGTCCGGCAAATCGTCTCTTGCCTTCGACACCATCTTCGCCGAAGGGCAGTGGCGGTTCATAGAATCCCTCTCAACCTACGCCAGGCTTTTCCTCGAAAAACTCGACCGGCCCGATGTCGACGCTATCCTGAACATACGCCCCGCTATCGCCCTCGAACAGAAAAACCCCGTCAGGGGGTCCCGGTCCACAGTGGGGACTTTGACAGAACTGTATGAACTCTTCCGGCTCCTCTATTCCAAAGTCTCAACGCCCTGTTGTCCGAACTGCGGCAGAGAAATAAGAAGGTGGGACCCGGCCCAGATAGCCGCCGAACTGGTCGAGAAACACGCGGGGGAAAGGGCTGTCATCGTCTTTGAATCAAGGGCGACTTTGGAGGAACTGAGAAAACTGGGGTTCCAGAGGCTCTGGATCGACGGGGAGATAAAAGACATAGAAGATGTGAGGAGTCAGGAGTCAGGAGTCAGGAGCAACACCACCGCTAGCCCCAACGCGCCGCGAGATCCGGGAGTAAAGCCCCTCACACCTCACGCCTCAGACCTCACGCCTCGCACCTCACTCGATGTGGTTCTCGACCGGCTTGTCATAAGAAGCGAACCGAGACTGTCAGACTCCATCGAGATGGCCTGGAAGGAAGGGAAGGGGCGTATAAAGGTGATATTAGTCAATAGTGGGGGCAAGGTGACCTCGCCCCTATCGTCTCACGATTCACGATTCACGATTTACGGTTTCTCATCGGAGAACGCCTGCGAAGAATGCTGCATAGAGCTCCCGCTGCCCTCGCCCCTTCTGTTTTCTTTCAACCACCCGGTCGGCGCCTGTCCCGAATGCAAGGGGTTCGGCAATATCCTCAGCTATGACGAGGACCTGATCATCCCCGACAAGGGGCTTTCACTTCGGCAGGGCGCGGTGGACCCGTGGAACAAGCCTGCCTACAGATGGTGGAAGAAGCAGATTCTGGCGAAGGCGGGTGGGGCGGGCCTCGATGTCCGCAAACCTTACAGTCAGTTCACGGCGGAGGACAGAGAGCTTTTGTTCAAAGGTGGAGACAGCTTTTACGGAATCGATGATTTCTTCGAGGACATGGAGGGCAGGAGATACAAGCTCCACGTAAGGGTCTTTTTGAGCAGATACAGGAGAAGCGTTACCTGCCCCGCCTGCGGAGGCAAGAGGCTGAAAAAAGAGGTGCTTGCCTATAAGATCGGCGGGCTCGACATAGCGGAACTTTGCAGACTGCCCGTTTCCCGGGTCGGAAAGTTCTTTTCCGATATCGATCTTTCACCTTTCAGGAGAGATGTGTCGAGGGAACTCCTGAGACAGATCATGATGAAGGTGCAATTTCTTGAGAAGGTGGGCCTTGAATATCTCACGCTCGACAGATACGGCAAGACCCTCTCGGGAGGTGAATACCAGAGGATCAACATTTCGAACCAGCTGTCCTCGCTGCTGACCGGGACGCTCTACGTGCTTGATGAGCCGACGGTGGGGCTCCATGCCCGGGATACGGACAGGATAGCCGGGATAATGGGCGAACTGGCCGCTCTCGGAAATACCGTTATCGTTGTCGAACATGACAGGGGAATAATCGAGAGGGCGGACTGGATCGTGGAACTGGGCCCCGGCGGAGGGCATAAAGGGGGTAAAGTCGTCTTCTCCGGACCTTGGGGCGATTTCCTTACGTCTGAGACCCTTACCGGCAGATATATAAGAGGCGCCGAAAAAGTGGAGATGCCGCCGAAGAGACGCGAGGCTGACGGAAAACTGACGGTCTACGGCGCGTCAGGGAACAACCTGAAAAAAGTCGATTTCACCGTTCCCCTCAACAGGCTGGTCGCTGTCACGGGGGTCTCCGGATCGGGGAAGAGCAGTCTCGTCGTGGAGACCCTTTACAGGGCCATATCGAAGAAATTCAGGACTGTAACGGAACGTCCGCTGTATTACGAACGCCTGGAAGGGGACCTGCTCCTGAACGGCGTAAAGCTCATCGACCAGTCCCCGATTGGCAGAAGTCCCCGCTCGAATCCCGTGACCTACCTGAAAATATTCGACCATGTTCGAAAACTTTTTGCCGCCCAGAGAGAGGCGAAGGCTTACGGTTATGGCCCGGGCTTTTTTTCTTTCAACGTTCAGGGCGGGCGCTGCGAGACATGCAAAGGTGAAGGCTACGAGTTGATGGAGATGTATTTTTTTGAAAACCTCTATATCACGTGCGAGAGATGCGGGGGGAAGAGATACTCACCGGAGGCGCTGAGAATAAGATACAGGGACAGGAACATCAGCGAGGTGCTGAATATGACGGTCGAGGAGGCGCTCGTATTGTTCCATGGCGAGCCCCGCATAATTTCGAAGCTGGAACTGATGAGGGAGACCGGACTCGGTTATCTGCGTCTCGGACAGCCGGCAACCACTCTGTCGGGCGGAGAGGCGCAGAGGCTCAAGATATGTTCCGAACTTGGTACCATGTCGAAGGGAGGCTGCCTCTATATTCTGGATGAACCTACCGTCGGCCTGCACTTCGTCGATGTCCAGGCGCTGCTTCATATCCTCAACAAGCTGGTTGAATCGGGGAATACCGTGCTGGTTATCGAGCATAACCTCGATGTGATCAGGGCTGCGGACTGGGTTGTGGACCTCGGTCCCGAAGGCGGTGAAAGAGGCGGCAGGATTATTTTTGAGGGTACGCCTGCCCAGATTGTAAGGTCCGGTAAGTCCTGGACGGGCAAATATCTCAAGGCATATAGGTAGTCACGAAAAGAACGGCTTACGCCGAAGCCCTACGCCCCGGCTTTTTTCTTGTGAGTCATGAGAAGGAAGAGCGCCTTTGAATAGTTTCCGATGTAACTGTTGGGAGAAAGTGAGAGGGACGTATCAATGAAAGAGGATGTTCGTTTGTTGGCGATGCCCTTCAGCAGTAAAGCAATGGCCATGCTCGAATAATGCGCCTCCCTGTGATGGCCTGCTCCCATCAGGCATTCTTCAAGTATTTCATCGTAGATCCGGGATTTCGGCAGTTGATATCTGGCTATGACGTCCCTGAACTTCGGCTCGTCCCTCACGAATATCATTACGGTGCCGTCGGCGTCAATCAATTTCCACGTGTTGTCCTGAGCAAGCTTGAAGATCAGTGGATAGATCCCGCCGGTAAAGTGATTTACAGCCTCATGAACGATTATGTCCGCGTTGATCTTGTCCAGCAGTTTTTTCCATTTCGCTTCGTCGCGGGAACCCTTGCCGCCGCTTTCTTCTCCGCCTCCGGAGACCTTTATAGTGCCTATGCCTGGGGGGAGGAGCCTGTTGATGCTTGCCAATACTCTCCCCGGCGGGTCGAGGGCTCCCTCTATCTCCAGGCTTTTGATTATCCTCTTGACATCGATAAAGCGGGAATCAGAGTATATTCTGGATCCGGGATAGCATCTGAAGAGGATGAAGGCGGCCGTATTGTATGAAGCAAAAATATTTCCTCGTATATCGTTCTTAAGCAGGAAATCTGTAGCTCTGACGGGATAGTGATAATTCTCGTTGAACCTGAGGATGTCTCTGCTCCTGAAGGGATTTGAGTACACCGCGAGAAAAGACAAGAAGGCGATGATTACGATCTGGGATCCTATCCTGAGTCTAGTGGAAGGTTTTCTTAAGGCGGTCGGGGGCAGATACGTTACGAGGGGAGCAGCCACGATGAGGAAGAGCGGGATATACCTCGCGGCCAGCAGTGCAGGAGTAACTGCGAAGATCAGGAGGAGCAGAGGAGTTACCTGCCGGCGCCGCAGGAAAACAATCCCCATTACTACCGCACAGACAACACAGGCCCAGAAACCGTAAGTCATCGCAGAAGGGTTCATCCTGGAGTAAGCCAGGGCAGATTGATATTCCTGTATCATTTGGGAGTAAATTGTCTCAAGCTCGAAATGGGGTGAGTGTGTCATGAACGTATAGACAAATGCCTTATATGTATTAGGGTTGAGCAGGGAAAAAAGGACTGAGAGAAGACCCGCCGCGAAGACGGACACAAACTGCCTTGCAGACAGACTGTCCTGATACGAGGCAAACCTGCCCTTCAGAACGATTCCGGCTCCTTCCCCGAACAGGTAAATCAGGATCAGGACAATACCATAGATAAACCCCCCGTGCATATTGGCCCAGACAAACATCAGGAACGGCAGAACAGCCAGCCATTTGACAGATTTTGTTTCCCTGTATTTTTCGATCAGGAAAATGAGGGCTGCTGCGAAAAGGAACGTAAATATCTGTGCCCTTATGCCGGTGAAATATCTGTGTATGAGAAAGGCTACCGTTCCGGCAACAGGCAACGCGATGAAAAATCCTTTCCTGTGCTCTATCAAATACCATATGATCGAAACGATCAGCGTGAATACGACGGCCCGCGTGAGCACCAGTCCGAAGGGGCCCCAGGACCGGTAAATGATGAAAAAAAGGACCTGCGCAATCCAGTTCTGGGAGAGAATGAACCGGCCTACAAAGGGTATCTTTTCGGTCGCGAAGGAGAAAGGGTCCGACGACATGGGAATTGTACCGTGCGTCAAGATATACTCGCCCGTCTTTACATGCCACGGCGTATCAGGGTCCCGGACGGGGTATATGAAGGAAAGGAAGACAACGAGAAAGAAAAGGAAGAGGGCAAGCTTCCTCAGTTTTCTCTCCAATATTTCCTTATCAAGTTTGTCCATGCATTCCTTCCTGTCAAGTCGCCGACTCCGGCCGCGGCCTGACATATCGGCAGGCGACTTTGTATTATAGAAACCGTGCTTGTCTCAACGCAAGATAGGGGCGAGGCCGGTGAACAAAGTTCTGAAAATCCTCCGACGGGAAGGGAGCGACTGAAGGTGAATAAGGATACCTCACAGGCGGATTGCAAATTGCGAAAAGGTTGAAGTATTCTTTAAAAGATGAAGCGCGTTCTTTGCCTTCTTATGGTTCTCACCGTCGGTCTTCTTGTCTCCGGTTGCCGGAAAGGGCCGTCGGGAGAGACACTGAAAGACTTCAAGAAAGGTACATACCCGCCTGCATACGGAGGCACCCTGGTAGTGGGCAGCATCGGAGAGCCGAGGGTCCTTATCCCCATGCTCTCCGGAGACAGCGCGTCCCAGGATGTGGCTGGCCTGATTTTCAACGGCCTTGTGAAATATGACACCGACCTCAGGGTGGTCGGCGACCTTGCGAAATCCTGGGATATCTCGCCCGACGGTCTTGTTATCACCTTTCATCTCAGAAAGGGAGTGAAATGGACCGATGGCGCAGAGTTCACGGCCGATGACGTGATGTTCGGCTATAAGACAATAATCAGCAAGAATACGCCCACTGCATACAGCGAGGATTTCAAGCAGGTGAAGAAGGCGGAGGTGGTCGATAAATATACCTTCAGAGTCACCTACGCAAAGCCTTTTGCCCCGGCCCTTACTTCATGGGGGAACCTTGTCGTTTTACCCAAACATCTCCTTGAAGGCGGAGACATAACGAAGAGTCCTCTCGGTCGCAACCCTGTCGGCATGGGACCGTACAGGTTGAGGAAGTGGATATCGGGGCAGGAGCTTATTCTCGATTCCAACAGGGATTATTTCGAGGGAAGGCCTTACATCGACCATTATGTTTACAGGATTATCCCCGACCCGGCTACGATGTTTCTCGAACTGCAGGCGGGCGGCCTGGACATGATGGGCCTCACTCCCCTCCAGTATGTGAAGCAGACCAACACCGCATACTTCAGGAGGAACTTCCGGAAATTCCGTTATCCCTCATTTGTATATACCTATCTGGGGTTCAACCTCAAGTATCCCCTCTTCAAAGACCGACGGGTGCGCCAGGCTATCGCCTATGCCATCGACAAACAGGAGATCGTGGACGTAGTCCTTTTCGGACTCGGCAGCGTCGCGACGGGACCTTATGTCCCTCATACATGGCCCTACAATCCGAACGTCAAACGGTACCCCTATAATCCCGAAAAGGCCAAAAGACTCTTGGCCGGGGCGGGATGGAGGGACACCGACGGAGACGGGATACTCGACAAGGACGGCAGACCTTTCGAATTCACCATCCTGACTAATATGGGGAATACATCCAGAACGAATACCGCCACGATTATCCAGTGGAGGCTTGCGAAGGTCGGAATAAAGGTCCACATACGGGCCATAGAGTGGAGCACCTTCATCAATGAATACATAGACAAACGGCGGTTTCAGGCTGTTATCCTCGGCTGGCAGATCGGCCCCGATCCGGACCAGTACGACATATGGTACTCGGGGAAGACAAAGGAGAAGGAGTTCAATTTCGTCAGCTACAGCAACCCCGAGGTCGACGCCCTCCTTGAAGAAGGACGGAGGACCTTCAATATAAAGGAGAGAAAAAAGGCATATTTCAAGATCCAGGAGATACTCGCCGGGGACCTTCCCTATATATTTTTGTATGTTCCCGATGCCACACCCATCGTGAGCGCCCGGTTCAGAGGGATGAGGGCTACACCTATCGGAATTACGTACAATCTGCCCAAATGGTATGTCCCGAAACCGTTCCAGCGGCCGGGCATGGTGCCGTAGATGCTTGCCTATCTTGTTAAACGGCTGCTGGAAATGATCCCCACGCTGTTAGGCATTACGCTCATCTCTTTCTTCATCATTCACCTGGCGCCGGGCAAGCCCACCGACATTTACACGGCTATGAACCCGAAGATCACACCGGAGGCGCGGGAGAGGCTGGACAAACTTTACAACCTGGACAAACCCATAACGGTCCAGTACTGGCTCTGGCTGAAGAAGGTCGTCAAACTGGATTTCGGCCGGTCATTTTCCTCCGACAGAAGGCCCGTGATGGAAAAGATCTGGGACACTCACCAGCCCCTGCTCGAGAGGAGACTCTTCATTACATTCATGATAAACCTCCTCTCCATGATCATCATCTTTGCCGTTGCAATACCCATCGGGATCACCTCTGCAGTCCGCCAGAACTCGCTCTACGACAAGGTCACGACAACCACTGTTTTCTTCGGTTTCGCAATACCCTCTTTCTGGCTTGCCCTGCTGCTGATGATCCTCTTCGGCGTCTATCTCCACTGGCTCCCCATATCGGGTCTGAAATCGATGGACTACGATTCACTTTCCCTGCTGGGCAAGATATGGGACAGGACCGACCATCTCATCCTGCCCCTCTTTGTTTCGGCCTTTACAGGCCTGGCCGGTGCTTCGAGATACATGCGGAGCAGCATGCTTGAAGTGATCAGACAGGACTATATAACAGTGGCAAGGGCCAAGGGGCTGCCGGAGAAGACCGTCATCTACCGGCACGCGGCGAGAAATGCCTTGCTCCCTATCATCACCCTCTTCGGGCTTTCCATCCCGGGTTTGATCGGAGGAAGTGTCATATTCGAGAACATCTTCGGCATCCCCGGGATGGGGCAGCTGTTCTACATGAGCGTAATGATGAGGGATTATCCGACGGTGATGGGCATTCTGACCATAGGCGCCCTTCTGACCCTCGTCGGCAACCTGATGGCGGACATAGGGTACATGATGATTGATCCGAGGATCAGGGCGAGATAACCATGAATGCGGAAGTCAGAAATCAGAATGCAGAATTAAGAACGCGAGCGTCGGGATATCGGAAAACAGGGGTACTGCGGTGAAACAACGATCCATGAAAAGCATGTTCTGGAGCCGCTTCAAGACTAACCGTCTTGCCTTGTCCGGCGGGATCATTGTAACGGCCCTTTTTCTCATAGCCATCCTGGCCTCTGTGATTTCTCCCTATAATCCCGAAAATATCGACAGGCATCACGTCCTTGAGGCCCCCAGCCTTCATCATCCCCTCGGGACCGACGATCTGGGCAGGGACGTCCTGAGCAGGATGATTTACGGTGCCCGCATTTCCCTGTCGGTCGGTTTTGTCGCGGTGGGTATATCGAGCCTGATCGGCATGATTCTTGGTGCTTTGGCCGGATATTACGGCGGCTGGACGGACAGGATCATCATGAGGTTTATCGATATAATGCTCTCCATCCCCACTTTCTTTCTAATACTGGCCGTGATTGCCTTTGTGGGACCGAGCATATGGAACATAATGGCTGTCATCGGTCTGACGTCATGGATGGGCGTGGCGAGGCTTGTGAGGGCCGAATTTCTGTCGCTGAAGGAAAGGGAATTCGTCCTTGCAGCCAGGGCGATAGGCGCAGGTGATATTCGCATAATATTCCGGCACATCATGATAAACAGCATGGCTCCGGTGCTTGTTTCGGCGATCCTTGGCGTCGCCGGCGCCGTTCTTGTCGAGTCCGCCCTGAGTTTCCTCGGCATCGGTGTCCAGCCTCCTACGCCCAGCTGGGGGAACATTCTGACCCTGGGGAAGGACAACATAGAGATTGCATGGTGGTTGTCGGTCTTCCCCGGCCTGGCCATTCTCGTTACTGTTCTCGGTTACAACCTTCTCGGCGAGGGAATAAGGGACGCCATAGACCCGAGGCTCTGGGAAACCGAGCGGAGGTGATCAGACAGGGCAGTCCAATCTAGCACGCTCTTTTTCAACTGCAGTTCCCGCGTTGATGATGTACCATATCAGTAATGCGTGAAAATCTTCTGAAGGAAGCCGCCCGTACCACTCCCGACCCCGGAAGATCTTTCAACAATCTCCTGTCCTTCCTCTCCGAAAATCCTTCGCGGATCGAAGAACTGGAAGACAATATCCGTCCCATATCCATGCTTTTCAGCTTCAGTCAGTTCCTGGCCAACTACTGCATTACAAACCCTGAAACCCTCTTCGGTGCTTTGAGGGATTTGGACTCTCCCCGGGACCGGAACTCCCTTTGTGCCTCCCTGCGAGATAAGTTTATCGCCGTGACTGAACGAGAGGGCGGACGTACTTCTTCCGGCCTGTCCCTTGATTCTCATATGACTGTCGTAAGGAGATTCAGGATGGACGAAATTCTGCGCATCACTTTGAGGGATATTCTCGGAAAGGCAGACCTCGTGGACGTCATGCTGGAACTCAGCACTCTCGCGGACGTCATCATCGAAAACTCTCTCCGCGTGGCAAGGGAGTCGCTTAACGAAATTTACGGTCTCCCGAAAAATGACGCGTTTGCGGTTATCGCATTGGGGAAACTCGGCGGAGAAGAACTGAATTTCAGCTCCGATGTCGATCTCATTTATGTCTATGGGAGCGAGGCCGGTGAAACGGCGGGAGACGCGACACAGAGGGGGACCTGCAAGAACAGGATCAGCAACCATGAGTACTACTGCAAGCTCGGGGAATCTCTCACCCGTTTTTTGTCTTTGAACACGGGTGACGGCTTTGCATACAGGGTCGACCTGAGACTGCGGCCGGAAGGTCGGAGAGGGGCCATTTCCATTGCCCTCAGCGGTTATGAAACATATTATGAATCCTGGGGAAGGGCCTGGGAAAGGGCTATGCTTATAAGGGCGCGGCCTGTTGCCGGAGAAGCGGGGCTCGGGAATGAGTTTGTCGAGACGGTCAGGCCGTTTGTGTACCGGAAATATCTTGACTACAGCTCTATCGACGAGATAAGGCAGTTGAAGGCCAGGATCGATACGACGTTCAAGAAGGGGGACATAAAAAGAGGATACGGCGGAATAAGGGAGATAGAGTTTTTTGCTCAGGCACTGCAACTGCTTTACGGCGGCAGGGAGCCGCTCGTAAGAGAGCGCAGCACGCTTAAGGCGCTGCACCGTCTCCTGCAGAAGGCCCTGATAGGGCAAGGCGATTATTCTGCGCTTGCCGGCAGCTACTACTATCTCAGGACGCTCGAACACAGACTCCAGCAGGTCAACGACCTCCAGACCCACACCTTGCCGTCCGGTGGGGCCGATCAGGATGCGCTCGCCAGGAAGATGGGATTTAACGACAGGAAGGCATTTATTGCAGACCTTGAGAAGACAAGGGCGGGCGTGAGACATATCTATGACTCCCTTTTTGCCGACAAAGAGGCCCGAACGTCGGGGAGAGGGACATTTTTTGACGAGGAGCTCTCTGATGCCGAACTGCGGCAGGCGCTGTCGGCCGCCGGTGTCAAAGATCCGGACAGGGCCGTGCGCAATATCAGGGCTATCAAAGACAGCACGATTACCTTCCAGACACTGAGGGGAAGAAGGCTCCTGGGTGAAATACTCCCTAAATTTGTCGACTCTGCACTCGCCAGCACCGAGCCGGATGCTGCCCTGAACCACCTCCAGTCTTTCGCGGCTCTCCTTGGCTTGAATGAATCTTATCTTGAAATGTTCAGCGGGGAACAGGTGCTGATCGACACGCTTACCTATGTATTTGCCCAGAGCGAATATCTGTCGAGAATGCTCATGGCCAGACCTCAGCACCTGGAGATGATAGGATGGCAGACGAGCCTGAAAAAGAGTCTGTCCGGACTCATCAGGGAGGTGCGGGCCGGCATCGAGGACAGACGTTCCGTCGGCGAGGCGATAAGGCTGCTAAGAAGGGCCGAGGAGATCAGGCTGGGACTCCTATTCCTTCGAAAGAAAGTGGACAGGGCAGACGTGAGCAGGGGATTGAGCAAGGCGGCCGAGGCGATACTGCGTGTGTGCGCGGAACACATTGACGGAGGCATGGAGGATTTGGCGGTGATCGGTCTGGGCAAACTCGGCGGGCGCGAGATTACCTTTGGCTCGGACCTCGACCTTATATTTGTTGCCCGGGCGGGAGTAACACAGTCGAATACAAGGGCGGCCGAAAAACTGTTGAGGGTGCTGATTTCCTATACGCGAGAGGGAATCGCTTACAGCGTTGACACGAGGCTGCGCCCGGATGGTTCGAAAGGGCCGCTTGTATCGCCGGTCGCGAGTTTCAGGGAATACTATGCGAGGACAGCGGCGTTCTGGGAATTCCAGGCACTTCTGAAGGCCAGGCCGGTGGCGGGAAGCCGGGAGACGGGCGCGGCCTTCATCCGCATGGCGAATGAAGCGCTGATATCAAAGGGCGCAGAGATATCGGCAGAGGATATAAAGCAGATGAGAGAAAGGATCCTGACAGAGCTCTCGAAGGAGTCCGAAGGGTACGACATCAAACTCGGCCCGGGCGGTATCGAGGACATAGAATTTACAGTCCAGTATCTGCAGCTGCGCAATTGCGCTATGCACCCCGGCGTATTGGTCCAGGGAACCACAGACGCGGTCAAACGCCTCGATGAAGCCGGCCGTGCTATGAAGGAGGCATATCTCTTTTACCGCACCGTCGAGGGTTTTCTCAGACTCAAAGGAGAAAACATCCTGAAGAGGAAAGGCAGCATACTCAACGATACAGCCGGGTTTATGGGGTTTGGGACTGTCGATGGTTTTGTCGGGCATCTCGAGAAAAAAAGAGAGGAGAGTCGTGCAATCACGGATAAGTATCTTGGCCGGCCCGACGGATAAATCCATAAATCCCGGACAACTGCCGGGGACAATGTCTTTTCCCTTTAAGCTATATGCGTAAATGATATGAAGTCTATTGCTGAAGAAGGTTTTTGGGGATGGATATCTTCCCGAAGGGTGAGGAGAGGTATGCCCCATGTATCCTGAACGGCACCCATGTGAGTGTAGATCCCGAGAGGGGAAGAGTGTCGGGGGCGTTTGTCCGGAACTCGCCGGCTCCGCGCGCCGCCAGAATGGCCTGGACGAACTGGGCGAGCAGGGCCGCGTCTTCCGTGTCATAGTAACAGCCGGAGAGATCAAGGTCCTTTGTCTCGCTGACCTTATAGGAAGGTTGTAGCCTTGATATCTTCAGCCCGAGGTCGAGTAGAAATTTCAGCCTGCGATAGCGGAAGGCCGGCATGAAGAACCGGAAGTTTTCGGATGCTTTCTGTTCCAGGTGAAGGACCCAGAAAGGGAGGTATTGCACACCGCAGGTTTCGTCCGGGTGCGCTGAGACGGCGATCTGATACGAAACCTCGCAAAGTTCGCTTCCGCAGATCTGCCATGCCTTGCCGCAGGTCTTGCAGAAGAAGATAGTGTTGTCAGGTCTTACCGGAAAATCCCAGCCGCAGTTGGGACAGGTGAGAGGCCGGAACCCGACGACCCTGGGATTGTCCCTGAACTCTCTGTCCAGGGTTTCGTAAACGGACACGGGTGCGTCTGCTTTAACTACCGACTCGGATACGGCGTCTATTATGGTCACAAGCGGCGTGCCTCTGCTTTCCATCTCGACGAACCAGAAAGGGAAATAGACGAGCGAGAGGATTTTGCCGATGACCTTCCGGTACAGGAGCTGCATGTCAGGAGCTTTCTTCAGGCCCACTGATTCGGCTGCGTCGGCGCCCATGGCTGGATGTACAATCTTCCCGACGCTCTTAAGCGCTTCGGGTCGAAAGAGTTCGAGTCTGAGGACGGCAGGCCTTACTCCCAGGGAATAGAGGCCGGCCCCGTCAAGATCGCAGGCCAGGAAATTCTTTTCTATATATCTGTCGTTTAAGATGACATTGCCGTTTTCGTAGAGGGAGCCGCCTGCCGGGTGTTTGTGAAACGGCTCCGCAGTCGGCTGCTCAGGCGACGCTCCGATCCTATGACCGGCACCTTCTTCGGAAAGCGTGGAAAAGGGCCCGTCTACTGTTCCCGGATGGGTCCCGAAGGTCGTTCCAAAGAGGGATCCCATCAGTTCTCCGGCTGCATCCAGGATCGAGGCCCAGCCTCCGAACATGGAAGTTACATTCTTTCCCTGTGTGGGCCATCCGAGGGCCCCTGCTTCCATCTCTCCGAAATACTCCTCCTCCGTCGGAGGTTTCCTCGGTGGAGGTTCCTCCCACGAGAAGTCCTGCCCCGTCATCCTGTAATAGGGGATGAAATAGAGGCGGGCCCTGGTCCCGCGGAAGTCATCGCGGCCCATGTTCCTCTGGGCCATCACGGCGAGTGCCACCGCCCGATGTTCGTCCAGTTTGGGAGATACGGAGTAACTGAGGAGCTGTTTTCTGCCGGTGACGAGAAGGTTTGATCCGCAGTGACCGCACGTAACTGCATTCGACCCTTCATTGAAATCCAGAGGCGCGCCGCATGAAGGGCAATCTGTCGCAACAACAACGCTGTTCATGGATTTAGCGCCATCCGCCGGTTATCAGTGAACATGGCTTGCAGTCCGCACGCAAATCGGTTGATTCACTGGAAACGGTGTCAATCCCTTCTAAAAACGAAGAAAGATTCCGGACAAGCCGGAATGACAGCGATGGCGAACTCTCCTCTGTCCGGCTGCCGCATAAATAGTACTGAAGTAAACATTGAACACTACTCATCCGAGACTTTTTCTCCGCAGTTCAGGCAGAACTTTGTCCCGGACGGCAGTTTGGCATGACAGTTCTTACACCGCAATTCGACGCTGAGGTCCAGGCCGCAGGAGGGACAGAACTTGTCCGCCGCATCAAGGTCCCTGTTGCATCTGGGACATTTCTTTATGACCACCATCTGATGCCCGCAGTGGGGACAGAAGCGGCTGTTAAGGGGAACGTCCCCATGACATGAGGGACAGTTGACGGTACCCTTTTCAGCAATTTTTTCCGGCGTAGGATTTCCGTTTCCCAATACTTTGTACAACATGCCCGGAATCATCATGCCCAGACCCGCGCCGACACCGAGCCCCATGCCCTGAGCAGCAGTGCCTCCTCCCTGGAGCCCGGCCCCGGACGAGGCAGCATCCCCCAAGGCCCTGGCGGCCTTATACTTGAGAAAATCATCAAGGTTTCCCACAGCGGCCATGCCCGACCTCTCGTCGATCATCTTCTGAACATCCTCCGGCGGCGTTATCCGGTTTATATAGAAATCGACCATCTCCATGCCGTATTTGCGGAAGTCTTCGGTGAGCCGGGTCTTTACCGCAACGGCCATTTCGTCGTAATATTCGGGGAGGTTCAGAAGGCTGTCGACCTTTTCCCCAAGAAAATCGTTAAGCCTGGAGACGATGACGTCCCTGAGGTAGTCTTCAACATTTGATGTTTCGAAAGTCCCCTGTGTACCGACGAGCGTGTTGATAAAAAGGAGAGGCTGGGTCACCTGCATGGTGAATGTTCCGAAGGCACGGAGACGGATGAGTCCGAACTTTTCGTCCTTGAAGGCCACGGGGTCTTTTGTGCCCCAGCGCATGTTCGTAAAGACCTTCAGGTTGACGAAATAAACCTCCGCCCTGAAAGGGCTTTTGAAGCCCCAGGGCAATGAAAATACCTTGGTCAGGATGGGCAGGTTCTGCGTGGAGATGGTGTGTCTTCCCGGCCCGACGACATCCAGTCCCTTGCCGTCCCTGAAAAAAACCGCAGCCTGGTTTTCTCTCACTATCAGCTGGCCGCCGAACTTTATGGCTGCGGAGCCCTCCTCGGGATAGCGGTGCACGATCTCCTGACCCGTATTGTCAAACCACTCGATGACCTCCATAAATTCAGACATTGTCTTCTCCTATCGGGATTTTAACAGATCAAGCCGGTTAGAAAATTTCTTGCCGAATGCCTCTATCGCTTCATTCAGCTTCCGGACCTCTTCTTTTGCAGCCGACGGGTCCGCAGAAGAACCTCGAAGGACCTGTAATGCCGCCTTGAAGGTTTCGATTTCATCGAAAAGGGAAAGGTCGAAAGAATACAGCTTGTCCAACTTATCCTGGTCTACCTTGTGAATATCGAACATGCCGCTGTAACCACGTTCGGCATACCTGATCACATTTGCGGTTTTGTCCATTTTGGAGGCTACGGTGTCGAGTGCGGGGAGAAGAGAAAGGTCGTCCCTGTCCATGCAGTGTCTCTTCTCTTTTTCTATTTCGAGCTTCAATCCTTCAATTTCTGCGGAAAGCTTGAGTCGCACCGACTTGTCCGTATCACGCGAGGCCTCCCGGTCCTGGTAGCCGCCTATGCCCGGGATTATCCTCACAAGTCTCTCGAATTTTTCTGCAAGGCTCATGTCTTCTCCTGTCCAGCAACGAGGAATCTGCAGATGTTCCCTGTTCTATAAGATGAGATTCATTCACCCCATCTTTATCGCAGATGCCTGACCTATTATATATAATCAAAATGAAAATCGGAATGGTTTAAAATAGCCCTGTTATGTCGAAGGTCGTTTTCAGGAGGGCGTCTTATGCATACGAAGGGCTCAGGCCGGCTTTTTTCGAGGTCATCGATTCCGTTGCCGACGGCCTGATCACGAGGGGCAGCCGTGTAGTGATCAAGCCGAACCTCCTCGCTCCGGCGCATCCGGACAGCGCCATGCTTACACATCCTGCGGTTGTGAGGGCCGCTGTCGAGTACGTGATCGAAAAGGGCGCGAGACCCTGCATCTCTGACAGTCCTGCGATGGGTTCCTTCGGGAAGGTTCTGGAGACAAGCGGGATCAGGGATGCCCTCAGAGGCCACGATGTCGTGTTCAGGGAATTCAGGGACTCCAGAGCCGTTGGAGTAGGAGATCCGTTCAAGAAGATAGAGATAGCGTCGGACGCCCTTGATGCAGACCTGCTGATCAACCTGCCTAAATTGAAGACGCACTCCCAGATGCTCCTGACACTCGGTGTCAAGAACATGTACGGCTGCGTCGTCGGACTCAGAAAGCCGGAATGGCATTTAAGGGCAGGCGTGCACAGGGAGATGTTCGCGCGCCTGCTCGTAGAGATTTACAGGGCTGTCGGACCGGAGGTGACAGTGATGGACGGGATACTGGCGATGGAAGGCGAAGGCCCGGGGAAGAGCGGAACGCCACGGGAAATCGGTGCTCTTATCGGCAGCAGGGACGCGGTGGCGCTCGATGTTGCCGTGTGCAGAATGCTCGGTCTCGACCCATATCGTCTTCTGACAAACAGGGCAGCCCGCGAAATGGGGCTTGTCGGGGATGAAGTAGAGATGGAAGGCGACGTGCCCCGCATTGAGGATTTTCGATTGCCTGAGA
>JARRRD010000033.1:0-24370 GCA_037381085.1 Candidatus Sulfobium sp.
GCAGCCGGTGTTGTCCAGTCATAGCCCGGATAGACGGCACTTCCGTTTTCGATCGAGCCGGCCCAGGGCATCCCGTCGGCCTTCCTCGACATGTTCTTGTGACCGCCCTTCAGGTAGCCCGTCCTCTTCGTTGCGTGAGCGCCGTTATGGCAGAGAAGGCACTCATGGGCGGTACGCCCGGCCGCGTACGCTGCATTATCTGTATAGAAGTTTTGGCAAAAGGAAGTCCACGTTCCGTTCACAGCTTCGCAATCTACCTGGTTGTGCGGGTGCCCTGAGTCAGGATTTGCGCAGCTTCCGCCCCAGTGGTAACCTTTAGTCTCGCATGTTGTCTGATCCGTGAAATCGGCCCTGACCCATGCAGGCTCCACGGTGCTACACTTTTCCCCTGATGCCATCGAACTTAGTGGGATATCGTGAGCCGCGCTATCTACCGCATCAGCTTCCGTAGCACCGGTGCAAGTGGCTGCGTCGGCCGGCACTTCATAAAGTCCGGTGGTCCCGTTATGGACGGCACCGTCACCATTAAATACTGCCGCCTGGGCGTTACCGCTTACGAACATCAACGGCAAGGCCAGGAAAAACAATGTTGCTATAAATAGCAATGTTGTCTTGGTTATTTTCATCTGCTAACTCCTTAAAGTTTAGGATTTTTTGATCTTTTGCTGCTCCAGACTGCGGACGCAAAACAGCCGCGCCCAATTCCATAGGTAGAACTTTTCTCTGTCGACACCTCCTTCGGTGTCTGCCATTCTGAATGCCGAAGGTCTTCTAGGGGGGTTACCTCCGGCGAGCATAAGTAGTGCAACGCGCGTGCCAACGGGAATAAGGTCTGATAAGTAGCTGATAATATAGAATAATATGTAGTTTCGGACGCGCGCTGCCTGAAGTTATGTGGTCAGATGACCATTTCTGGTGTTGGTGATATGACCACTATTGGTGTTGGAGAAACTAGATAATGATCAGAACTCCCCCTCGTCCCCTTTTATCTTAAGAGGGGGAAATATTAACCGCAGACACACGCGGACAGAGGCTAGAACCTATCTCAAAATCGGTTCCTGGCTGAATGTTGTCATCTATGAAAAAGATTTTCAATATGAAAGTGCACACTCCTAAGTTTTGTCTGGAGGAAGCGGAGAGACCTGCTTCAGTCTCGCAGCTTCCGAAGGACAACTTTTTAAGGGTCTTCGGCTGACACAGTCTTTTTCACGTATCGCCTTTTCTCCGTCCATAGCACATAAATAATTTCAAGAAGTTTACGGGCCACCGCGACACGACCAGTCTTTCCGCCCTTTTTACCCGATACCCGGTTATAAAACTCCCTCAACCACATATCGGAAACAGGCGCCCTCTGGGCGGCTTCGATCATTGCCCACCTTAGCCATTTGTCGCCTTGTTTGGTGATCCGTCCTTGAAAGGTCCTGTTGCCGCTTGAATAGGTAGACGGCACGAGGCCGGCATAAGAACATAGCTTGCCAGTTGAGACAAATCTTGAGATATCATCTATCTCATACCGGATGGTTACCGCAAGGATATCTCCGATTCCCGGAATACTTCGTAGGATACCGCATATCTCATCTTGTCTGCAGATCGCACGTATTCGGCTCTCCGCAATCTTAATCTTTGAATCCGTTTCTCCCAAGAGATCCAGATATTCGTTCAATATTACTGTATCGTTGCCACGGAGCGTTATGGACCGCATAAAGGCCAGTCCCTTCTTGCCAAATTTATCGCTCAGTTCCCTGAAACTCCTATCTTCAATGTGATTCCGCGCTAAAACAGAATGTATTGTGTTCTTAATCCGAACTTTCATAGCGGTAAGTGATAGCCGATACCGAAGCAAATTCTTTATATCCCTCGTTTCAGCTGACGGCGCATATGCTTGAGGTATAAGATCGGCTCTCAATAAATGCGCCAATGTCTCCGAATCGATGGAGTCCGTCTTGATTCTTGCCTCAGCTATAAGCCTGGTCTTTAACGGATGAGCCATGATCAGCTCATCAACAAGATCATCAACCTCGTCGTAAAAATACTCCCAGCCGTAACACGCCTCCATAACAGCTTTCACCCCTCCACCCGAATTCGCCTTTGCGAAATAATGCCGGATAGAGCCTCTGTCAGTAGAAACCTTGTCTCTGCTTAGCACTCTTCCCTTTTCATCCATAGTAGTCGCTACAAAGTGTTGTTTATGGTAGTCAATTCCCATATACTTCATATGTGCACCTCCTTATCTGATCCTTCGGGATCGTAGGGGTTAGTTTAATACTATCGCCCTCTAACGGAGGTGCACTTTTTCATGTTATCATTCCCGCGCAGGCGTCCCGAAGGCTTTCTGGACAGCTTCTCCTGTTTCTGAAGACGATGCCTTCCAGATTATTGGCCAGGGAGTAACGATGTGGAGATTTGCTAAAGCTTCTGCTTAAAGAGACACGTGACGCACGACTCTAGTCGGTCGGGAACGTCCTTCTGTAAGTGAGATTCAACGTAAAGTCCGGAGCACCAGCAGTATTGGGATCTTCCGTGATCGAGAGCTCGAGAAGGTTTTTCCCGGCGTCGTACCGGGCGCCGAAGGACAGAAGGGCTGCCGTTCTGTCGACCTGCGGGATTGAGGTTTTGGGAAGAGGCGAACCCTGAAACAGTATCTGTCCCAGAAAACTGAGGTTGCCCCATGGGCCCGCTTCCACACCCGCGCCGCCGTAAAGGAATGTCTTCATGTCAACGGTCTCTGCGGCCCGCAGATCTCCGGGAAAGACGGCGCCGACATTCATGTAGGACATGAATTTTTCACCGAGCCTTTTGTTGACGAGGCACGCCGCCCCGGTGTCGAAGCTGCCGCTCCCGAAACCTGCCGATGCGTCTCCCGTCGGCAGTTCCACATCAATCCTCAAACTGACGAGCGGATCTCCGGCCAATATCTCTCTTTTGGCCGACAGCCTGATGTCTCCGAGACCGGTCCTTCCGTTCCTGCCCCTGATTATTGTGGCACCATTACGCCTGACTTCGTAAAGAAATGCATTTTCCGGTCTGTTGCTCCTGCCGTAATCGGAAAAACCGAAGGCTTTGTGGTACCCCTTCAGGAAATCGTCCATGAAGCCGCTGGAGAAGCTCAAGAACGGGACTTCTATTCCAAGTTCGAAAAGGCCCGGGATGTCTTTCCTGTACCTCAGGTCAAGGTCGGCCACCTCCATATCGAGATTTGTATTCCATGATGCCGAACTACGGACCATGTATACGCTCGAATAGGAAAAGCTGGCTGTAAAAGATGTTTCAGTAGCCGCCGATTCCAGGCGGGGCGAATCCACCGTCAGGAAGAGAGGAAACTGGTTTTTTACCTGAAGCGGTCCTTCGAAGGCGAGGGCAAGACCACCGGAGAACAGAATAAACGTCAGTAACAGAATGAGTCCGGAAACGCTTTTTCCCGTCGCACGTGATATCACTTTATCAGCCTCCTCCGCATGAGTCTGAAAGGGTAGGGGGCGAGTATCAGGGCGACGGCCAGAACCCATACCACGTCTTGGATGGCAGCGGAGGGCTTCCCCGCCGAAAAGGAACGGCAGATATTGACCAGGTGGTAAAGCGGCGTGAAGAAGGCCAGCTTGGAGACCAGAGGGGGCAGACCGTCAAGGGGGAAGAATATGCCGGAAAAGAGGAACATCGGGGTCATGAAAAGCGTATAGAAATAGTTGAATGAGTCGATTCCCGGTACTACGGCCGCGAAGATCATGGATATCTCGGCAAAGATCAGACCGCTCGCAAAGAGCATGGGAATGGCCAGTATTATCAGGGGAGAGGCGACGAGCCCGAAGGCGGAAATGACGATTATGATGATCAACCCGTAAAACATGCTCTTCGAAGCGCCCCATATGAGTTCGCCGGCGACAAGGTCGTCAAGATTCACCGGGGTGGCAAGGATGGCATCGAAGGTTTTCTGGTATTCCATGCGGACATAGGTGCCGTAAGTGCATTCGTACGTGGCTGCAAACATTGCGGAGGACGCTATTATTCCGGGGGCGATAAAATCAATGTACGGTATCCCGTTAATTTCCCTGACGTATGCGCCAAGCCCCAGTCCCAGAGCGGCCAGGTACAGGACCGGCTCGACGAAATTCAAAGCGATGCTCGACCGGTAAAGCTTGGTGTAGACCTTGAAGTGTCTTTGCCATACCCTGAAGGCGCGTTTAAGCTGCAAGAGACCTCCCTGTCAGTCTTAGATACACGTCTTCCAGGGTCCCCCCGTATGTGCTCATCAGACCCGAGGGGGAGTCTGTGGTTATGATCTTGCCCGAATCCATTATGGCCACGCGGTCGCAGATCTTTTCGGCCTCTTCCATGTAATGCGTGGTAAGCAGAAATGTCGTCCCCCTCGACTTAAGGTATTCCAGTTTTTCCCACACGGAGTGCCTGCTGTGTGGGTCGAGACCGACAGTAGGTTCGTCCAGGATCAGCAGTTCCGGGTCGTTTATGAGTGCCCGTGCAAGCAGCAGTCTCCTCTTCATCCCGCCCGAAAGGTCCTTTATGCGGGCCTTCGCTTTTTCCTTCAGTTCCACGAATTCAAGAAGCTCCCACGCCGCCGGCAGGGACTTCCTGGCAGGGACATCGAAATACCGTGCATATACGGTGAGGTTCTCGATAACCGAAAGGTCCGGGTCGAGATTGTCCTCCTGTGGCATGACCCCTATCCGGGATTTTATGCGGCTCGGGCATTCCGTGACGGACATGCCGAACACCTCCACCGTACCGGAGCCGGGAGGCATAAAGCAGTAGATAATACCCATGGCGGTCGTCTTCCCTGCGCCGTTGGGTCCGAGGAAGCCGAAACACTCACCCTTTGCAATGTCGAAGTCTATATGATCCAGGGCGCGGAGCGGCCCGTAATCTTTTGTGAGGCCTCTTGCGGTCACGACATACATGGGGGATATTATAGCATCACCGGCACCCGCTCCATGGTACAATAGACTGGAGGGGCTGGATCATTTGTGACCTGAAACTGAGCGGCCAGTCCAGAGAGTGCCGACGAGTTGACCGGCCACTTCAACAATTCCAGCGAAGGACCGGTTGAAAGGGCACGGGATTGCCCATGCCCTTTCCTTGAGGATATGTGCACTACTTTACTGCGTCTTTAAAACCTTTTCCTGCCGTAAACTTCGGTGCCTTCGTAGCCTTGATCTTTATGGTCTCGCCCGTCTGAGGGTTTCTGCCCTTCCTGGCCTTTCTCTTTGAGACGGAGAAGGTGCCGAAGCCCACGAGCGAAACCTTGCCGCCCTTCTTGACGGTCTTCTTCACGCCGTCGATAAATGAATCCAGCGCCTTGCCGGCTGCCGCCTTGGAGATATCGGCCTCCTTTGCCATTTTGTCGATAAGGTCTGCCTTTGTCATCGCTACCCCCTAAAAAAAGTTTTTGATGGATCATTATACACAATTTCCCGGGATGTGCAAGTGCACAACTGCAGTCTCGGCATAAGAGAGGGTGAGCTTAAAGAGCTCGAGCCCCTGAAGGAATTCTTTGCGGGACATAAGGACCGGTTTGCGCACTATTTTTACGACTACTTCATGGCCATACCGGAGGGGAGACTCATTATCGAGCACGAACACAGGTCCGGCTACCTCTTGGAGGCATGGGCGAACTGGTTTGAGGCGCTGTTTTCAAGCGGTCTCGATGAAAATTTCCTGGGGTATCTCTGGAAGGTGGGTATGAAACATGTGGAGATCAAACTGGACAAGCGGTTTTCCAACATGGGCTTTTCGGTGGTAAGGCAGTTCTGCCAGGAATTTGTGCTCTCGGAACTCCCCCCGGATATAGCGGTCAACGTCCTGAGACTGGTGGACAAACTCATCGACTTCTGCCTTCTGGTTGAGACCGACGCTTACGTGGAGTCCACTACCCGCTGCGACATCGAGATAATAAAAGGCATCGCTGACAGGATCAGAAACCCCGTGACGATTATCGGCGGCAATATAAACAGGCTCATGAGACATGCGGACAATAATGATCCCGCATACCCTGTGTATGAGTTCATATCCGCCCAGAGCATCAAGTGCGAGAGGTTGGTACGGGATATCAAGACATATATGGAGGTGTTCGAGAGGGAGCCTCATCTGGAGAAGATCCACCTGGGGTCTCTGTTGGAAGAGGTGATGGGCTTTCTTTTCGGTCAGGGAAAGTATGTCCGGCCCCGTATGGAGATCGACATCGAACCTGCCGCCTCTTACATTCTGGCGGACGCCCTTGACTTGAAGGCCCTTTTTGGACATCTGCTCGAAAACAGCCTGGAGGCCCTTGCCGGGGGCGACCCATATATAAGGGCCCTGTCGAAGATCGAGGGCGCCCCTCCTCATAGCCTCATTGTGGAGATATTCAACACCGGCGTGCCCCTCGAAGTGGAAGACAGGGAGCAGCTGTTTTCCCCCTTTTATTCCACAAAGCCCGGCGGCAGCGGCTTTGGCCTGAGCATTGCGCGGCAGGCGGTCAGGAACAATCTCGGCAGGCTTCGGCTCGAACCCGTTGAAGGGGAGGGTACGAGGGCTGTCGTGACCCTTCCCGTTTTCGAATGACGTTGTCCGATCCGGCCTCCCGGAGCCGCTCAGAGCCTTCGCCTGAACAGGACATAGAAATGCTCTTTCATCTTTTCGCAGAAAGGCCTTTTGCGCCAGTTCCAGATCGTTATCTTATCCGAATTTTTCAGATCTTCGAAGAAGATTTCCGACATGCGCACGCCGAAACCGGCGTCTATGATGCCCACATTGCCCTCATCGTTCCTCCTGAGTGACTGGAAGTCCAGGTTTGCCGAGCCAATGATGCTCCATATCCCGTCGAAAACCGCGGTCTTTGCATGCAGTATCTGGCCTGAATAATTGTAGATCTCGATGCCGGCTTTTAACAGTCGCGTGTAAAACGCCCGGCCGGTATAGCGTGCTGCCGAAATATCGGACTTCCCGGGCAGCAGAAGTTTTACCGATACCCCCCGTGCCACCGCGTTTTCAAGGATCTGGATCAACCTCCTGCTCGGCGTGAAATAGGCGGTTGTAAGGTATATGCTCTTTTGCGCCATGTTGATGCTTTCATAGATCAGTCTTCGCATTCTGCGCCTTCCCCTGGCGGAACTGGCGAAGATCGGAAGGACAGGGAGGCCGTCTTCTACGGGCTTCACGTCGGCGCTAAAGGGTATCGGCCCCCCTTTCCAGACCTGCCAGCTCTTCCTGAAAGTATCGAGGAGTATGTCTACCACCGGTCCTTCGAGGATCAGGCCCGTATCTCTCCAGCCACGCTTTTTCTTCCTGAGGTGATACCCCCTGTATTCATTCGCTATGTTCAGCCCGCCTGTGAAGGCCCTGATCCCGTCTATTATTATGAGCTTTTTGTGGTCCCGGTGGACATAGCGCAGCGGCGCCATCCACTTGAATGGGCGCGAAGCCCTTATCTGTACTCCGGCGGACTTGAGGCCTCTCCAGAATTTCAACGGGGTTCCAAAGGAGCCGAAATGGTCATGGATCAGGCATATCTTTACCCCCTCGGCCGCCTTTTGACGGAGTATGTCTGCGAGTTCCGTCCCTGTTTCATCGTTACGGAATATGTAGAATTCGAGGCAAATAAGTTTCTCGGCGCTCCTTACGGAGTCGAATATGCCGCGGAACAGCTCGCTGTCTTTCCAAAGAAGCGTGACCCTGTTCCCTTCAACGAAATGTTCTCCGTAAACTCTCTGGATGTTCTTTCTGAGGGAATGGATTGTTCCGTCCGATTTCATATAGAATAATTGCCTAATTATCTTTTTCTGTCAATCCGCCCGGAGAAAAAACCGGGCTGCGACGTCCTGATTTTCCACTGTCATTCCAGTATGGATATTTCAACCGGAAATGAGCTAGAATATGAGGAACAGGTTTGTTACTGGAAGTCCCGGGTGAATATACATATAGAGAACGTCATGGAGATAGACTGCGTCTGCGATGCTCTGGTCCTTCCCGTTACCGAAGGTGACGCAAAGCTGTACGACAGTTTGGGCCCGTCCGTCGCAAAGGCTCTCAGAAAGGCGTCGTCGAAGGAATTCGGCGGCAAACGGAATGAAGTGCTTCTCATTCCTGCTCCCGAAGACATCCGGCCGGAAAGGATCCTTCTTGCCGGCCTCGGTGAAAAGAGAAAGGTTTCCGCCGAGGTGATGAGACAGGCCGGGGGGAAGGCCGCGGCATATCTGCGCGATATGGGGATGAAGAAGATCGCCGTCTCTACTTTTGTTTTTCCTCACCTTGATTTATTGCCGATGGATTTTGTAGAAGGCTCCGTGCTCGGGCTTTATACCTACGACAGGTATAAAGGCGAAAGGAAGAAAAAAATGGACGAAGACCGTGACCTCCGCTGTCTGTTTTGCCAGGGACCTGGTGAATACCCCGTCGAATGATATGACGCCTTCGCAGCTTGCGAAGGAGGCCCTCTCCCTTAAGCGGAAGAACCTCTCGGTCAAGGTGCTCGAAAGAAAGGATGCTCTCAGGACCGGGATGGGCGCCTACCTGTCCGTCGCCAGAGGGTCCGGCGAGCCTCCGAAGTTTATTGTTCTTGAGTACGAGGGCTCCAGTGAAGCACCCGTAGTGCTTATAGGCAAGGCTATCACCTTCGACAGCGGCGGCATATCGTTGAAGCCGTCGGAGGGACTGGAGAAGATGAAGTACGATATGGCGGGAGGGGCCGCGATACTGGGAGTAATGAAGGCCGCCTCGGAGTCGAAGCTCCCTCTTCATCTGATAGGGATAGTCCCGGCCGCCGAGAACCTGCCCGGCGGGTCGGCATCGAAGCCGGGCGATGTGGTGAGGACGGCCTGCGGAACAAGCGTGGAAATAATAAATACCGACGCCGAGGGTCGCCTTGTCGTAGCCGACTCCATCTGTTACGCCAGGAGGTTCAAGCCCCGCGCGGTGATAGACATTGCAACGCTGACGGGGGCCTGCTCGGTTGCCCTTGGGAACGAGGCTATAGCAATGATGGGTAACGACCGCGAGCTTCTTGATGCATTCAGGAGGGCCGGTGAGTCCACTTATGAGAGGGTCTGGGAGATGCCGCTCTACGAAGAGTACGGGGAATATCTGAAGAGCGACATAGCGGACATCAGGAATGTGGGCGGCAGGAGCGGCTCGCTCGTGACAGCGGCATTTTTTTTATCCTTTCTTCTTATCCCTACGGCAGCTTTTGCCTGGGGGCCTCTTACCCATATTTACCTCGGCAACGAGTTGTTTTCGCTAAGCCCCCTTATCCCTACCGGGCTGCTGGAGGTTATCAGGAGGTACAAGAAAGATTTTCTATACGGGAATATCATGGCTGATATAATAATCGGCAAGAAGTACATGCCCGAAAACAAGAATTCCCACAACTGGGATATCGCCTTCGACCTTCTGAAGGCAGCGAAGTCGGACCAGCAGAAAGGCTTTGTATACGGATACATGAGCCATCTGGCTGCGGACACCGTGGCACATAATGTCTACACTGTCGACAGGAAGAATATCGGACACACCGTCGTTGAGATGAAGGCGGACTGCATCATCGACAAGAAATACTGGCTGCAGGCGATGGCCATTGACAGGAAGATACAGGCCAGAAACGATATTTTTCTCGAGCATTCTTTACCCAGGTTTGTGTTTTCTTTCAAGACCAACAAGCGGATACTGAAGGGCATGGTGCTGCTGTCTGTCATCAATAGAGAGAGGATAGCCAACTTCATGGACAAGAATGTCGTAAGCTCCCTGCCTGTCAGGTCGACCATTGTGAGCCTCCATGAAGAGTCCCTGGACAAGATCATCGACCTCTTCCAGAACTGGGAAAACTCTCCGGTAGTGAAGGTAAACCCCTGTGGTAACGTCTGCAAGGGCAGGCCTGTCAAGACCTTCTTCCGCTGAATGGCATGCCCGGCGCATAATACGGCCGGCTGAAACGGCCGGTAGCTCTGATATAAGTGAATCCCCCCTGTTTCTGAAAGCAGAAAATATCCTCCTGAACTCTGCGCCCGTAATCATGCATTCGGAGTCTTTCTATATCAACATCGTGTCAGTCAGGATGAGCGGCCATTATGTTCCCGCTGCCCTCCACCTGCGAATAGTCTACTGATCGGTCTTCTAAAGAACAAGAAATCTTCTTCCTGCAAAAGAAAGCCCCCGCCGAAGCGGGGGCTGGTGGATCGAAGATCAGTAGTTCCCTACGGTTGAGGTGTCGGTTCCGGCGGGAACGTGCTGAGCTTATGTACCTTGGTGATGTCCTCGATCCTTCCTGAACCGTGACAGACAGTACATGCCGGCGTGAAGACGACTGTCGCATCCGGTGAGCCGCCGTTCTGCTCCATATGCTGGGCAGCAGCGGCTTCGTCGCTCACCTGAGACTGCTCTTTGGCCGGGAAGGTACTGGGATCGGCGTTCGGAAGGGAACCGTGACATCCGCCGCAGGCAACCATGCTCGGATTCTTCCAGGCGGGTGCAGGATTGTCGGTTTCCGTGTGGCAGACGACGCAGTTGTTGGCCGACTGCGGGAACGTAACGTCCGACCAGTCCCGACCGCTGTCCGGGCCAGTAGCAGAAGCATGAAGGTCGCCGGTGATAGAAGCCCCATGTACAGCGTGAACGCGATTGCCTATGTAATCGCCATAGTTGCCCGACTGATCATGGCAGGCCAGACAATAGTCGGTATCAAACGGTATGTTGTGGGCATGAGAACCTTCCGCATGCATGCGGGTGTCGTCGTGGCAACCGAAGCAGGCATCGCCGGAACGCTTATGCTGTTCTGTTGCGGTGCCGACCTGGAAGTTGATCTTGTATGAAGAGGTCGTAACGTAGTCGGTAGCACTCACCGCGCCGTAGTCCTGGCCCTGGAACTGGACCATGTATGTCCCCGGGGTCATACCGGCAGGGATGGCCATCAACTGATAATGGTAGCCGTTCGCGTCGGTCTTGACCAGGGGGTCTGTTCCGCCCGCGAAAAGGGCATGCCCCTGTGTCGGACTTCCTGCCGTGGGATCGAATGCGGGATCGGTGGTCGAACCGGTGGTCAGGACAGGTACCGTTGGCGCACCTTGGCGCGGGCCGTAAACATACAGGTTTGCGGTACTTAGCCCGCCTCCGGCGTGGCCTGCGGCATCCTTGGGATCGGTATACACTGAAGGATCGACAGGCTGGCCCGTTGCATGGTTCTTAAGGGTCACCGTAACCATTGGCGCTTCACCCGCAACGTAGTCTTGCCCGTTAGCTGGGGGCGTCATGGTGATAGTGACGTCAAACTCGGGGACGTCCGCGGGCGGGGTCAGACTGTCAGGATTATGGTACCCCTGGATAGCGGACGGCGAATGGCACACCGTGCAGTTGGCGTCGCTGTCCTGGGGCCCGCCCGGATGACCTGCGCCGGTCGTAAAATCAATATTGTTGTGGCAGGAGCCGCAATTCATGCGGGTGGGATCCGAGTAAGCCAGGTCGGCTTGAGCGCCTTTATGGCACGTGGCGCAGCGGTAGACGTCTCCGGGGCCGGCCGCACCGTTCTGCGGAAAGGTCACATCGGAGTAATCTCCAACGCTGAAATTCTTTGCCGCGTGTATGCTGTGGATCATAAAGGCCAGGTCCGCGTTGGGGTCGTGAGTCGCCATGTAGTTGACGTTGTGGCAGTTATTGCAGGTCTTGACCTGGGTATAACGGCCATGGTCGGCATCCTTGAGCTGGCCTCCGTGGCACTGCTGGCATGCCGCTGTTGTTACCAACTCGGCCCCGGATGATGCAAGCGGTGTCCCGGGGTCGGACTCCAGGAAGTCATACGAGGCGTTGACCGGGTTGGCGACATAGATAGTTTCACCGTTGTTGGTGAAACGGAAATAGGTGACAAGAGTTACCCGGATGACGTGGTCCGTTTGCTTCAGGGTATCAGACGGCACGTACGTGTACTCGCCGGTGGCTGCGTCGACGAGAGACAACTTCCCGGGCATCTCTTCCCCTGCCATTGCAGGCGTGCCATCCTCTCGGATCAGCTGGTTCCAGGCCGGGCCTGGATTGTCCGTCGGGCCTTCGGAAGCCGGGACCAGTTCGGACACCAGTACGCGCAGAAAGTAAGGCTGTTTGGTGATATCGATGCCGTTTCCGTTTCCGTCGGTGAGGAAGAAGTGGACCGTCACGTTGCCGGTGGCCGCATCGTATGAAACTGTCTTGCTGAGGTCGAGAACGGGATTGATGGGCGTGACATCACCGGGATTTATTTGAAGACCTAGGTTAGACAGATCCTGCAGAGTCAACTCGGCCGAGCCAGGTGGTCCCGCCGGTCCCGCTGGTCCTGTGGCTCCCGTATCACCGGAGCAGCCTGGCAGGGCGGCAAGAGCAAACATCAGTACACAGCATAACGCCAAGTTTGTAAAGAGTCTTGATAGATGCTTCCCCTTCATCATTTTCCCTCCGTAGTTTGGAATTTTTTGAAGCAGCGTACACTATCTACTGTGCGTTGGTTCACCTCCCTTCGAAAATTACCCCTTATGCAGGGGTGAGACTAGGGGTTATTACAATGTTCTCGAGATCCGGACAACTGAGAATCATCTTCATAATTCTTAAAACACCGGTCTGCCCCAAAAGATAGTTCTATGGTCTACGTAAATGCTGCAAATGTCAATACTTAGCTTCAGAATTGTTTAAAAAAATGGAATGACACTCCTCATGAGATTCTTGCCGGGAAGACCGCCATTTCCAGCCGGTCCGGGTGTATCAGAAGGGGATCGTGCCTCTGACCGGGATGGAATAGTGGCCCGGTGAGACCTCATATCTCCTGATCATCGAAAACATCAGGTCTTGTCCCTCCAGGGCGGCGTCGGGCATGATTTCCATGGTCAGGTTGAGCATCCTGCCTGTCACGTCTCCCTTGATTCGGGCATATATCCCCTTGCCCTCCATGGCGAAGGAGATGATCCTGATTGTTCTGCCTTTTGTTTCCATTGCTCCCCTGGCTTTAGTGAACATGTTCAGAGGCACGGGGACTCCGCCCAGGGAAGCGGGCTTGATAGCGGCGTCATCAACGGTAAACTCCAGATTTCCCGCGTTGTTTTCAGCGTGATATTCCCCCGAAATAACGCCTCTGCCGTCCAGGCCCGCATGCGCGAAGAAGGGTACCTCCTCAAGATGCGCGTTTTTCAGGACGACTTCAAGACTGCGGCCTGCCCTCGAGAAGCACAATGTTCCTCTGACCTTCCCCCCGGCTATGTCTCCGCGGAATATGATGCCCGGCCTCAGCTTCAGGAGCGATACGAAACTGAGTCTTCCGTATGAGTTGTCCACGGAAAGAATCGTAGTGCCTGCCTTCTTCAGGACTATCTGCCCGATGCTGACATCATAAAGGTGGCCCTTTTGCAGATTTACTATGCTGATACTGACAGGGGAGCCTTGGAACGATCTGGTGATGAGCCCCGAGAGCAGTCTCTGGGGCACTGCGATTGACCAGAAGCCGAAGACAAGGACGACTGCTATAATGGCGGCGACGAGCAGCCTTTTCACTTCAGCTTTACGAGGGTGACGGTCATCGACATATTCAGGAGGGTGGGATCGTCGAAGGAGGTCTTGACCGTGGCACTTTTTATGGTAAGGATCATGGGAGCGTTTTCGATTTTATAGAAGATGTTCGCCATCTCGTTCATGCTGACCTTCTCGACCTGGACCTGCGCCTCTTCCTCCGTGCCGTATTCCTTCTCCTGCACCCCTGCTGATTTAACCGACTTTACCTTATCGGAGAGGCCGAGGGGCTTGAATACGTCGTCTATCGCCTGGGCGATGCCCTGGACGTTCGTAAGGTTCTTACGGCCCTCTACGGCGTCGACACTGCCCTTGAGAGCAAGGTAATGTTGCTTCAAAGCTATAAGTTCAGTCCTCTCGGAAAGTAAACCCGCATGAGCCTTTTTCGCCGAGGAGTATAGAGTCCACATAACGACGCAGGCGACAACAAGGGCCGCCACTACCGAAAGCGTGATCGTCTGCCTGTCCGCCTTCAGCTTCACGTTTTTCTCTGTTTTGCCGTCAGCGTGAACAGCGTTCCGTTATGAGAAGACGGCCTTGTATCGGATATAGTCACGTCTGTCAAGATGCCTCCCAGTTCGTCCCTGAGTGTCTGGACATCACTCAGAGACCGGCATTCCCCTTTCAGTACGATCACGTCTTTGTCCATGGTTATTTCACTCAGTTTCATGCCGGGCCTGACCCTTGACAGATCGAGCATGGTGTCCAGCGGGGATATGCCTCTAAAGGAATTCTCCTTGTCCTTCAACTGCTTAATATGTGCCTCCAGCTGATAGGTCTCACTCGTAATCCTCTTTTCATGCGGGAAAAGGTTCAAGTAGGTCCTCCGCATTTCGTCCCTGACGGCCCGGTTATTCTTTTCAATAGAGATCGTCATGAAGGACAGGTCGGACAGGAATACGAGCAGCACAAGTATGGCCAGCGTTGCCATCATTTTCAGCGACTTCCTTGTCTTCTCAGTATCGACGGTATAGGCCAGCTCCCCTCTCCTGAGGTTTATGGCCGGATTTCTGACCTCCATGATTGCCCGTTCCATCCGTGCTTTTTCCTCCAGCCCCTCCGGCGTCGTGAGCAGCCTTGTGATCTCGTCTTCAGAGGCCGCCGTTGCGAGGACATGAGACAGTTCGACGGAAGTCACCGCTTTTGGATCAAGACCCGCCGTCTTAAGCCTGTTAAGTATCGTCTTCAGGGTCTCCTTGGGCAGATAAGCCACAAGCACCCTTGACTTGCCGCTGCTCTCTCCCAGGATGCGGGCGTCAAAGACGATGCCGGACGCTCCGCCGAGCACTAGACCGTCCAGCTCGAAGGGCAGCAATTCGCGTATCTTCGAAATGTCGGAGAATGGCAAATCGACGACCCTGAAGTTGAGAAGTCCCAGGGGAAGGCTCAGACAGGAATCTTCCGTGCCGGCTGATATGCCCTCCAGATTGAAGGAATAACCTTCGCCGACCGGTCCCGACGCAATCTCCCGGACGGCGGCGCCGTTTTTCCCGAGAAGGTAAACGGTCAGGTTTTCTTCGGTGAGATCGATGAAGGCCGTTCCGCTCATACCCTATGTCCCTCTAAAGATGCGATATCACGTCTCCTTCCAGTATATGACAACGGCGCTTAATCCCGACACCTGGAGGACGCTGTCTATCGTCCTTCTGATGCCCCCGGACTCGGCTGTGGCCGTCACGCTAAAAACGGTCCTGTCGGTCGTTATGTAACCGACGAAAGGCCCCATGACAAGGCTTTCGAAGCCCGCCACGTTGCCGATTTCGCCTTTTTGCGCAAACGGCTTAATATTCCTGTATTCTATTACCCTCCGGGCCATCTGTTCATCCACGCCGGGCAGGGACATAAGCACAGGGAGACTTGCGTCGTTTATATTGATAAGTCCCGCTGAGACCGCGCTCCCGTATATTGTAACATAGGGCAAAAGCCGCTCATAAGTCTTCCTGTCGATCCCCGGGATCAGGAGAAGCTCGTCCACGCTGTCGAGATAGGCATTCTTTGCCCCTTTTTCGGAATCGGCGAGTCTCGGCTCGCTGTCAGGATCGATCCAGTCTGCAACCCGGTCGGCTATTGCCGTCGGCAGCTTCAGGTACTGAAGCAGCCTGACAAACTGGGCATATCTATCGTTATTGAGTCCGCCGTTCTGATATATGAGAGTATTGAGATTGAACTTGGCGTTTTCATCCTCTATGCTGAGCGATAAGGTTGTATCAAGGTCGCCGAAGGGGACCTTCTGCGAGATCGCGAAGGCGCCCGGTGTGTTCGTATCCAGCGCCTTTTCGGCTATGACCCTCGCTGCAAGTTTCATGGCGGACCGGGCAGCGAGGGACAGTTGCTGGGAAGTCTGCCAGTTTGAGAGGGACGTAGTGTTCGTGTACACACCATAGGCGAATTCAACGACCATCGCGGTTATGATCGCAACTATCATGAGAGTCAGGACAAGGGCCATACCATCCCTATTGCGTGCTGGTGCAAGGCCGTCAAGACCCGCGTTTCTGCTTGTGAACAGCCTCTTCACAAGGTCCTCCCTATCTTTGGACGCACGGTCTCATAGATGCTGATCGGCCTGTCTTTAATCATGACCGTCATGGTTATTCTGATTTCATCGGGGACCCTTCCCGTTTCAGTCAGGTCCCAGGTCCTGACCCACTTGTTGCCATCCAGTACCTCGACGGTAAAGGCCCCGACATCTTCCATCAGCTCAACAGGGGCCGTTTCTTTGCTGTCCGACACACTCTTGATCGTCTTGAAGAGCACCAGCTTTTTGTCCTTCTGGTCGACATAGTAACTGATCAGGGACAGCCCCGGAACAAGGGGTGAAAAAGCGGTAAAAGTGAACCGCGACGTCTCCTTGCCGAAGATGTCCCTGTCCTCCACCTTGAAGGTCGAATACTTCCGCCCTGCCAGTATGGAGTCGGTTTCCCTGACGATCGTGTCCATGAACATCCTGCATTCGCGCAGCTTCAGAATTGAGTCGTCCATGCCGTCCAGTGCCCTGTGCGCCATGAAGAACGTGCTGTAAACCGCTCCGAGGACGATCGAGAGGAGGACCACGGAAACCAGCAGTTCGATGAGGGTGAAGCCCTTTTCAGAGACCTTTGTAAGTTCCATTGTCAGTTCCGCTGTTCGCTCCATTGGTGCTTCCTATGAAGTCGGCAAGTTCCAGGTGTTCATCGCCCCTGCTGACAGTGACCGATACCTCGGATATCCCGGGAAAGGGCGAGCCTTTGACCACGGCGGCAAAGCTGTAGTCCGAGTAAGGCTTCGGGAAGGCCCCGGAAGAGGCTTCGGGATTCGCCTCGACCTCTTCAATCTTGTCCCTTGCCAGTAATGTGGCGACCGTAACGAACTGATGGCGTCCCGCGATACCCAGGTTATAATTCAGCGTATAAAGCAGGGTTACGAGCAGCCCGCCGATAATGGCCAGGGCGATCATTATCTCAAGAAGGGTAAAGCCGCCGTTCCGCTTATGTCCCATTTCGCTTTATCTCCGCCCTTCCGCTTATGGGATTGAACGTCACCGTCATCCCGCCGTCTTTGTTTCGTAAGTGTACCGCAACGTTTTCCGAAAGGCCGAGGGGCCCGAAGAACACAGTGACCGTCCCCTCCGTGACATCGCCCTTCGAAGGGAGGGTGACGCCCGCCAGACTTCCCATGTCTTCAGCCTTTTTGCCGTCAGGGCCCGTCCACGTGATTCTGTGTCCCTGGAGGTCAAAGGTCAACGGATAGGTATCTTTCGTGTATATAGCGCTATCATTCAGGTACCTGAGCAGCGAGGCCGTTTTTCTCGCGTCCGCGTCCAGCCTGCGTTGGCCCGACCCGTAAAAAGAAGGGATAACCATTGCAGCGAAGAGGGAAATTATAAAGAGGGCGACGACCATTTCAAGAAGGGTGAACCCCGCCTGTACGGGGGCGAGATCCGCTATGGCCTGTCCGGGCCTGCACATGGAGGGAGGGTGAAACCGGCGGTGGCTCACCGCATTGCCCCTCCCGGGAGGTCAGCGGTCCGTGAAGTTACATATCCCAATTTGTAATGTCCGCGTCGCTGCCGTCCCCACCTTCCTTTCCGTCTGCCCCGTAACTCAGGATGTCGTAGTCACCGTGGATCCCCGGACAGACGTAAACATAGGCATTGCCCCAGGGATCGAGCGGTATCCTGTTTTTTTCGAGATATCCACCCTCCCTGTACTTGTTGGGAATTCTCCCCGTCGTCGGTTTTTCTATGAGCGCCTCCAGGCCCTGCTGGGTGTCGGGGTAAAAGCCGTTGTCGATCTTGAACAGTTTGAGGGCCGTCTCGAAGTTCTTTATCTGCAACTGTGCATCGACCTTCTTGGCTTCGTCCGTTCTGCCCATTATTTTGGGGGCCACAATGGCGACGAGCAGGCTGAGGATAAAGACTACAACTATGATTTCAAGCAGGGTAAACCCGCGCTTTCCGGAAGCCTTCGCTGCTTTCCGCAATCTGCTGTCCAGCTTCTTCTTTCCCATTTTTCCTCCGATAATCATTTGCTTCATTTTGTTTTCCATGATTTCATCCGCAGTGTCTACTTTACCAACTGGTTGAGCTCGAACATCGGCAGCAGGACCGCAAGCACGATGAAGCCGACTACCAGGCCCATCAGCAGGATCATCAGCGGCTCCAGCAAAGCGAGGGCCTTTTGCACCCTCCGCTCGAACTCTTCTTCGTATGAATCGGCCGCCTTGTTCAGTATCTCGACAAGGGTGCCGCTCCTTTCCCCGGTCGAGATCAACTGGAGGAGGACCGAGGGGAACTTTTCGAGCGAGGACGAAAGTCTTCCGCCCTCCGCGACCCTTTCGGCGGCCCGCAATATCCTTTCCCCGAGAACGGCATTGCCTATGGAGTTAGCCGAAAGCTCCAGTGACCTGAGCATGGGAAGGCCGCCCTCGAGGAGGAAACCCAGCGTCCTCGTAAACCGCCCGAAATAGAGGCTCTGCATCACATTGCCCGGCAGTCTGAGCTTGATCCCGTCCACAAACCTCCGGTTGCGCCTCTGGAGTCTCCTTGCCCCCAGGAAGCAGGCCGCAGCCGCTATGATAATGGCCCACCAGTAATTGACGAAGAGATTGCTTACCCAGATGAGGATCACCGTAACGAGCGGGAGCGCCGCCCGGGCGTTTTCAAAAATCTTGACTATCTTGGGCACGACAAAGGTGAAAAGGAACGACATTATGACGATTCCGACGGAAGTCATGAATATGGGGTAGATCATCGCAGTCCGAACCTTTGACGCTATGGTAGCCTGTTTTTCGAGGAAGTCGGCCAGCCTCACAAGTATCTTGTCGACCGTTCCGCTTTGTTCGCCCGCTGCGACCATGTTGACGAAAAAGTCGGGGAAGACCTTCGGATGGTCCTCAAGCGCCCTCGACAGGCTGGCCCCGCCGGATACCCTGTCGCGTATGCCCACAAGGAGGCCCTTCCAGACCCCGCTGTTTTCTTCGGACAGCGCCCTAAGTGAATCGATCAGCGGCACCCCCGAGGCCAGCAGCGTCGAAAGCTGGCGCGTCATATAGGGAAGGAGCGTATGGTCGTAACGGTCTGCGAACCATCCCTTCTCCTTCCGGCTGTATTCGTTGACGTCCTTAGGATAAATACCCAGCGCCTTGATGCTGATAACGGCATCCTGAAGGCCGTCCGCTTCGACAGTGCCGGAGGTCTGAGAGCCGTCCGGCCTGTATCCTCTATATTGAAATATGGGCATGGGCTGAATCCGGGGTTCCCTCCGCTATGCCTCCGTGACATCTTTCTGCGTGACCCTGAGCACTTCCTCGACTGTGGTGAGGCCGGTGACGGCCTTTTCAAAACCGTCCAGCCTCAACGTCTTCATGCCGTTCGATGCGGCGGCGTTCTTTATATATTTGGCGTCAGCCTTGTCCGCGATCATCTGTCTTATCTTGTCGTCTATAACGAGCAACTCGAAAATCCCGGCCCTTCCGAGGTACCCCCTGCCGCCGCAAGTGTCGCAGCCGGTACCGCGGTAAAGGGAAAGCGGAGCCGCCGGCCCCGGGAGAGTCAGTCCTGAAAGATAGGACCTTTCCGTATCGGTCGGCTCGTAGGACTCCTTGCAGTGTGGACAGACCGTCCTTACAAGCCGCTGTGCAAGCACCCCGATAAGAGAGGATGCGACCAGGAAAGGTTCTATCCCCATTTCGACGAGTCTCACTATGGCCGAGGCAGCGTCGTTCGTATGCAGAGTACTTAGTACGAGGTGTCCCGTGAGAGATGCCTGGATCGCGATTTCGGCCGTCTCGGCGTCCCTTATCTCCCCCACCATGATCACGTCCGGGTCCTGCCTCAGGATCGACCTCAACCCCGATGCGAATTTAAGGCCGATCTTCGGGTTTACGTTTATCTGGCCGATACCCTTCAACTGATATTCCACGGGGTCCTCGACGGTAATGATATTCTTTTCCTCCGTATGGACCCTGTTCAGCGCCGCGTAAAGGGTCGTCGTCTTGCCGCTTCCTGTCGGGCCGGTCACCAGTATGATCCCGTTTGTCCTGTTCAGTAGTTCCTCCATGTGCTGTTCGTCCCCGCGGCTCAGGCCGACTTCCCACAACCCCAACAGGCCCTGCTTTCTGTCCAGAAGTCTCAAAACCGCCCTCTCACCGTATGTAGTCGGGATAATTGACACCCTTATATCGATGTCCCTTCCCCCTATAAGCAGGCGTATCCGTCCGTCCTGGGGCAGTCTCTTCTCGCCTATATCCAGTGTCGCCATGATCTTGAGACGGCTTATGAGGGCGTCCTGGATGATCTTTGGAGGGGACAGTACCCGGCGAAGGATCCCGTCCACCCGCATTCTGATATCGAGTTCCTTTTCGTAAGGTTCGATATGTATGTCGCTGGCCCTTTCCTTCACAGCCTGCTGAAGGATGGCGTTCAGGAGCCTTATGATCGGCGCCTCACCCGTAAGTTCCAGAATGTCCTTCGGTTTCTCGAACTCCGTCGCCACAGATGAGAGGTCCTCGCCGGCGATGTTGTCCATCACCTCCTCGGCGGAGCCTATCTGGCCGTAAAACCTGTTGATGGCATCAATAATTACGCCCGCAGCGGACGTCATCGGAACGGCCCGGAGACCGAAATGCTTCGCAAGTTCGTGCAGGGCCAGCAGCCCCCTCTCGTCAGCCACGGCCGCCGACAGACACCCGTCGCGCCTTCGGAGGGGCATGATCATGTTGCCCTTTGCAAATGAGAGGGGAATTTCCTTGACAAGGGAATGCTCTACGTCTTCGTCTCTTATGAAGTCGATTGCTTCCATACTATCCTGGAACATGAGGGCAGCATGGCCCCCGAAAAAATAAAGCAGAAGCGCTTTGCGTCTTATTGTACAGGATTTCCATGTGCGGTGAAAAGTCGGGGTCCGATGACCGTCTCCTGCCTGGCTACCTCATCATCTTCATGACGTAATTCGGTTCTGCGTTCTCAACTTCCGGCATTGCCCGGTAATCTTCAACGGCCTTTTCGACGGACTTCCCTTCTTTCAGCTTTATCTGATAGGTGTCCAGATTTTCGAGATATCTCAGTACCGAGTCTCCCTGACCGGAGATGATTGTCTGTGCCCGGTCCTTCGGCACCCCTTTTTTGAACTTGACGATCAACTCACCCTCAGCAAACTGCTGGTTTGCCGCCGCGAACTCCTTCTGCTTCTCCATGGTTATCTTCGCCAGCTTTTCAGGCCCCTGAACGACATGCGGGCTCAGGAAAACGATCAGGTTTGTCTTGTTTTTTGTAATGTTTTTTCTCTTGAAGAGCCAGCCCAGGATCGGGATGTCGCCCAGGATCGGCATTTTTGTGACGGTCTCCTCGTCGTTGGTCGACATCAGTCCGCCGATGACGACGGTCTGGTCGTCCCTGACAACAACCGTTGTTTTTGTCGAACGCTTTGTAATCGTCGGCCCGACGGTGGCGGTCAGGGCATCGGACTGGTTTTTTACCGAGGAAATCTCCTCATAGATGTCGAGCTTTACATGGTCCCCGGCCGTGATGTGAGGGGTGATCTTCAGGATTATGCCGACATCCTGCCTCTGGATTGAATTGACAACGCCCGCCACGGCACCGCCGGAAGAGGTGACGCCGAGGGCTGACGTCGTCTGGCTCTGCGTGATAAACGGCACATTCTCGCCTACGAGGATCTCGGCCTCCTTGTTGTCCGACGTCAGTATCTGCGGAGTCGAAAGGACGTTTACAGTGTCCCTGAACTCGTTCAGACTGAAAAGGGCGGCGAAGCCGGGAACGGTGAGAGTGTTCGTACTGACCGTTCCGTCGCTGTTTACGGAAGTCAGAGGGACATTGAGAAAGTTGCCGAGGCCGCCGACGCTGGCGCCCTCAAGGCCCTGCAGGATATTCTGAAAGGCCGTCTGGTCTATTGTTCCGAAGCCGCCTATGGCAATAGGCTTTCCACCTTTTGTGGCCGCCGCCCTCCATTGCGAGCCGAGGCTCCTGAGCTTGTCCATGGACGCCTCGACTATCATGGCCTCGACATATACCTGCTTTCTCCTCCTGTCCAGTTTCTTCAGGATCTCCGATATATTCTGGTAGTCCGCCGGCGAGGCGACGATGACAAGCGAATTGGTTGCCTTGTCGGGCGTGACCGTTATCCCTCCGGGCGCTTCGAAGGGGGTCACCGGAGCGCCTCCCGCGCCCCGCCTTGCAGGCTGAGCCTCTGTCCCCCTTATCATCCCCTGCAACACCTTGGCCAGGTCTTCCGCGTCTGCATTTTCGAGGAAATAAACATTTATCCTGCCCTGGGCCTCGGGGGCCGGCACATCTATCAGTCCGATCAATTCCTTCATCGCTTCCCTCTCGGCCTTGTCCCCGAAGAGTATCACCGCGTTGAGCCGCGTGTCCGCTACCGCCTTGGCCTCGGGCGAGTTGGAGGGTCTCGCGGGTACTATCCGCCTTCCCTTCTTGCTGATCCCCTCATTGATGATCTTTGCAACGGCGTCGGCGCTGGCATTTTTCAGAATTACCATCTCCGGCTTGTCCGCCGTCGAAGGCTTGTCTATCAGCTGGGAGAGGGACACTATCTTCTCGACGTTCAGGCCCGAGTCTACGACCAGGAGGAGATTGCCGGGACCGAAAGTGGATATGAGCCCGTCCCTGGAGACAAGGGGCTGAAGAAATTTCAGCGCGTCGTCGGCCGGGATGTACTTAAATGTGATGACTCTGGCGATATAGCTTGCATTGACGGGAGAGGCGGCCGTAGCTATCTGCAGACCCTGCTGTTTGGCCTCTATGGAGGGGATGATCTTGTAAGCGTCGACGCCGGACGGCACCACCGTAAACCCCTTGATCTCAAGAACTGCGGTGAACAGGTTGTATGCCTGATCGATGGACAGCTTTGTGGGGGCGATTATGGTTATCTTTCCCTTGACCTTGTCGTCGAAGATAAAATTCTTGCCCGTGATGTCGCTGATGAACTTGGTTACCACCGGAAGATCGACATCAACAAAATTGAAGGTCACCGCATTCGACTTTTTCGCTTCGGCGACGGCGTTTTCCACTTTTTTCGTCTTTCTTGCCTCGGCAAAGGAATTGTCGACCTTTACGGTCTGGCAGAGCACCGTCACGACAGTCAGTATACATGCCAAAAAGGGATACCGGATTCGCATAAGCCTTTTCATGATTAAGTATATTATTAAAAATACCCGGTAAGGTCAATATATTCCGTTCAAGCCGCTCAATCCATCAGTTACGGGTTGTAAAAAGAAGTCTGAAGAAGGCCTCCGGACCCGCCTGGCCGCCGGCGCGCGTTGATTGCCGGAATGACAGGCACTCTCATGCCCCGGCTCCTCTTCATTGCGGCCCTGATCCCCCTGGGCGCTGCCGGCGACACGTAAACCCACCGAGTGTCCGGCGGTATTAAGTGTCGGAATGACCGGAGGAGCTACCTGATCTGGTAGGTGAGCGTCATCCTGGACCCATGCCGGATAATGTCCAGTTGTGCCCTGTCGATCCCCTTGAGTGCGTTAAATGCCTGGAGGGCGGCCTCGGGGTTGGATATGTTGTATTGGTTGATCCGCAGAAGAACATCCCCGTTCCGGAGGCCCAGGCTCGCATAAATTCCCCCCGGCTTTACCTCTCTCAGTGTAAAGCCCTGCTGTACGCCTCCGACGATATTGGGTACGAAGCGGGCGTCGGTCAGGAGCTGGTCGGGTTTGGCAATTGCCTGAAGCACCTTCCGCTGATCGACGACGTATGTCGACTGGCCCGTCCTTCTTCCGAAAGAACCTCGGGACATGACGGGAGAGTAATTCGTTTTGATCTCCTTTACCGCTATGATATCTGCCAGGGGGATATCCGTTTTCCCGCCGTGAGAAGAAACGATCACGCGGTCTTTTTCGACCTTGTCGAGTGTCCCAAGGCCGTAAACCTCCTCTCCCACCCTGAAGATCTGCTGACTTCCGGTCTTGTCTGCAAAGACCGCATAGCTCAGTTCCCTCCGTCCGGCGACCGTGCCGACTAGAGACACATCCGATCGGGATGCAGCCGGACCCTTGCCCGCGGCGGACAGGAGCGTCAGCTCGCCGGCGGGAAAACCGAAAGGGTTATTCTTCAGGATGCCCGAATAGTCCAACAGACTGTGTCGCATACCGGGGAAGGCCTTTTTTTCATGGACTACGGCCTTTGTTCCCGGGGTGAACACTACCGATACCACATGCCTCACGAAAGACAGAACTGCAAGGGTCAGAATCACTGCCAGTGTGATGTTGACTGCGAGGAGAGTGTTCTGTTTCTTCGCAATATGGGCCAGACTTGATGTCTTCATAAGAATCTTGACGATTGTCTAAACTTACCAGAGAAAGCAAAAAATGTCAAAAGAGGCGGCGAAAATATCCCCTGGGGCTGCAAAAA
>JARRRD010000034.1:0-15706 GCA_037381085.1 Candidatus Sulfobium sp.
GTCATCCCGGAATATCAGCCCTTGTTCTATCCCTCTCGCCATCACTTGATGCAGCACCCCTGCCGCATCAAGTCTCGCTCGCCTCGGCATGACGTCATCCTACCATATGTTGTTTAAGTTGGCAACGTCCCCTATAGCCCTATAATAGAACGGGCGAATTATATAGAGGCGGTATAATATGTTTCAGGCCAGTGTTATATAGAATATGCGAAAACGACTTATGGAAGAGAACTTCGGAAAGAAACTTAGAGGCGTCAACCTTGGCGGTTGGCTTGTAATGGAAAAATGGATGACACCCAGCCTTTTTGAAGGGCTTCAAGCGTCGGATGAAACGACTTGGTGCGTTGAATTGGGCGACGGTGCACGGGATCGACTGGTCAAGCACTGGGAAACTTTCATCACGGAGAGTGATTTCCGCTGGCTGTCGCAGGTCGGTATAAACTCCGTTCGTATCCCCGTTGGATTCTGGCTCTTCGGATCTCCTTACCCTTACCATCCCAAGTACGCGGGCAAGGCACATCCATTCGTAGAAGGAGGGCTTGTCTATCTCGATTCCGCATTCGATTGGGCTGAAAGATACGGCATTAATATCGTGCTCGATCTCCACGCCGCACCTGGCTGTCAAAACGGTTTTGACAACGGCGGCATGCATGGAGTTTGTGAATGGCATCACAAAGAGGAATATATCCAATTCGCGCTGCAAACACTTGAACGCCTCGCCGAGCGATATGGCAAGCGTTTTGCGCTCATAGGCATCGAAGTGTTGAACGAACCGCACTGGGACATCCCAACCGATTTGCTTAAAAAATACACGCAGGATGCTTATGCGAAAATCAGAAATCACTGCGACAAATACGAAGTCGCCGTTGTCTTCCACGATGCTTTCCGTTCGCACAAAGAGTTTCATAACTTTATGCAGGAGCCTCAATATTCAAATGTGATTTTCGACATCCACCGTTACCAGTGTTTTGGCAGTGCCGACACTGATATGGACATCTACGGTCATATCCAAAAAGCCGCAATCCACTGGAAAATCGAAGCGGAGGAAATTATCAACCAACTCAAGCTCTGGACTTATGTCGGCGAATGGAGTCTCGGACTCGACCAAAAAGTTGTTTCCCTGTGGGCACAGGGTCCATTTAACCACGCACTCGAACACATGGACGAGTTTCAGCAAACCGTCGCTTACCGAGCCTACGGAGCCGTCCAATTGACAACCTTTGAAAAATACATGGGCTGGTTTTTCTGGAGTTACAAAACGGAGGCAACCCCGGCATGGTGTTTCCGCGAATGCGTTAACCGCGGCTGGTTGCCGGACAAATTTGATTAAAGCCGAACAAGTCGTTGGGCTATTACCGCGTCAGTGGTAGTCCTGCCTCAGCTCAATCGTTACGTACTTCGAACAAGCGACATTCCGTCTGCGAAGTTGCGGAATGTCGCTTATTCGTTTCAAAGAACCGGGAGGGAATATACTGGAGTCGGAGGCTTTCACAGCGGAACATTTTCACAGTCTGTTGACATGTCCCGGCCTTTATTGATATGTTAGCAGTGGCGATGGAGTTCGCCTTTAACCGCCTATACCGGCTGATGACTCCTGCTCTGTGTTTCAGGGCAGGAGTTTTTTGTGCCGTGCAGATTTGAGAAACAGGGTGATTGATGCTAAATTATCTGGTAATAGGAGCAGGAGGTTTCATAGGGGCGATCTCGCGATACGTGATCGCGACCTGGGTCGGGTTGAGGTGGGGCAGGAGTTTTCCGATGGGCACGTTTGCCGCCAACGTAAGCGGCTGTTTTTTTATCGGTTTGTTGATGACACTGCTCACGGAAAAATTCGTGGTCAGCCCTCAGATAAGGCTTTTTCTCTTCGTCGGGTTCCTGGGAGCCTATACCACTTTCTCGACCTTTGAATACGAGACTGGCAAGCTGCTCAAGGACAGCGAGCTTTGGCTGGCTGGACTCAACGTTGTTATGAGCGTCTTTCTGGGGTTCGTCGCCCTGAAGACAGGCGAAGTAATCGCCAAGATCCTATAGGAGGCTTAATGGTAACCAAGGGACCTGCCAAGAGGCTCGTCGTCTACGTGGACGAGACGGAAAAATTCCACGGCAAACCGGTATATGAAGTGCTGCTCGATATCTTTTTCAAAAACAAGATCATCGGGGTGAGCGTATTCAGGGGGATAGCCGGATACGGAAGCGACGGAGTGCTCCACACGGCGAAGATGCTCGAACTGTCGACAAACCTGCCTGTCAAGATAGAGGTGGTGGATTCAGTGGAAATGATCGACAAGGTCCTTCCCGATGTCTATCATGTAGTTGAAAAGGGCCTTGTGGAGGTGTCGGATACTAATGTTGTCAAATGCTGCGGAAGCGCCCAGGCGCAGGAGCGGCAAAAGGAAGAACATATGAAACTGCAAGGGAAGGCCAAGATGCTCCGCATCATCATAAGCGAAGACGACAAGTGGGAAGGAGAACCCCTTTACGAGGCGATCGTCAAGAGGCTCATCATGACCGACATTGCAGGGGCGACTGTATATAAGGCGATTGCCGGCTACGGTCCTCACCGCCGCTACCACAGGAAAAAGACACTGACGTCAACGGGAGAAATGCCGATACTGATTACGGTGATGGACACCGAAGAAAACGTCAGGAAGGTAATGCCCATTCTCGACGAAATGGTGATAGAAGGCGTCGTTGTCCTTTCCGATGTGGACATCATCAAGTATACCCACAGGGATGTGGGCACGGAGAATCCCTGATGGCTCTGATATTTCAGAGGCCACCTATGGAACTGTTTTGCCTGTTGACAAAAACACCTGTCTTGTTATAATTTCGTTAAAGTAAATAGGCGATGGAGTTCGCCTTAACCGCCTGTTTCCGGGGCTGATGACTCCTACTCTCAAAATACGTGAGAGCAGGTTTTTTTATGCCTGGAAAGGAGGCGGTTCATGGTTAAAACACCGTCATCAGCAATCACCGAGTCAGGTCTTTCCGCTATTGCCGCACGGCCCGTCGACGTGTCTTACAATGCCGCCCTTGCAGTCGCCGTCGATTCCCGCCAAAGGGGGTGCCGTGACAAGAAAAATCATATTTAATCTGATTCAGGTGCTGGTAGTCATGGTCTTCGCTCCGCTGGCATCGGGTTTACTGGCGCGGCTCAAGGAGATGGTGCAGTCCAAACGCGGGCCGAGTATTTTTCAGCCGTATCGCGATTTATGGAAGCTCTTTCACAAGGACGAGATCATATCGGAAGATAGCTCGTGGATTTTCCGGTTTACGCCCTACATTGTTTTTGTAACGCCTGTTTTTGTCACACTACTGATCCCCGTACTGACGAATTATCCGCTCTTTTTCGCATTCATGGGAGATATGATAGCCGGGGGGTTTGTGCTCGCCCTGGGCGGTTTTTTCGCCACGCTTGCCGCGATCGACACGGCAAATCCTTATGGACCCGTCGGGGCAAGCCGCACGCGAATGGTAGGCTTTCTGGCCGAACCGGTCTTCATGATCGTGTTTTTTACCGTCTCTTTTGTCGCCGGCTCGACAATTCCCTACATTGTTCAGGAAAAATGGGTCTCGCCGCTTTCGAATTTTTTTCTCCCGTCGCATGTGCTGCTGGTACTTGCGTTTCTCATGCTGATCCTTGCCGAAGGCGGCCGGATCCCGGTGGACAATCCGGCAGGCCATTTTGAATTGGCGATGATCGACGAATCCAAGTCGCTCGAATACTCGGGACGCGGCTTTGCGCTGATGAAGTGGGGCGGATACATGAAGATGTTCGTGCTCATGTGCATCTTTCTGAACGTACTGGTGACTCCGTGGGGCATGGCATCCGGCCAGACCGTCGGCGCGGTCTTGCTGGCCATACCTTACCTGCTTTTCAAGATTTTCTGTTTTTTGCTCGTGCTGGTCGTTATCGAATCGTCGTTCTCCAAACTCCGGCTCTTTCGCATTTCAGAATTCCTGGGAGCCGCCTTTATTACATCTGTGGCGGCAATGATTGCGCAGGTTTTCTTGACATGAAAGGAAAATGAGCGACACAACAAATCAACTGCTGAGTAATTTGAACGCGCTTGTTACAGGATTATTTCTGTTGACGGCTTTCGGTATTGTTGCGATGCGTCAGGCGCGGGGCTGCCTGAATTTGTTCATTGTGCAGTCCCTGCTGCTTGCGGCCTCCGCCGCGCTCCTGGGTTTGCGATATCAGTCGGTAGATCTTTACGGCGTCGCGCTGGTAAACGTCATCAGCAAGCCGGTCGTAGTCCCCTGGCTATTGCGCAGGACGTCACCGGCTGAAATCTACACCCGCCGGGAGGTTGACCAGGCGCTGAACATTCCGACCGCTTTGCTTATAGCCCTGGCGCTGGCTATCCTGGCCTATTTTTTGGGGCTGCCGCTTTTGAAGGCCGTGGCGCCGGAATTTCGCGGCCCGAACGTGCCGATTGGCATAGCCGGACTGCTCCTGGGCGCTTTCACGCTTACCGTCAGGCGCGAAGCAATTCCGCTGCTAATCGGCCTGCTGGCCATGGAAAACGGCGCGTTCCTGTGCGGAATCGCGGTCTCCCGTAATTTGCCTCTGCTTATTGAACTGGCAATCGCCACCGACGGACTGATCATCGTCTTTATTATGGGCGTCTTGACCCGTACCGTCCAGAAACAGATCGGCACTACGGCAGTCGGGGAACTCGCGGCCTTGAAGGAAGCCCCTGTCCGATCGGCCCAAAGAGAGGAGACGAAATGAGTGTCATTGCCATTTTGCTGCTGCCGTTGGTCGCCGCCGCCCTCGTTTGTCTTCCATTCAAGAAAGTTTGGGCTTCAGGCGTAACGGTTACGTCCTCATCGGCAGTTTTGGTCCTGACAGCGCGCATTGCCTGGATGGTTTCCCTGGACAAGACCGTCGTGTCCGGTCTGAAAGCCGGGGTCCTCAAGTGGATTTCCGTGGACGGTTTGAGTGCGCTCATATTGCTGCTCATTGCATTCATCGGGGCGGCAGCGGCCATTTTCTCCGTTGGTTATATGGCACATGGCAATTACAAACCCAAGAAACTCCGTCTTTACTATGCCAATTACAACCTGTTCATTTTTTCGATGCTGGCCATTCCCGTTTTCTCTGAACCGACACTGGTGTGGATTGTCGTCGAATTGACCACGCTCGCTTCAGCGCTGCTCGTCTCATTCGAGAACACACGCGAGGCGCTGGAGGCCGCCTGGAAATATGTGGTTTTGTCGCTGATGGGCGCCGGTTTTGCGCTGTTGGGCTTTCTCCTTCTGTTTGCCGCAATGCAGGCGTCAGGCAGCAAGGAAGCCTACACCTGGAGCGGGCTGGTCAACGCCGCTCATTCGATGCCCCCGGTACTCTTGCAAATGGCATTTCTGTTGATCCTGATCGGCCTCGGCACCAAGGTGGGTCTCGTGCCGATGCACACCTGGCTGCCGGACGCGCACAGTCAGGCGCCCTCGCCCGTGTGCGCGCTTCTTTCCGGCATCGAAACCTCGGTAATCCTTTATGTGATCCTGCGCCTGTTCCCCGTGATGCAGGCCTCACCCAATTCTCATGCAGGAACCTGGGCAATCGTGCTTGGCCTGATATCGGTCGGCGCCGCCGCATTTTTGCTCATGCAGGTAAGCGATTACAAGCGGATGTTCGCTTTCTCGACCATCGAACATATGGGCATTATTTTGACCGCCGTCGGACTGGGCGCGTCCGCCGCAAATTATGGCGCCGTTTGGCAGATTGTCAGCCATTGCGTGACGAAATCCTTTTGCTTTTTTGCCGCCGGAGCCGTATTGCTTTCGGCGGGAACGAGAGAAATTTCCGCAGTGCGCGGTCTGATTCGCCGATCTCCGGCAGCCGGCGCTGCGCTCGTTTTCGGCGCGCTGGGCATCACCGGAGCGCCGCCGCTGGCGGTTTTTTTGAGCGAGTTTTCCATTCTCAAGGCCGGTCTTGCCCAGAAACATTATATAGCCACCGGGCTGCTGGCTGTCTTCATTGTGATCGCGTTCTTCGGGATCATGATGCAGGTCAACCGGATGGCTTTTGGTGTACGGGAAAACGATTCCGATGCAGCGGTGCCGGATGATCATTCGGGATATTCGGGACATTTCACACCGGGGAACAGATTCCATCTGCCCTTCAGTTGCAGTCTGGCGCTGATTCTCACTGCCGTGCCGGTGCTGGTGCTGGGCCTCTACATTCCCCCGCCGCTGCAGGGCCTGCTGTCGCAGGCCGCTGCCGTTTTAACCATGAAATGAGAAAAGGTAGCCGTGGAAATTTTTGAATTGAAAGGACAAATTGAGCAGAGATGGCCGGATAAGACGAAGAGCCTTCTTGACCCGGCGGATTCTATCTGCGAGATCGCCTGTGACCGCCCCGTTCTTCCTGAACTTTGCCGATGGCTGTTCCTCAAATGTAATTTCAGCTACGCCGGCATGGTTGTCGAGGAGGGAGAGGACGAATGGCAGCTGCTACATATTTTTTACAGTGACGACGGCTGGGTCCATGCCCTTTCGGTCGCGCCGCCCGCTGAAAAGACTTTTCCGAGCATCGTTGAATTCGTTCACGCTGCGGACTGGCATGAGCGGGAGGCCGAGGACCTGTTCGGACTTATCTTCGAGGGCCATCCTCGTCTGGGAGACTTCATCCTGCACGATGACGCCTGGCAGGAAGACGTCGAGCCGATGCGCCGCCACTTCGACCTGCACTCGGCGATGCTCTATCGCAAACCGAAAACCGACTGGAGGCCGCGCCGCATAGTTCAGGAGCCGGGTGCGTTCGTGATGCCCGTCGGACCGAAATTCTCCGGCGTGACCGAGTCTGTTCATTTTCTGCTCGAAACAGTGGGCGAAGATGTTATCCGCTTTACGCCCCGCCTGTTTTACAAATGGCGCGCAATAGAAAAACTGGCGGAGGGCAAAAGGGCGGATGACGTCCTGCTGCTGGCGGAACGGTTTGCGGCAACAACCGCATTTTCCCACGGGCTTGCCTTTTGCCAGGCGGCCGAACGGGTCTGCGGAGCCGACATTCCACCGCGCGCAAGGATCTTGCGCGTCTTCCTGGCTGAACTGGAACGCCTTCGCCAGCACGCCGGGGCTGTCCAGGAAATCTGTGAATCCACCGCACTGGCAGTGGCCGCCAGTCAGGCCGCCATTTTTGAGGAGGATCTGCTGCGCATCTCCTGCGAACTTACCGGCCATCGCTATTTGTTTGGTATGCTGACGCCCGGCGGGCTGCTCCGCGATCTTACCGGTCACGCCTGCCGAAGGGCGATGGATAAATCAAGAAAAGTTCTGGCGCAATTGAACGAACTCGAAAACAGACTGCGCGTTTCGAGCAGCTTTCTCGACCGTCTCGAAGAGGTCGGTTCCGTACCTCGCGGGACGGCGGCGGCTTACGGCCTTCTTGGCCCTATTGCGCGCGCGTCGGGGGTCGTCCGCGACCTGCGCCGAACGCGGCCGTATGCGGGTTATGAGGGATTTCAGTTCGATGTACCGTCCGAGCGGGAAGGCGACGGCTACGCGCGGCTGCGCATTCTGTTTGCCGAAGCCCGGCAATCGGTGCGTATAATGGAACAGGCTGTCGCCTCGCTGCAGGACGGCGGCGTCCGGGAGCCGCTCCAATTTCGGCCCGGTGCGGCTTTGGGCTGGGTCGAGGCTCCCCGCGGCGGCGCATTCCACTGGGTGCGCCTGGATGAGCATGGACGTGTCGCACGTTACCACATTGTTCCGCCATCCTTTGCCAACTGGCACGGTTTCCACCTGGCCGTGGAGAAATTCGCCTTCCAGGACTTTCCGATCATGCTTTCCACTTTTGACCTGTCCGTGGCGGAGAACGACCGATGAGCCAGTGGGTCATCAAGGGCATGCGTGCGGGGATAAAGACCACCTTGTATCCGAAGAGCGCAGAAGGCGCCGCCGGTGTAACGCCCGGCCTTCCTGCGGGCGGCGACCTCGACGCCACCTCGGCCAGGGCGCTGATAGATTGTTGTCCTGCGCAAGTTTTCAGACTGGAAGGCCGCAAGGTGACAGCGGATGTCCGCCGCTGTATTCATTGTTACCACTGTATCTGGGCCGTTGAACGCCCGGCGAACTGGGGGCAGTCTTACGAGTGGGCAACAATCCGCAATGACCAGAATGAATTTATCCCGGCATTCAAGAAATCCATTCACGTTCTCGTCGTGGACGCCGGAGATTGCGGCGCATGCCTCAACGAAATCAGACAGCTCAACAATCCGTATTACAACATGCACAGGCTGGGATTTTTCATCACGCCAACGCCGCGCCACGCCGATATATTGCTTGCGGTAGGCCCGGTGACAGACCACATGTGTTTCACGCTGGAGAAAATCTACGATGCCATGCCGGCCCCTAAAAGAGTCATGGCCGCCGGCGTATGCGCCCTGTCCGGCGGCGTCTTCTCCGAAAGTCCGGTCAGCGCCAGAGGTGTGGCGGATGTCCTGCCCGTGGACGTGGAAGTGCCGGGGGACCCGCCTCCGCCCCTGGCCATTTTGCACGGCCTGCTTCTGGCGGCGGGCCGAAAATCGCAGGCTGATACTCTTTCAATGTTACAGGAAACGAAGGCTGTGAGATGATACTGTGGACGCCGACTCTTATCGTCGTTTTTTTCGCGCTCTGCGGCATCGGAATTCTGGCGGCGCTGGCGGCGCCCGAGCGGCGACAGGGGGATGTGCTTGGGTGGCTTGGCTGTTTAGCGGCCATGGCCCTGATTGCCTCAGGAGTAAATTCGCTCCTTACCGGTGCAACTTTCAGTCAACCTCTGTGGCCGGTGCCCGGATTGGCAACGCTGACCCTGAGTCTCGATCGGCTCTCGGCGGTTTTTCTGTTGGTCACCGGACTGGTGCTTTTCCCGGCGTCTATTTTTGCCGGCGGAGAGTTGAACCGCCAACCGAAACGAGACGGTTCCTTCAACGCTCCCAATTCAAACAGACGCGCATTCACGGTGCAAATGCTGGCATTGTATGCCTTTATCGGCCTGATTTTCATCGCGGGCGATGTCCTTCTGTTTCTGCTTGCCTGGGAAGTCATGTCCATTCTTTGCTACCTGCTTATCGTGTGCTCTCGCGAAAGGGCAAACGGCAATGCCCGCTCGGGTTATCTCTTGCTGGCGATGGGTGAAGCGGGCACGCTCGCGGCCGCGCTGGCCTTTCTGCTATTGGCGGTAAGCGCCGGGACGATGGATTTTAGCGCGATTCATCTTGCTGCGCCGAGGATCGGCAAGGGGTTGAGGTGGGCGGTTTTCCTCCTTTCTTTCTTCGGTTTCGGCGTGAAGGCGGGGCTTGTTCCGGTGAATTTCTGGCTCCCGCGCGCCTATGTTGCCGCGCCGCGGGCGTTTGTTCCGGTTCTGGCCGGAGCGACTCTGAACCTCGGCCTTTACGGAATTCTGCGGGTCAACGCCAGCCTGATGCCGGCGACGCATGCGGGGCCCGGCCTTGTGGCTCTCGTCATCGGAACGCTGACAGCACTGGTCGGAATTCTTTATGCCACAACGGATAACGACCTTAAGATCGTGCTTGCGCACAGTTCGATTGAAAACGCAGGCATAATCGCGGCCGGGTTCGGGGCGGGGATGGTCTTTGTCGCGACGGACCATCCGGTGCCGGCAGTAATAGCCTTTGTCGCGGCGCTGTATCATCTGGCCAACCATTCGCTTTACAAGACCCTCCTTTTTTTGGGAGCCGGTTCGGTGGAAAGTCATACCGGCACACGCGACATGGACAAGCTGGGCGGACTGATAAAATCGATGCCGCTGACCGCGGTGGCCTTTCTTGCCGGCGCACTCTCCATTGCCGCCCTGCCTCCGTTCAATGGCTTCGCCAGCGAATGGCTCACTCTGCAGACAATGCTGCGGGCGGCGGAATTATCTTCGCCTGCGGTGAAACTGGTTTTTGCACTGAGCGGCGCCGGGCTTGCACTCACGGCGGCGCTGGCCGTCACCTGTTTTGTGAAGGTTTTAGCGATGAGTTTCCTCGGTCTGCGGCGTCTCGATGAGAAAAAGAAGTTGCGCGAAGCCAAATCCTCTGCGCTGGCCCCGATGTTCATTCTTGCCGCGTTATGTCTCCTGTTTGGAGTTCTGCCGACATACGTGATTCCAGCGCTGAGCCCGGCGACAAGGCCTCTGGCCTCCGCCTCCGCCGCCGATGCCCTGGTGCCTCCCTTTTTCTCCTCAAGCCCGGCGCACAAGACGTTGCCGCCGGCGTTCGCGGAGGACTTCCACAGTCTGGGCGCGCAGGTCGGTCAAAGCATTCTGCCGGGCCGCGGCCTTGTCGTGCTCCACCGGGGCGGCGCGGAAAATCCCGTAGTCTTTGCCATGTCCACTTTTTACATGCTCGCAATTTTGCTTATCCTGCTGCTGCTGACATATGTCGTCATCCGCCTGTGGCTTACGCGCAGTCGCAAAATGTCGCGGCAAACGCGATGGGACGGCGGTGTGCGGCGATTATTGCCGGAAATGACCTACACGGCGACGGGTTTTTCCAACCCGGTGAGAGTGATTTTCGATGCGGTGTTCCGGCCGACGACGGTGGAGGACACGCGCGAGACGGTGTTGGAGCATTTCCGCACCGCAATCCTGCGCGAAAAAGAGCGCATCCACCTCGTTGAGAGGCTGGTATTCCTTCCCGTCAGGGCGGCGGTGATGCGCTGCGCGCAAGGGCTTGCGTCATTGCATCACGGCCGGTTTAACGCTTATGCAGCCTATACTCTTCTGACGTTGCTGATTGCGCTGGCACTTTTTTTGTTGTTCCGGACAACATGACGACAAATACCGGGAATTATGAGGAAAAACTTTGCAGGGAGTCGGTAGTCACTGGTAAATTATGCTGGCAGGACTTTTGGAATGGAAAAGACAAATGATCAAGGAGGCCGGTTATGCACGAGATAGAAATACCGGGATTCGGGTCCGTAAGACTGAAACACCTCGTATCCGACTTCACCGGAACATTGTCCGTCGACGGAAAGCTCCTCCCGGGGGTTGCGGAACGCCTGAACAGGATAGCGGAATCCCTCACTATACACATCCTGACCGCGGACACCTTCGGCAGGGCAAGGACGGAGCTTGAGGGTGTCAACTGCAGGCTGCATATTCTTGAGGGTGAGGCCCACGACATCCGGAAGGAATCGTACATCAAGGAATTGGGGCCGGAGGGGGTCATAGCTCTCGGCAACGGAAACAACGACAGGCGGATGCTGAAGGCCGCCAGGGTGGGGATAGCCCTCCTGCTTGAAGAGGGATGCGCTGTAGATGCCATGGTTGCTGCCGACATCCTGGTGCGTTCCACCGTCGATGCACTGGACCTGGTTCTTAACCCTAAAAGAATGAAGGCGACCCTCCGATTCTAGTGTAGTGTTTCCAACGCTTCTTTACATAAATACAGGAACAACCAAAGTCCCCGCAAAAGGGCATAAATGGCCGTCATTGCGGCTTGTCCGCAATCCTTCTGAAAGATTCCAGACAAGCTGGAATGACAATCATAAGGAAAGAGATTTAAGAAACACTGCACTGGTATAGCCTGTCAAAGTCTCCTCCACATATGTTCGGGTGTTTCGGGTCGTCATTCCTGCGAAGTCGGGAATGACCGTGACTGGATCTTTCCCGAGAGCTTCTGCGTAAGGAGATTGTCGACCTATTGCCTTTGCCCGTGTTTTCAATTGCCAAATATACATGTATAAAAAGAAAATACACCCATCAGGTCCCTTCCCTGGCCGCCATTACCTCTGAACATCGCACTCGCCTGTATTGTTTTCCTATACTTCTAAGGTGTCTGCATAGCATACCTTCCGAAATTAATTCCTCAACCAGTTGATTTTTCAGGCTTTTCTTTCATGGCATCTTCTTTGCTTCCTCTGATAATCGTTCAAGGTTTAAGAACTGAAGGAGGCGATCATGGAAAACAAGGGAAAGATTCTGGTCCTTGACGACGACCCGGTTGTAACGCTCAGTTGCAAGAGGATCCTCGGAGCGGAAGGATTCAACATATTGACGGCGGACAAGGGCGAGGACGCGATAAAGAAGATCTCGAATGAGGAGTTCGATCTTCTGATTACGGACGTCCGGCTGCCCGACGTCAACGGAATAACCGTCCTCAGGGAATCCAAGTCCATCCAGCCGGGGCTCGACGTAGTCATAATAACGGGCTATCCCACGCTTGAGGACGCCAAGGAATCCGTCAGACTGGGGGCGTTCGAATTCATCGAGAAGCCCTTCACACCCGACTTCATGCTGAACGTGGCCAACAAGGTCTTCGACAACAGGGGATGGATATTGAGGAAGGCATTCATCGACGAATTCAGGAACGAGATCGTATCGCTCAGGGACACGGCAAACCCCGTTATCTTCTATAAGGAAGGAACGTGGGCACGCCCCGTGAAAGACGGTCTATGGGAGATCGGCTGCGATATACGTTACTGGCTGCTGAGCGGCCAGCTCATGTATATCGATCTTCCCGGGGACTTAAAGGCTTTGGCCGCCGGCGAATGTTTTGCGAAGGTGCTTTCCGGGGGCGGCCAGACCGACGACCTCATTTCACCCATGTCGGGCGTGGTGACACAGCTGAATCACCAGGCGAATGCCGCGATGAGCGCCCTGGTACGGGACAATCTGAGCGAAGGCTGGCTCCTGTGGCTGGCACGCATAAAACCGTTAACCACTACTCAATAATCCCAGGAGGAAATTATGGCAGGAGACCCGAAAATACTGATTGTCGATGATGAGCTTATCGTCATCCGGAGCGCCGACAGGGTCCTGAAAGGCGAAGGGTATGCCGTGGAAGGCGCCCTCGGCGGCAGAGAGGCGATCATGAAGATGGGACAGGACAATTACGATCTCGTCTTCACCGACCTGAAGATGCCAGAGGTGGACGGGATCAACCTGATCCGATGGATAAAGAAGACAAAGCCGGAGACGGGAATCGTGATCATCACAGGCTATCCCTCCCAGGATACGATCAAGGAAGCACTCGAACTGGGGATCATAGACTATGTGCCGAAGCCCTTCACCCCCGCCGTGCTCCTGGATGTGACCCGGAGGGCCGTGGAATGGACCAAAGGGAAGAAGGCCGGGGAGGGAGAGGGGGAAAAAGTCGCCGAAGAACTTCCTCCGGCGATGGAGGCGGAACTCCAGAGGGTAATCGGAGAGTTCAGACAAAGACCGGGGTCCCTGATTCCCGTTCTCCAGAGGGCACAGGAAATCGTCGGCTATCTTCCCCCCATTGTGCAGAAAAAGATAGCCAGGGGTCTTAACCTGCCCCCGGCTGAAGTCCACAGCGTCGTATCGTTCTACTCCTTCTTCACGATGAAGCCGAGGGGCGACCACAATATAAGGGTCTGCCTGGGCACCGCCTGCTATGTGAAGGGGATCGAAAGGGTGCTGAGCAAAATAAGTGACGCGCTCAAGATCACTGTCGGCGAAACCACCGAAAACAGGAAATTCTCCATCGAAGGCGTGAGGTGCCTCGGGGCCTGCGGCCTTGCTCCCGTCATGGTGGTCGACCAGGACACACATGGGGCCATGACGCCGAAGAAGGCACTCGAAATTATCAGCCAGTACGATCCTTCCATCATGCAGGCTGCGGCTCCGGAAGAAACGGAAGAGATGGCACAGGAGGAGGTATAAGATGCCGAGATTAAAGATAGAGGATCTCCAGAAGATCAAAGAGCAGCACAAGGCCGAATTCACACTGAGAGAAGGAGGATACAGGGCGAAGGTGACTGTACATATGGGCACCTGCGGGATAGCGGCGGGAGCCAGAGCGGTTATGACAGCTTTGATGGACGAGGTGGCAAAGGTCGATACTACTGACATAATTGTCACTACTTCCGGCTGCGCCGGCCTCTGCGCAAAGGAACCGCTGGCGACGGTGGAGCTTATGAACCAGCCTCCCGTCAGGTATTGTGACCTGAACGACGAGAAGATAAGGGAGATATTCAGGGAGCACGTGCTCGGCGGCCACCCCGTCGAGAAATACGCCCTGGTCGTCGGCAGCGAGACGACATACTGAGCAAATGAGAACGAGCGTGAGGAGGATATAGATGGAAAAGTTTCGTGCGAATCTGATGTTATGCGCGGGAACTGGCTGCGTCGCGAGCGGGACGATGAAGGTAAAGGACGCCCTCCAGGAAGAGCTGAAAAAGAAGGGGCTTGCCGAAGAGATCAGGATCGTCCTCACCGGCTGCAACGGTTACTGCGCCGAAGGGCCCGTGCTGTCCGTTTATCCCGGCGAGATCTTCTATCAGAAGTTGACCGTTGAGGAGATACCGAAACTCGTAGAGGAGCATTTCCTCAAGGGGAGACCCTATGAGAAGCTGATGTTCAGGGAGCCCGAGAAGAAGACTGCTATCCCTCTCATGAAAGATATCCCTTTCTTCAAGCACCAGGTGCTGAGGGTCCTGAGAAACAAGGGACTGATAGACCCGGAGAAAATAGAGGAATACATCTCCAGAGACGGTTACCAGGCGGCAGCCAGGGCGTTGACCGCTATGACTCCGGAAGAGATCATAAAGGTGGTCAAGGACTCGGGGCTGCGCGGAAGGGGCGGAGCGGGGTTCCCCACAGGCCTGAAATGGGAGTTCGCCTCGAAGGTTAAATCCGACGTCAAATACATGCTCTGCAACGGAGACGAGGGAGACCCCGGCGCGTTCATGGACAGGTCCGTGATGGAGGCCGACCCTCACTCGGTGATCGAGGGGATGATCATCGGCGCAAAGGCGATAGGCGCCCACTACGGCTATATCTACGTGAGGGCCGAATATCCCCTGGCAGTGAAACGTCTGCAGCTGGCAATAGACCAGGCGACCGAGATGGGGCTTTTGGGAAAGAACATCCTCGATACCGGCTTCGACTTCGAATTAGGCATTTACCTCGGCGCCGGCGCATTCGTATGCGGTGAAGAGACGGCTCTCATGCGTTCGATAGAGGGAAAACGGGGCATGCCGAGGCCAAGGCCTCCCTTCCCGGCCGTAAAGGGGTTGTGGGACAAGCCTTCGGTATTGAATAACGTCGAGACCCTGGCCCAGATATCGCCTATCCTCCTTAACGGGTCGGAATGGTACCGTAGCCTGGGGACCGAAAAGAGCGCCGGCACCAAGGTGTTCGCCCTTACAGGAGCGGTCAACAACGTCGGCCTCGTCGAGGTGCCGATGGGCATTCCTCTCAGGAGGATCATCTACGACATCGGCGGCGGCATCAGAAAAGGCAGAAAGTTCAAGGCGGTGCAGCTCGGAGGGCCTTCGGGGGGGTGCATCCCCGAACATCTCCTGGATACGCCGGTCACCTATGAGGATATCGTCGCCACCGGCGCAATCGTCGGTTCGGGCGGGACGAGGGAAACGGCAAGGGAGGCGACATCGAGACCCTCCAGGACCTCGCAAAGGACATCCTCAGCACCTCCCTCTGCGGTCTCGGCCAGACCGCACCGAACCCGGTACTGACGACGATAAAATACTTCAGGGACGAATACGAATCGCACATACACGACAAATGGTGCAAGGCCGGCGTCTGCAGGAACCTTACGACATTCGTGATAGACGAGGAACTCTGTAAGGGATGCGGCGCCTGTCTGAGGGCATGCCCGTCAAAGGCGATAATAGGAGATAAGAAAAAACCCCACAGGATCATCCAGGAAGTTTGTGTGCACTGCAGGACATGCTATGAGGCATGCAAATTCAAATCGATAAAGATCATGCCCGCCGGCTATGA
>JARRRD010000034.1:15728-18125 GCA_037381085.1 Candidatus Sulfobium sp.
ATACTCAAGGCGGCCCAGCAGAACGGGATCCATATCCCGAACATGTGCTACGACAAGAGGCTGAGACCTTACGGCGGCTGCAGGCTCTGCGTCGTCGAGGTTGAGGGACAGCCGAGGCTCTTCGCCTCCTGTTCCACCCCCGCGGCGCCCGGCATGGTCGTCAAAACGGAAACGCCGAAACTGAGGAAGGCGCGCCAGACGGTGCTCGAGCTGCTCCTTATCCACCACCCTCTCGACTGCCCCATCTGCGACAAGGCGGGCGAATGCGACCTCCAGGACATCGCCTATGAATATGGAAAGCCCGAGGGGCGCTTCATCAGGCACAGGAAGGCGGCGCCGCCGGACGTAAGGGGCCCGCTTGTGGAGCTGACCGCCAACAGATGCATCCTCTGCGGAAAATGCGTGCGCATCTGCGCCGAGCACCAGAGCAGAGGGGCGCTCGGTCTCATAGGGAGGGGCTTCCCGACCGTAGTCCAGCCGGCCTTCGGCGAGATCCTCGAGTGCGACTACTGCGGACAGTGCATAGACATCTGTCCCACAGGGGCCCTCCTGAGCAAGCCTTTCAAGTTCCAGGCCCGCGCGTGGTTCCTGGAGGAGAAGGACACGGTCTGTTCCTTCTGCGGCTGCGGGTGCACCCTAACCCTGGGTCTCAGAGAGGGCAGGATACTGCGTTCCCGAGGCAAGGAAGACAACGGCCGCTCGGAAGGGAACCTCTGTGGAAGGGGCCGTTTCGGCTTCGACTACATTTACAGCGAAAACCGGCTGAAGACGCCGATGATCAGGAAGGACGGCGTTCTTGTTCCGGCCACCTGGGATGAGGCGCTTTCCTACATCGGCGACAGACTGAAGTTCATAATGAATTCCCACGGCAATTCATCAGTGGGCGCCGTAGGCTCCCACAGGTGCACAAACGAAGACAACTTGATGCTGAAAAAATTCATGACTACGGTCATAGGGTCGAAGAACCTCGATTCCTCGGCTGCCCTCGGATATGCAAAGGTACAGGCGGCCCTCGACAGTACCTTGGGCCTGAAAACCCATACGATCGATATGAAGGCCCCCCTCGGGAAGGAAGTGATACTGATCGTCGAGTCCGACATAAGCGTGACCCATCCTGTCTTCGGCCTCAATATCCTCCAGGCAAAGAGGGAAGGTTCGCAGTTGATCGTGACGGACTCAAAAGAGACGAAGCTGACCAGACACAGCACAACCCATCTCAAAATGAAACGGGGCACCTCGGTCGCATTCCTGAACGGCCTGATGAAGGTCATCATCGACAAGGGCCTTTACGACAGGGAGGCGGCATCGAAGACGGAAGGGTTTGCCGAATTCGAAAAGGGCCTGACGGCCTACTCACCGGAGAAAGTTGCCGAGATGACCGGGATCCCGGCGGACGGTCTCGTCGCGGCCGCAGAGGCCCTGGCAAAGGCAAAGAGCAGGATGATATCGCTCACTATCAACCATACGGAGAACACGAAGGGCTCCGACACCGTGCTGGCGGCGGCAAACCTCATTATCCTGCTGGGAGAAAATGCGGACAGCCTCCAGATACCAGCCGACTATGCAAACACCTCCGGTGTTTACCGGATGGGAATCAGGCCGGAGGGGGGAAAGGACCTCTTCAACATGCTCTACGAGCCGGGCTCGCTCCATGCGCTTTATATCATGGGTGAAGACCCTGTCTCGGCCTTTCCTTATAATTCGAAGATCATACACACGCTCAAGGCCCTGGAACTGCTGATCGTTCAGGATATTGCCATGACCGAGACCGCCAAATACGCCCATGTCCTGCTTCCTGCATCGAGCTGGGCGGAGAAAGAGGGGACCTTCGTAAACGCCGAGGGCATCGCGCAAAAGCTGCGGAAGGTGGTCGAGGCCACGGGCCAGTCGATGCCGGACTGGCAGATACTCAGGAACCTTTCCCTCATAATGGGCTCCGACATCTCCGTAAGGAACATCGCAGACTTATGGGAAGAGGTCGCCGCGCTCGAAAAAGAAGAGGGGCAGCCGGAGGACAAGAGGGTGTTCCATGCGGTATCGCATTCACCTGGAGAAGAACCGGATGCCGACTATCCGCTTTCGCTCGTTACAAGAGACGTGCTCCAGCACTCTGGGACCATGTCAACAAGGTCGAAGGCCCTGGACCTGGTCCTTTCAGAGGCATTCATCGAGATGTGCGAAGAGGACGCAAAAAAGTTCGGCATTGCCGACAGCGGACACGTAAAGGTCACATCGAAACGCGGCACGGTCTATCTCAAGGCAAAGATATCGGATGAAATCCCGTCGGGAGCGGTATTCACTTCGTGCCACTTTCCTCACGGCAGGGTAAACGCTCTCACCCTGCCTTCGGAAAACGGGATCCCGGTTACCGCTGCCGTAAAGGTGGAAGCGGTAAAG
>JARRRD010000035.1:0-16162 GCA_037381085.1 Candidatus Sulfobium sp.
CCATATCTAACCCACCGTTTTTCCACACTTCCTTCCCCCCCTCACCATGCATTACTACAAATCCCTTCGCAATCCTGCAAAGAAAAGGGGCCCGAACGGAAATGAGGAGGGCCGCTGTCCGCCGGCGCACGTTCACGAATAAGCCGCGTTAATGACAGGGAATGTTCCACGTGGAACATATCCGGCCTGAGGCCCCGAAGAAGGGGCAACCTCTCTCCATCCCACATTATCAATAAACTTCAGGCATAGCACGACGGAACAAGGTGGGACAGATGCCCCGAGCGGTTTCTTTTGCCGACCTGCCTGCCGGCAGGCAGGAATGAGGGAGGGGCCTCTGTCCCGCTGCAACATTCGCCTATAATAAGTGGAAAAGAACAAGATGGATGGAATAATGCCGCCATTGCAAGACCTCACCGGTGTACCTTCGGGGCTGATTTTCGACGTTCCGGTTGACTTACCGTGCAGCATGGACCGCCGGATACAAAAAAATTACCGACTTTCATCCAATATTCTTTATAATAGTGGAGTGTTGGGATAATGAACAAGGTCATATCGATTGTAAACCAGAAAGGCGGGGTAGGCAAGACAACCACTGCGGTCAACCTGGCTGCTTCGCTGGCGCTCTCCGGGGAAAAGATACTCCTCGTCGACGCAGACCCACAGGGCAATTCAACTTCCGGACTGGGAATCTCGAGAGAAACGCTAAGAGCAAGCCTGTACAAGGTCCTTTCCGGGGAATGTTCGGTGCAGGATGCACTGCTCGAAACCATGGTTGAGAATCTTCTTATAATCCCTTCAAGCATCGACCTCCTTGGCGCCGAGGTCGAGCTGGCCGGCGGTGAAGGACACGAAGGTTTTCTTGCGAGAGCACTGAAACCCTTAAGAAATGACTTCCGCTACATATTGATCGACTGTCCCCCCTCTCTCGGCGTCCTGACCCTGAATGCACTGACGGCCGCCGATTCCGTTATAGTACCGGTGCAGTGCGAGTACTATGCACTTGAAGGCCTGGGCATGCTGACAGAGACCCTGCGACTTGTGAGGGGATCTTTCAACCCCGATATTCAGATTGAGGGCATCCTCCTGACCATGTTCGATACGCGAAACAGTCTGTCCCATCAGGTGGTTGTCGAGGTCAGGAAACATTTCGGGGACAAGGTTTATGAGACAATCATACCGAGGAATGTAGCACTGGGGGAGGCGCCCAGCCATGGCAAACCCGTATTTCTCTATGACATCCGGTCCCGCGGCGCACAAAGTTATCTTTCCCTGGCAAAGGAGCTCTTGAATGAAAACAGCCTTAGGCAAAGGGCTTAACGCCCTTATCCCCGAGAAGGGGGAAGAAGTCCTCTACCTGGATATTGACCGCGTCATGCCGGGTACGCAGCAGCCGCGCAAGTTCTTTAATGAACACTCTCTGAAAGAACTTTCTGCGTCTATAAGGGAGAAAGGCGTCCTTCAACCAATAATAGTCTCGCGCACCGGTGACGGGACCTTCAATCTTATCGCGGGCGAGCGAAGGTGGAGGGCGGCCATCCTTGCCGGTCTCAAGAAGATACCGGCGCTAATAAAGAATGTGGCGTCGAAAGATTCCCTCGAAATAGCCCTCATCGAAAATATCCAGAGGGAAGACCTTAACCCCATTGAGACAGCCGAGGCCTTCCAGCGCCTGGTCAAAGACTTTAATCTCACCCAGGATGAACTGTCCGACAAGGTGGGGAAAGAGAGGGCAACAGTCGCAAATTATATGCGTCTCCTGAAACTGCCTGACGAGGTCAAGAACCTCATTTACACCGGCAGCCTTACCATGGGCCATGCACGGGCGCTGCTTTCGATAGAGGGCAGGAACAACCAGGTGCAGTCTGCCAGGAAAATCGTGAAGCAGGGGTTGAGTGTGAGGGAGGCGGAACTGCTGGCGAGAAAGTTGTCGAAGCCCGNGGGATCCCCAGATGACCTCTCTCCAGGAAAAGCTCATCAAGCGGCTCGGGACCAAGGTCAGGATTATACACAAGGGGAAAAAAGGAGGCAGGATAGAAATAGAATACTATTCCCTTGAAGAACTCGACAGGCTTTTAGAGACTCTGCTGTGATAAAGAATCTATTATTGACAGGACCGTCCGGCGGCGGCAAGACCAGCATCATCAGGAAACTTACCGAGGTCTTCAAAGAGTTCAATCCCGCCGGTTTTTATACGGTTGAGGTGGTGGAGGACGGGGTAAAGGCCGGCTTTCTTGTTTTCAACCTTCAGGGCGACAGCAGGATTCTCGCCAGTCCGACCCTGAAGAGCAGGTATGCGGTAGGGAAGTTTCGCATCGACATGAAATCCTTTGACAGCCTGCTTAACGAAGTCTTTTCTCCGGAAAAGAAGACCGGTCTTTACTTTATCGACGGTATCGATAAGTTGGTGTGCCAGTCCAGGAAATTCTCGAAACTCATTATCGAACTCCTCGCTGCGGATAAGCCGGTTATCGCCTCAATACCCGAGAAGGGTATCGGCATCATCACTGAAATCAAGAAGAGAGAGGACGTCAAGCTGATCGAGGTCACGCCTGAAAACCGGGACCTCAGGCTGAAGGAGATCACCCTTGCACTCCGGGACCTCCTGTTGGAGTAAACGGGGATTGCCGGGAGAGCTGGACAAAGTCAGGACCGGTCTCGACTTGATGACCAGTGGCTGGCCGTCACGCCTGAAAGATTCGAGGGTTGGGCTTCTGGTCCACCCGGCGTCCGTCACGACCAGTTTTGTCCATGCGGTCGACGTCTGCAGCAAATCCCGTGCATTCAGGTTGACCGCGCTCTTCGGCCCGCAGCACGGCATAAGGGGCCAGACCCAGGACAACATGGTAGAATGGGAAGGCTTCAGGGACGAGGAAACGGGCCTTCCCGTTTACAGCCTTTACGGGAAGACCCGCAAACCGGACAGGGGAATGCTCAGGGATATCGACGCCATGGTCATCGATCTGCAGGATGTCGGAGCACGTTATTATACATTCATATGGACAATGGCCCTTGTAATGGAGGCATGCATGGAGATGCATGTGCCCGTCGTGGTCTCGGACAGACCGAACCCCGTCTCCGGACACCTGACGGAGGGACCGGTATCGCAACCGGAATACAGGTCCTTCGTCGGTCTGCACCCACTGCCGGTCCGTCACGGGATGACCATAGGTGAAATAGCGTCCTACATGAAGGACCGTTTCTATCCCTCGGCAAACCTCCACGTCATCAGGATGAGAGGCTGGAGGAGAGACATGTGGTTCGAGGACACCCGTCTCCCCTGGGTCTTTCCGTCTCCGAACATTCCAACAGTCGACACAGCCCTTGTTTATCCGGGCATGTGCCTGCTGGAGGGGACGAATATGAGCGAAGGTCGCGGGACGACAAGGCCATTTGAAATCTTCGGCGCGCCATACGTGCATCCCCCGGCGCTCGTCAGGCATCTGGCCGGCTTCAGGCTTCCGGGAGTCTGCTTCCGGCCACTCTATTTTCTTCCCTCTTTCCAGAAATATTCCGGCAGGCTTTGCGGGGGTGCCCAGCTTCATATAACCGAGAGGAAAAGGTTCAAACCGTTCAGAACGGCTGTCGCAATCCTGAAAACGGCATATGATCTGTATCCCCGGGAGTTTGCCTGGAAGGAACCGCCCTACGAATATGAGGATACCCTCCTCCCGATAGACATCCTCGCCGGATCCGACCGGCTGCGAAAGGATATAGAGAAAGGAGCAGGACTGAAGGATATGGAGCTGTGGTGGACGGAGGAAATGAGAGAGTTTAACAGGAAGATCAGGAAAAAATATCTTCTTTACTGACCGGATGAAAAATATCAACGTTTTTATTCCCGCTGCAGGCTTTGCCGAAAGGCTCAGACCGATCTCTTCCAGGATACCCAAGCCTCTCCTGCCTGTAACTGGAAAGCCAGTCCTCGACATCGTCCTCGAAAAAGTCTCAGCCCTTCCGGTCGGACAGATAGGCATCAATGCCCACTACATGTGGGAAGCGGTCCGCGACCATGCCGCCACGTCTCCTTACTCTGCTAACATCTTGTTTTTTCACGAAAAACAGATCATGGGCACGGGGGGAGCACTGAGGAATGCCGCCTCACTTCTTGCGAGATCGACTTTCCTTGTTCACAATGCGGACATTTTGTCCGGGATAAACCTGGCGGCGCTTCTGGAGAAACATGTCGTATCGGGAAATATCGCCACGCTAGCCGTCCACGACTACCCTTATATTAACAATGTCTGGATCGACGGGGCAGGCAGAGTACGGCACGTAGGACCCTGCATAGCGGGCGCCGTAGACGGGCTCCGCCCCGTCACGTATACAGGGGTAGCCGTATATTCTCCCGAATTCCTCCGCTTTCTGGAGGAAGGAAGGTCGGAGGTCGTAGCTGCCTGGATGAGTGCCGTTTCCGCCGGTTCGGCCGTCGGGACCGTCGATGTGTCAGGGACGTATTGGAGCGATATAGGAACGCCGGACGCTTACGCATCGGCAGTCTTTCACGAGCTGAGTGAAGAAGGGGAGATGTTATACGTGCACCCGTCTGTTGAATGCGACCGCGTCAGCATTTGCGGACGCACAGTAATTGAAGAGGGAAGCGTCTTCGAGGGACGCGCTTCACTCCGAAACTGCATCATCCTCTCCGGCTCGCGGGTCCGCGACGGAGAAAATATCGAAAACGCCATTGCAGGACCTGACTTTCGCGTCCCGATCAGAGAACCCTTTGCAATGCACCCCCCATTACCTGTCTCTCTCGTATCGGGCCTTCTGACGGGCCCTCCTGAAAAAATCACCTTCACCCTTATCGGAACCGGCGGATCGGACAGGAAATATTACCGGTTAAGCGATCACGAGAAGACGGCAATCCTTCTGGAATGCCCACGGAGTGACCCGGATTACCGGAGACAGATCGTCTATACAGAGTTTTTTTCGAAATATTTAATCCCCGTGGCAGGCCTCATAGGGGAAGAACCGGGTGCTGGCGCAGATCCCGTTTCTGCGGAGGACGGACATGTCCATGCACTCTATGAGGACCTCGGCGACCTTTCACTTTATGCGTGGACCAGATGCGTCAGGGACCCGGGAAGGGTCGAGGACATATACAAAAGGACGGTCGATATCCTCGTGGTCCTCCATACCATCGTAACGGACAAGGCGAGGGAGTGTCCGCCTCCGAATTTCAGGGTGTTCGACTATGACCACCTCAGATGGGAAACCAGCTATTTTATCGAAAGATTCGTGCGTGGGACGAAAGGCATCGTGCCGGAAGAGGAGCGCCTCCTTGAAGGAGAATTCGACAGCCTGGCAAAAAAGGTGGACTCAGTCCCCAAGTCGGTTGTTCACAGGGACTTCCAGTCGCAGAACATCATGGTAACCGAAGGGGACAGGCCCAGGATCATCGATTACCAGGGGGCCAGAATAGGGCCGCCGGCCTATGATCTCGCTTCGCTGCTCTGGGACCCATATGTGAGACTCGATGATACGATGCGCGGGCGGCTGGTTGAACATTACCTCACTAAAATGAAGAACTGTTACGGCGACCTTTTTGATGAAGCCGCTTTCAGGGCGAGTCTCCTTCCCTGCAGGCTCCAGCGGCATATGCAGGCCCTCGGCGCCTATGGCTTTCTGGCGGGGCAGAAGGGCAAGAAATATTTTCTCAAGCATGTCCCACCGGCCCTGTCCTATCTCACAGAGGAGACGGCATCGGCAAGGTCCGAATATCCGGCGCTCTTCCGGCTTGTAAGAAAACTGTGACAAGACTGAAAATCGATTTTGACGAGATCCAGAAGGCCATGGAAGACACTTTGCGCGATTCCTTCGACTACTTCCTCGACACGGGAACAGGGGACGTCGTAATCCTGTCGGAAGATATCATCAGCAGGGCTCACTCCGTCCTCTATGAAGATCTCGACGAGGACATGGAGGATTACGAGGGCATCGAATTCGACGAGGAGATAGACATGGCAGACTGGATCGAAGACGAGGTCGAACTGGCGCTCGACATATTCCTCTATGGTAGTGACCGTTACGTGAGAATACCGGAGAGACAATCAGCCGACGGCTACGCCGCAATGAAGGAATTCGCCGCAGGTTTAGAAGACGGGGAGCTCCGGGGTGCCCTCCTGGGCATCCTCGACGGCAAAGGGGCGTTCAGGAAGTTCAAGAAGGCCCTCGAACCATATCCGCACGAACGAAAACAATGGCATAGGTTTAACGCAAGACTTGCAAGGGAGGAGATAGAACTGTGGCTGAAATCGCTTGGGATAGCCTTTTCGCCCGGGAGACCTCATCTTCAGGATTTTTCGTAAGACGTCCGGCAGGGCGGCGCCGTCCCGCCGTTTGTACGCACGCGCCGTTTGAGGTAGAATACGGCGATGAAGATCCGGGAACAGACCGAAGAACTCGAGGCCGCCGTGTTTCATCCCAGGGCCTGCCGCAGCCGGCAGAGCAGGGGGCGAGTCGTAAGGGAGCGGGAAGGCGAGATCAGGACCTCCTTTCAGCGTGACCGCGACAGGATCATCCATTCAAAGGCGTTCAGGAGACTGAAGCATAAGACCCAGGTATTTCTCGCCCCCAGGGGAGACCATTACAGGACCCGCCTGACCCACGTCCTCGAAGTCTCGCAGATAGCCAGAACAGTGGCCAGGGCCTTGAGGCTCAATGAGGACCTTACCGAGGCGATAGCCCTGGGACACGATCTCGGGCACACGCCCTTCGGGCATGCAGGTGAAACGATACTGAGGGAGATACACCCGGGCGGGTTCGACCATTATAAACAGAGCCTCAGAGTGGTCGATTTCCTTGAGAGGAACGGCAAGGGCCTGAACCTGACTCACGAAGTGAGGGACGGCATAGTGAAACATTCAAAGGGAAGGGGTACCATATTCCCGGAGAAGAAATCGGAGCGCGCCGAGACTCTTGAGGGGCAGGTGGTGCGCGTCTCGGATCTGATAGCCTATGTTAACCACGACCTCGATGACGCGCTGCGGGCCGATGTCATAAGGGAAAGGGAAATACCGGAAGGTATCGTGAAGATCCTTGGGGCCACGCACGCAAAAAGGATCGACGCCATGGTCAAAGACCTCATCCATACCTCACTCAGGAGCGGACTGGAAGAGATCCGCATGGGGCGTGACGTATCGGAGGCCGCCTGCATGCTGAGAGACTTCCTGTACAGCCGGGTCTACGAGAGCCCCGTCATCATCAGGGAATTCGGAAAGGCCAGGAAGATACTCAGGGACCTTTACGCCTACTACCTGACACACATTGATGAGGTATTCTCCGACATTCCCGCGGAGAAGAAACTGAATAAGAACCGCATGGTCTGCGACTTCATAGCCGGGATGACTGACAGTTTCGCACTGATGACCTACGAGAGGCTCTTCCTGCCCCAGCAATGGACGGTATTCTGACGGGTGTATCAATAAAAAGGGCGGTGCAGAAGCAAAGTCCGCACCGCCCGGTTCAATCAAGAGCCCGGAATTATTCTTCCTGCATTGTTATTGCCGTTACCGGGCAGGAGTCAACGGCCTCCTCGCAGTTGCACGAACTGCAGCCCTGGGGGTTCACCACATATGCCTTTCCGTCGTCTTTCATCTGGAAGACCTCGGGGCACATCGCTTCGCACGTCCCGCATCCCTCGCAGGTGTCGTAATCGATTACAGGTATTTTCATTATCTTCTCCTTCCGAAGTATTTTTATTATTATAACAACTTTTCCGCCGCGCTATACCTGATCCAAATCATAGGCGAATGTAAGGCGCGACGGGGCCTCCGCCCTCTTTCGGCCGCGACCGGGAGTATTCTCCCCGGGAAATAAACAAAACGGTTATTTGTGATATAATGCCCCGGACATGAAAATAAAGAAGCTCGTAAAAGAGGGCGTGTCCTCCCTGACCGCTTACAACGCAAAGGAGATACCCTGCAGGGTTAAGCTCGATGCGAACGAAAGTCCTTTCGGCTTCGGCAGCACCCTGGAGGCCGTGGAGAAGATCCGTACCAACAGGTATCCGGATCCGGAGGCCAGGAGACTGAGAACTCTCGTTGCACGCAACCTGGGGGTCCGGGTAGACAATGTACTTCAGGGCAACGGTTCGGATGAACTCATCTATTACCTTATCACCACCTTCGGGGGACCGGTCCTCTTTCCCGTCCCTACTTTTTCCATGTACGGCATCATCGCACAGGCGCTGGGTGAAAAAAAGATAGAAGTCCCGCTTGACAGGGAATTCGATATAGATCTCGGAAAGACCATTGCGGCCATAAAAAGGGAGAAACCCAGACTGATATTCCTCAGCAGTCCCAACAACCCGACGGGCAACTGTTTTTCCTCCGAGAGCATATTGAAGATAGTCGACGCCTCAAAGGGACTGGTTGTCGTGGATGAGGCATACCAGCCCTTCTCCAGCCTGCGCGGCTTTCTGCCCCTGCTGAACGATTATGAGAATATGATTATCATGAGAACCCTCAGCAAGGTGGGCCTCGCCGCGCTCCGGCTAGGCTTCCTCGTTGCGCAAAGTGAAATCATCGCCGAGGTGAACAAGGTCAGATTGCCCTTCAATGTGAACGCCCTGTCCCAGGCCGTTGCAGCCCGCGCCCTGAAAGAAAAGAAGAAAATGAACACATTTGTCAGGGAAATTGTAGCCGAGAGGAAACGCCTTATCAGGGGAATGGAAAAGATTGGCGGTGTAAGGCCCTTTCCCTCAGAGGCGAATTTCATCCTCTTTGAAGCAGGTGAAGCCTGCAATGTTTACGACTCACTGCTCAAGAAGGGTATCCTCGTGCGCAACATGCATGAGGCGGTGCCGGGATGCCTGAGGGTAACGGTCGGCACGCGCAGGGAAAACGATGCCTTTCTAAGGGCTCTCGCCGCCATCGCCCGGAACTGAGAGGAGAGGAGGCAATATGAGGACCGCCAGGATCGAGAGGAAGACAAAAGAGACAGACATCAAGATAAAGATCAATGTCGACGGCAGCGGCAGGTACGCCGTAAAGACATCGGTCCCATTTCTTGATCATATGCTGTCCCTCATGGCCAAACACGGACTGTTCGACCTGGAGATCAGGGCCCGGGGGGACATCGACATCGACTATCACCACACGGTCGAAGATGTGGGTATAGTTCTCGGCAAGGCAGTGAAGCAGGCGCTGGGAGACATGAAAGGCATAACCCGCTATGGTCAGGCATCCGTCCCGATGGATGAAACTCTTGCATCCGTGAGCCTCGACATCAGCGGAAGACCTTACCTGGTTTACAGGGTCGATTTCCCGAAAAGGAGCAAATTGAAGGACTTCGACCCTGACCTGACAGAGGATTTTCTCCAGGCATTTGTAAGCCACGCGGGAATAACTCTCCACGTAGGGGTCGCATACGGAAGAAACACGCACCACATTATCGAAGCGATCTTCAAGGCCCTGGGCCGGGCCCTCCGGCAGGCCGTCACGATAGACCCGGGAGTAAAGGGGATACCTTCGACCAAGGGAAAGCTGTGAAACCCGCCGGTTCGGTTCTGAAGTTATAACTATTTTATAACCAGAGCCTGAAAAAGTATTGGCCGCAGACAAACGCAGACAAAACAACCACTCATTGAAAAGTCCGGCTTCAGACTGCGTCCGTCTGCGGCTGACAGCCGCTTTCAGGATAAACAAGGGGGAAACATGCCACGCCAGGACATAATACCGATGAAAGACATAAAGTATGTCCTCCTTGACATGGACGGGACGCTTCTGGACAAGTATTTCGACGATTTCTTCTGGCAGCACCTCCTTCCGGAAAAATATTCCGAGAAAAACGGCATCACCTTCGGCAAGGCGCGGGAGGAGCTCTTCGGCAGATACAAGGCCCACGAGGGCACACTCAACTGGACGGACATCGATTTCTGGTCGAAGGAGGTGGATATAGATATCCCCGCCCTTAAGGAGCAGATTCAGCATCTGATCGAGGTGCATCCCCACGTAGAGGAGTTCCTCCGATGGCTGAGGGCTCACAGGAAGAAGGTCTTTCTCGTTACCAACGCGCATTACAAGGTACTGGAGATCAAACTGAAAAAAACCAGGATCGGGCGGTTTTTCGACAAGGCCCTCACATCCTTTGAGATAGGCTATCCGAAAGAGATGATCGAGTTCTGGGAAAGGGCGGAGAAGAGGCTGGGTTTTGAGAGGGAAAAGAGCCTCTTCATCGACGATACCAAAGAGATATTGAGGACGGCAAAGAAGTTCGGCATCAGGTATATCCTTTACAAGGCTTACGCGAGTTCAAAGGCTGATAGAGGAACGTCCAGGGAATTCCCCTCCATCGATGACTTCAGCGAACTCATCGAATCCGATTACCGGGGTTGATGAGCATTCCATATAAGACCCTTTAGCAAAAGGGCGCCCGCTGAAATCCGGGGCAAGAGGTGATAGAATTCAGGTATGGGACGGACTGTAACAGTGTCGATTGCGGTTTGCCTGCTCGCGGCGTTCGTGATCACCGGCAGTTCCTGCGCCATAAGGCCGCGCCTGAAAGTTGAAAACGCTGCAAGCACCGCTGTCAAAGGCCGCTATTCGCTGATCCTTTACGGCTGCACTCATTTCAACGACCTGAGGACCATGGCGATTCTCGACAGGGAGGGGGACCTCTACACCATCGAACCCTACGCGCCGGATTTCGATTACAGGGTGATAAAGAACCTGCCTGCACGCGAGGCCCTCAAAAGGGCCGGGATTTTCGTCAGCAGCTGCGGCCCCGATTTCATGCAGTCCCGGCTCAGCATGATCGTGACAAAAGGCGGCGGGGTTGCCGGCTATGAGGTGATGCCGCTCTACTGGTCTTATGCCTACCCCGGATCAGATGTCCTCGATACCTACTATTTCATGAAGAAAGACAAGATAATCGCGGTCATCAGGCTGAAACACCGGGTGGAAATGATGAGAGAGGACGATTTCGGCAGAAGGGCGAGATGATGATTCCCGGCACAAATTTCGCTGTAGACATGGATCGTTTTCATCTGGTAAGGTAAGAGCAATGGGATGGAACAAGACTCTTTTTGATGATGACACATCCGGTCACGATTCTGTAGAGAGAAACAGGGAGGTCTCGCCATTGGAACGCTTAAAAAACCTTGAAGAAAAAATATCGGTTGCCGTAGAAAGAGTGAAAGCACTAAAAGAAGAGAAAACCATTCTCGAAAGGAAGCTCAGGGAGTACGAGGAGATGCTGAACGAGAAGAACCGGGAAATCGAGGCGATGAGGTCTGAAAAATCGTCCATAGGCATACAGTTGGAAGAACTCCTCACGGAGCTGGATACATTCCAGGGCTGAGGGCGAAGAAATGGGAAGCGTGGAAGTCACCATCCTGGGACAGAAATACACCCTCAGGGGAGACGCTCAGGAGGAATATATAAGAAAACTGGCAGCCTTTGTGGACGGGAAACTGAAGGAAGTCTATTCCTCATCCCCCAGCATAACCCCTCTCAAAGCGGCGATCCTCGCATCATTGAACATCGCCGACGAGTTGCACAAGCTTCAGGAGGCGGAGGAAAGCATCGCGAAAAACATAGAGGAGAGGGCCAACGCCCTCACCGGACTCTTCGAATAAAAAGGCTTTCCGTCCTCGTTTGAGCCCTCCCGTGTCCGGCTTTCTCCTGCCTGCGGCTGCCCACATTGTTCATAACTCATAAACTTCAGACGCAGGGACCCGGGACAAGGCAGATGAGTCTTCATTTTTATATCGAAAATGCGACGTTTAATCAAATTAACAATTTATAAACAGGCATTCCACAGCAAAAAATCTTCTAAATCAAGGTATTTGTTTTTTTATCATTTTTGGCTTGACATGTACAATATCTTGTGGTTTAATTTCTAAGACCATACAAATGGTTGTAATTTTTCATTATAATAAATAAATGTTTTTAAAAGAAAAAAGGGGGAGAAGAGTCAATGAAATCGCCTTTGAATACGATCAGCCTCGGCCCGAACGCATTAAAAGTTCTCGAAAAGAGGTATTTGAAAAAAGATGAGGAAGGAAGGGCAACCGAGACGGCTGAAGATCTTTTCAGGCGCGTTGCCGATACAATAGCATCAGCCGACCTTATTTACGGCCGGTCCGAGGCGGACGTTTCAGAGACTGCGGAAGAGTTTTACTCCGTTATAACCACCCTCGACTTTCTCCCCAACAGCCCTACGCTCATGAATGCCGGCAGGAGGCTCGGCCAGCTGAGCGCCTGCTTCGTGCTCCCTGTCGACGATTCCATGGAATCGATCTTTGATGCCGTAAAGAACACCGCGATCATACATAAATCGGGCGGGGGAACCGGTTTCAGCTTCTCCAGCCTCAGGCCGGGCGGCGACATCGTCGGTTCCACAAAAGGCGTATCCTCGGGGCCCATTTCCTTCATGACCGTCTTCGATACCGCAACGGAGGCAGTAAAGCAGGGCGGAACGAGGCGCGGCGCAAATATGGGCATACTGCGGATAGACCATCCTGACATACTTAATTTCATTACCGCCAAGGACGACAACGGCCGCTTCAACAACTTCAACATCTCCGTTGCCATCACCGACAGCTTCATGCAGGCTGTGCGGGAAGACAGGGAGTACAGCCTCATCAACCCCAGGACAAACAAGGTTGCCAGGAGCATGAAGGCGAGGCAGGTATTCGACATGATCGTCAACCATGCATGGAAAAACGGCGAGCCCGGCATCGTCTTTATCGACAGGATAAACATTACCAATCCGACCCCCGAAAAAGGGCGCATAGAGTCTACAAACCCCTGCGGGGAACAGCCCCTTCTGTCCTACGAATCCTGCAACCTCGGATCCATAAACCTCGCCAGAATGACAAGAGATGGAGCGGTAGATTACCGGAAACTCAGGGAGACGGTCAGGACAGCGGTCCATTTCCTCGACAACGTAATCGACGTGAACAAATATCCCCTGGAGAAGATAGAGGAGGTGACGAAGTCAAACAGGAAGGTCGGGCTCGGCGTGATGGGCTGGGCGGACATGCTCATCCAGCTTGCCATACCCTACAATTCCGACAGGGCCGTCGCCCTTGCCGAAGAGGTGATGGGCTTTATCCAGAGAGAGGGCAAGAACGCTTCGGCTGCCCTCGCCGAAGAGAGGAGCGTATTTCCGAATTATGCGGGCAGCATTTACGATGGGAAGATGAAACTGAGAAACGCCACTGTAACGACGATCGCTCCGACAGGCACGCTGTCTATCATAGCGGGATGCTCCTCCGGCGTGGAGCCGCTCTTTGCGGTCTCCTTCGTCAGGAACGTGATGGAGGGGACGAAGCTGATAGAGGTCAACCCCCACTTTGAAAGGGTAGCCAAAGAGCGGGGTTTCTGGTCGCGCGAGCTGATGGAGAAGATCGCCGACGAGGGGTCGCTCCACGGTTTCGACGAAATCCCCGATGATGTGAAGGCTATATTCACGACGGCCCACGACATCACCCCGATGGAGCATGTCGCCATGCAGGCGGCCTTCCAGAAACATGTCGACAACGCCGTATCCAAAACGGTAAACTTCCCTAAAGACGCCTCTCCAAAGGATGTGGAAGACGTCTACATGTTCGCTTACAAACTCGGATGCAAAGGAGTAACGGTCTACCGTGACGGTTCACGCGAGGAGCAGGTCCTCTCGACGGGCAAGACCAGGAAAGAAGCGGAACCGGCACAGGTAAAGATCGTACCGAGGAAGAGGCCGCAGACGATAAAGGGCGAGACGAGAGGCATGAAGACCGGCTGCGGGAACATCTACATTACCGTGAACGAAGATGAGAACGGCCAGCTCTTCGAGCTCTTCACCCATATGGGCAAAGCAGGCGGGTGCGCTGCCAGCCAGGCCGAGGCGATAGGGAGGCTTGTAAGCCTCGCCCTTCGCTCGAACATCGAACCGGAGGAGGTCATCAACCAGCTCAAGGGCATAACCTGCCATGAGCAGACCTGGACCAGTGGCGGGAAGATCACCTCATGCTCCGATGCCATAGCGAAGGCCCTCGAAAAGTATCTGGTGCGCGCAGGAAGAGGCAACGGAAATGGCGGCAACGGCCACGACAAGGGAGAGATCATGCGCATAGGCGCCTGTCCGGAGTGCGGCGGCGCCGTCGAGCATGAAGGCGGGTGTGCCGTCTGTCACAGCTGCGGATTCACTAAATGCGGTTAAGGGAGGGGTTATGCCTGTAACAAGTTACGATCATGCATGCATAGCGTACATAGTGGGACGATTGATAGCCGGCAAAGACGTCACCTCGATTTACGACTATACCCGGTCCTGCGAGATCGACCTCTCGGGACTTCCCGACGAGAAGTGTCTGAAGAACTTCAGTTGCATAAACTGGGCCTACCTGGCGCACTCTCCCAGTATCTTCAGATACCAGTTCTCTTGCAACGCCGGCCATTTGATCAACCTTTCCGTGAAGGGAAACACCTTCATCGGCTATGTTCGAGACAGTTCTTCGCATTTTGTGGGCAACGTCAGGGGCGACGCCGTATATCTTTACGACCAGAAGGAAGCGACCCACTTCAGTTACAGGATCTTCGGCAACGCCATGTCGCACTAGACTGCTTTATAACTAACTGCAAATTCAGGACAATGGAACAAGGCGGGACAGCGCTTCTGAGCCGTTTCTCCGCCAGGGCGCATAAACTTTGCCGAATGTCTTCGACAACTCCTCATCCTTGTCCTTCCCCGGCTTTTTGCGCAGAAAATATACTGCAACCAGTAGCATTTCCCGATATAATTCATTATGCTATATAAAAATCACCATTCATTAACTCAAGGAGGAAGGGATTATGGCAAAGGCGATGACGAAATCTCAGATCGCGGACCATCTTGCAAAGAAAGCGGATCTGAAGAAGGTGCAGGCGGTAACGGTACTCGATGAACTCGCTAAGCTTGCTTACAAGGAGGCCAAGAACTCTTTTACGCTTCCTGGAATCGGCAAGGTTGTCCTCGTTCAGCGTAAGGCCCGTAAGGGAAGGAACCCCCAGACCGGCGAGACGATAAAGATACCCGCCAAAAAGGTCGTGAAGTTCCGTGTCGCAAAGGCAGCCAAAGACGCCATCCTCGGCAAGAAATAGTTCTTGCAACATCCGGCGGAATCTTCCGAACGCAACGGGCATCCTTTCGGGGTGCCCGTTGCCATTTAACATCAGAACGGTCCCGCGAAGCACGTCTTTGCGGGCAAGAGCGTCACTATCCCAACCTCGTGGAAGATAGCCGGCCGCTCCCGTCTTGACAAATAAGGGCAGTACAAAGTGGAAGGCGATAATGTTATCATTAATGTGCCCTGATGGGACTTCCCGGTTTGAGGTAATACTGTGAGAGAACGGTATAAGCAGGACAACAGGGAACAATTGGAGAAAATCCTCAACGGATTACAATGCCCGAAAGATTTTGTGTGTTATACTTCAGGGCAGGAGAGGCTTTGCAAGGCTGAAGATATAGGGCTGGAAACCTTTCTTGTGTGCCTGGAGAAAAAGCCCGCGGAGTGCAGGTTTTCCGTCGTCTTCGGTGGCATGCATTTTTGTCAATGTCCTCTTCGGGTCTATATCGCCAGAAAACTGAACAGGTAAAGCCTATTCAGCCCGACCGGACCCCTCTTCGGCTTCCTCCCCCGATGTCGCCTCAGTGTCCCCTTCCGGGGCCTCGTCCTTGTGGATACGCTTCTGTCTTTTCATCTCCTGTTTTTTCTGTCTCATCAATTCTTTTTTTCTCTTCTCACTCTTATATGCTCCCTTCCTTTTTGCCAAAGTTCCTCCTCTCAGTCAACTTTTATACTGCGCCATTGTAACTTCGAGTCCACAAGCTTAAGAATGAATGCAGCTTACGCAAAGAAAAACAAACCTGGAATATGAAAGCGATCCCTGTTCAGCCTCGGCTATCCTTCCTGTCCGCTTGACCCGCTTCTTCAGTATATCATACTTGAGCCGACCGGAAGTTTCCGGGCGGACTATTCCTTCTCTCTCCTGATATCCGCACCCAGCTTCTGAAGCTTTTCCTCGATTCTCTCATATCCCCTGTCGAGGTGGTAGATCCTGCTGATAGTCGTCTCCCCTTCAGCAACAAGGGCCGCCATGACAAGCGATGCGCTCGCCCTGAGGTCCGTTGCCATCAACGGCGCTCCCGCGAGACTCTCCACGCCCTTCACCGTAGCCGTACCCCCCTCGATAGTGAT
>JARRRD010000036.1:0-31451 GCA_037381085.1 Candidatus Sulfobium sp.
GTTTTTGTGAAAACGTATGAAGTGGATTCATTTACTGTCAGTTACGAGGCACTCAAACAAAGTATAACCGAAAGGACAAAAGCCCTGATACTGAACTCTCCGTCCAACCCCACAGGTATGATATACAGCCGAAAGGCCCTTGAAAGGATCGCCGATCTGGCGGTGAAGCATGACTTTTACTTAATATCCGATGAGATTTACGAAAAGCTGGTTTACGACGATGCGGAGCATATAAGCATAGCCTCACTGGGCGGGGAGGTGAAGGAGAGGACAATTGTTGTGAACGGACTTTCAAAATCCCATGCCATGACGGGATGGAGAATAGGGTATGCCGCGGGCCCCGCCGATATAGTCAAGGCCATGACAAACATCCAGAGCCAGTCGACTTCGAACCCGGCCTCGATCGTGCAGAAGGCGGCCGTGGAGGCACTCACGGGCCCGCAGGGCTTTGTGGAAATGATGCGCAGAGAGTTCGACGAGCGACGGCGTTTTCTTGTCGGATCACTTAACGACATTGAGGGGGTGAGCTGTTCCATGCCGTCGGGCGCTTTCTACGCCTTCCCGAATACGTCGAAGATTTACGGCAGGAGGTTCGGGGACAGGATGATCTCTTCTTCATCGGACCTCGCCCTTTACCTGCTTGAAGATGCGGGGGTGGCCTTAGTGCCGGGCGCGGCATTCGGCGATGACGATTATGTAAGGATTTCCTATGCGACCTCCAAGGAAGACATAGCAAAGGGAGTGGAAAGGATAAAGGGTGCACTTGCCAGACTGGAAACAGGGGACTGAGTGTCCGAGACTTTCCATTCCGGATATGTTTCTCTGATCGGAAGGCCGAATGTCGGAAAATCTACCCTTCTGAACGCCGTCCTCGGGCAGAAGATCGCCATTGTAACGAGGAGACCCCAGACCACGAGGAACAGGATACTGGGGATAAAGACTTCCCCTGAAGCGCAGATCATCTTCATCGATACGCCCGGAATCCATGAGCCTCGCAACCTCCTTGGGAAGACCATGGTCAGGTCTGCCAGGGAGGCTTTGACGGAAATAGACCTCGTAGTTTTTGTAACCGAACCCGGGCCTTATATCGGCAAGGACAAGATCGTTTTTCAGGCACTGGAGGGGATCGTGAAGCCGACGTTCCTATTGATCAACAAGATCGACCTGGTGCATCGGCAGGGACTCCTGACCATGATCGACTCGTATAAGGACCTCTTCCCCTTCAAGGAGATCATACCCGTGTCGGCGCTGAAAAGGGACGGAGTGGAAATATTTCTCCGAAAGGTCCGGGAATATCTGCCCCCGGGGCCGAAGTATTACCCGGAAGACCTCGTTACAGACCAGATCGAGAGGTTTATGGCGGCGGAGATTATCAGGGAAAAGATCATGGCAAAGACCTCCGAGGAGATACCCTATTCGGTTGCGGTCGAAGTCGGGAACTGGACGGAGAGAGAAGACGGCATGGTATCAATAGCCGCAAATATTTATGTTGAAAGGGAAGGTCAAAAGGGTATAATAATAGGTGACAAGGGGAAGAAACTGAAGGCGATAGGCACGCAGGCCCGTCTGGATATCGAAAGACTGCTTGATGTTAAGGTGTTTCTGGAGTTGTGGGTGAAGGTGAGGAAAGGGTGGCGTGACGACCGTAAGGCATTGAACGAACTGGGGTACTGACAGATGTTTGTTGAAATGAAAGTCGAGGGGCTGCTTTTCGATCCCCGGAGTAATATGTATATCCTTCTTTTGAGGGAACTGGACGGCCCCGGTACGCTGCCGATATGGATAGGGAAACCCGAAGCGGATTCGATAGCATTGGCCCTCGGAAAGGTCGCAACTCCCAGGCCCTTGACCCACGATCTCGTGAAGAACGTGATCGATGGGCTCAAGATGAAGATAACCAGGATTGTGGTGACAGAGATTATCGACAATACCTATTACGCGCTCATTCATTTGAACGACGGCAGGAAGGAGACCCTGATCGATTCAAGACCGAGCGACGCCGTTGCCGTTGCCCTGAGAGTAAACGCCCCGATTTTCGTTGAAGAGAGTATCATGGGCACGAGGACAGCCGATGAGCTTGACGAATGGCTGAAGAACCTCAAGCCCGAAGATTTCGGCAACATCATGTAATGCTTCAGAGGACGGAAGGCATTGTCTTAAGGACTGTCCCCTTCGGCGAAGCCGACCTCATAGTTACCTATCTTACGGAAAGCCACGGCATCATAAAGACCTTCGCGAAAAGTCCGCGAAAGACCAAAAGCAGGTTCGGCAGCAGCCTTGAGCCCCTGACACATTCGAGGATTGCCTTCTGGGGCAGGGAGGATGCGGCAATGCCAAGGCTGACGCAGTCGGACATTGTCCACTCCTTCAGTTCACTGAGAGACTGTCTGAAGTGCTTCCTCCCCGCCTCGGAGATGGTAGAGCTGACGCTCAGTTTTGCGGCCGAGAGGGATGCTAACAGCAACCTTTATGCCTTGTTGATGAATACGTTGCTGGCGCTGGAAGCGGACTGCCGCGCCCCGCTGCTGCCGGTCTACTACAAGGTGCAGCTGCTTTCGATTGCAGGTTATCTGCCAGGCCTCGCCGGTTGCGGCAGGTGCGGGCAAAGGGGGGATGAATTCTATCTCTCCCACGGCACTGTCCTCTGCAGGGAGTGTTCCAGGGGAAGTGAGGATCGCCTTGTCGACTCCCCGCCATCCGTAGGTCCCCATCACTATGAGATCGTTCTTCAGCCTGACCGCCGTCTTCACGATCTGTTCGGCGGCGGCGCCTTCCAGGATCTCTGTCCTGATCGGGACCGCCTCACCGACAGCGATCTCCTCTGCGGCGGCCACAACCTTGTCCGCTTCCTGCATCAGGCTTTTCCTGATCGACTCGGTCCGGAAGAAGCCCAGCATTTCCTCATAGCGGGGAATGACATAGAGGACCGTTATTGCACAGCCGTCGACTTTTGACAGCCGGCAAGCCTTCTTCAAGGCGTTCCTGCTGAAATCGGAGCCGTCGAAAGGGAGAAGGACGGAAGAGTAGGTGCCTGTGCATTCAGTACAGGGCTTTTTTATGACCAGCACATCGCAGGGAGCATGGACAATTACCGCGGAGGTTACGCTGCCCAGCAGGAGTCTTCTTAATCCCCTCCTTCCGTAAGTCCCCATTGCTATGAGGTCGGCAAGTTTCTCCCGGGCGACGTTGGTAACGACCTCAGAGGGATCCCCTTCGCAGACCAGTTCGTCTGCTTCGATTCCGAACTCGGAAGCGATCATCTCCTTCGTCTGGTAGCAGACATTCTTGCCGAACTGGAAACGTTTCTCCCTCTGTTCGGCAGCGTTGCCGAATTCCTCCTCGTCGAAGTGTACGGCATGGACAAGGACGAATTTCCCACCATGCCTCTTGACCCGGTTCGAGACCTCTATGACGGCTGCCCTGCTGTATTCCGTATTGTCGAAACCGACTACAATGTTTTCATACATGATCAGTGTGATGAATCCGTAAAAGGCGCCGTTGTCCCTGGCCATTCCGGCGAGGCCCTTGATGACGCCCACCTGCTCCACTGTCACTTTGGACCGCGCCTGTTCAACGACCCTCTTGTCTTTCACAGCATAGACGGTGACCAGGTAATCGCCGGGCGGGGCCTGATAGGGCCAGTCTATGACGGTGTAATAGTCCTGCCCGCCGTCTTTTTGAGTGAGAGAGATCTTTCCCGCTGTCACGGAATATACCTTCGACGCCTCCTTGTATTTCAGGAATTCATTGAACCATTTCTCTTTTTCTACCTGGTCCTTCTGGTCTTTCAGCGATGCGACCTCGCTCTCCGAGGCCAGCGCCCCGTAACCGAGACCGTACTTTAACTGTTCCTCCGGTGTAAGAATATCGTCGATCTTCTTTGTGCTCTGAAGGAAATAGACCGACGGTACGTGATCGAATTTCAGCGTCCCGACATTCATCCAGAGCACGCCTACCCTGCCCTTTTGCCGCAGGATATGGTGTCCGCCCCCGGACGTTATTTTAATCACCAGGTCTGTGCCGGGGTCGGATATGCCATGAATGTCCACGGTACTGCCATGGTAGAAAAAGTCTACATTGATCCGGTCATGGTTGGCCGCTGTAGTCAATTGCGCCGACAGTTCTCCTTGCGATATGGACAGGAGGCCTGCGCTGATTATAAAGGTCATGAAGGCGACCTGCAATGCACGGCGTAATCTGTTCATATTAGTGTCCCCCCGCCTGGACCAGGAGTAATGACGGCGTCACGGTCAGATCGAAGACCATCTTTACGGTCACGACCAGCACGATTCCCGCAAGGATTATCTTCAACTGGTCGCCCTTCAGCTTCCTGCCGAAGACCGTGCCGATCTGGGCTCCCACAGTGGAGCCGATGAGGAGTAGAACGGCGAGGATAAAATCCACGGTGTGGTTGGTGTAGGCCTGGAGAAAGGTCACTTCTATGCAGTTGAAGAGTATCTGGAAGAGACTGGTGCCTACCACCACGTGCATGGGCATCCTCAGTATGTATACCATGACGGGCACCATGAGAAATCCTCCGCCGACACCCATGACAGCGGCCAGTATGCCGACAAAGCCGCCGAATACGATCGGGACCAAGGCCGAGTGTGTTACGCCTGACTTTTCAAAATGGGTCTGGAAAGGCAGGGAGTTCAGGAATTTTCCTACAGCCGATTCCTTCTTCGGTTTTGCTTCCTCAGTCTTCTTCTTTTTCATGCTCTGAAGGCTTTCGAGGAACATGTAGCCTCCGACGATGCCGAGCATGAGGACGTAAGTTATCTTGATAACGAAGTCGGCGTCCCCCATGGCCCTCAGGAACTTGATGGCCTGAACGCCCACCAGTCCGCCGATAAAACCGCCGGCCAGCAGAAAAAGACCCATCTTGAAGTCGACATTCCCTATCTTCCAGTGAGCGTACGTTCCCGACGTGGAAGCCGCCACTATCTGGTTGGAGTCGGTAGCGGCCGCGACCGTCGAGGGGATACCGAACATGATCAGAAGCGGCGTGAGAAGAAAACCGCCGCCCACCCCGAACAGGCCCGACAGAAGCCCCACCGCCAGTCCAAGCCCGACCGGGACAAGAATGTTCATACTGGTTAATGCTACAGGTAAATATAGATACATCTAAACCTCCTCCTCCTTTTTTCTGTTCAGGCAGAGCCTGCCTGTTTGGCCATCGTAACTATCGGCCTCGATGCCGTTTTTACGAGCCTGTTGAGAGTTTTTGAATTTATACTGCCGTCGTTTGTAATGCCCGGACCAAGCAGTACCATGTCGATTCCGGCATTCTGTCCGAGGGCATCCTTTATTGCCGAAATGACTTCGGTAGAGGCCGCCCTGACGTCCACGGACACGCCGGCCTTTCTGCAGGTGTCCCTTATCAGCGAAAGCTTTTTTTCGAAATCTTCCCCTCGTTGCCTGCAGTCCTGTCTGATAAGCTGCATGGCCGTGCTGTCGCCGCCAGGTGCGGCAGAAGTTGACGCCGCCATTCTGTTGTCCTCCCTTTCTCCGGTCATTCTTCTCTTGTATATGATCAATATACCTATGCTATTGCCCATTGTCTTCGCAAGGTCGACAGCATAGGAAAGTCCCCCGGCGAAGTCTTCATAATGATAAGTCACAAATAAGAGCTGTTTTTCCTTCATCCCTTCACTTCATTGCCTTTAAATTCAGACAACCTGTAAAGAAAGCAAGGGGAATGCCAAGGTGTAACAAGCTGATTTATAAAGAAAAAAAGGTTATTCCAAGGGAGGAGTCTGTTTCAAAGATGAACAGCAGTGAACAGTTAGTGTTTTCAAGGGTTGGGGAAAGGATTACATGCACTACTCAAGTCCTGCAATAAATACCCTTCGCACGCAACAGGCGGACCTCTTTCTAGTCCGGCGAAAGTGAGGCTGATTGTTTCATTCTGGAACACCTGAAACGGGACGGGTTCATTGTTCCCTGAGAATTCTCCACAGGCTTGTTCTCGATATGCCAAGGAGCTCTGCAGCCTTGCTTTTGTTGCCGCCGAACATCTCTACGACCTTTTGGGCGTATTCCTTGTTGACCTCCTCCAGCGTCTTGACGGGACCCGGCTTTATCGTCTCAATATGAAAAATCTTGAGGCTCTCGGGGAGGCTTTCGGGCGTGATAAGCTGCCCCTTCTCCAGTATTATCGCCCTTTCGATGATATTTTCCAGCTCGCGCACGTTACCGGGGAAACTGTAGTTAAGGAGGATATCCGCAGCCTCTTTGGTAAGACCCGTTATCTGCTTGTTCGCCTTTGGGAGGTGCTTCTGCAGGAGATAGGCGCTGAGAGGTCCTATGTCCTCTTTCCGGTCCCGCAAAGGAGGTATGAATATTTCCATGACATTAAGCCTGTAATAAAGGTCTTCCCTCAACTTCCCATGGGAGAGTATGTTACCGACGTGCTGGTTTGTAGCCGCCAGAAATCTCACATCGACCTTTATCGGCCTCGTTCCCCCGACCCGGAAGAATTCTCCCTCCTCAATGGCCTTGAGAAGTTTAGCCTGCAGATTCGGCGACATCTCGGCGATCTCGTCAAGGAAAAGAGTGCCGGTGTCGGCTATTTCCAGCAGCCCCTGCTTTGTCTTTACCGCCCCTGTAAAGGCCCCTTTTTCATGGCCGAAGAGTTCGCTTGCGAGCAGTTCCTCCGTGAGAGTGGCGCAGTTGATCGAAAGGAAAGGCATGCTCTGCCTCCTGCTTGTAAAATGAATGATCTTGGCCAGAAGACTTTTGCCTACACCGCTTTCTCCCGTCAAAAGCACATTGCAGTCGGAACCCCTGATGTTTTCAATGACGTTCAGTATCTTCTGCATGCTGCTGCTTTTCGCAACAACGGAGACCCTGCTGTCCCTCTCCAGATAGGCCCTCAGTGCGGTGTTTTCCTTCGTCAACATCTTTTTCTCGCGTATATTCCGGACCTTCAGGATAAGCTCGTCAAGATCGAAAGGTTTTGTGATATATTCGTAGGCCCCTTTCTTCATTGCTTCAACCGCCGAGCCTATGCTGCCGAAACCCGTGATCACCAGCACTTCGATTTCCGGGTCTTTTTCCTTCGCCTTGCCGAGCAGTTCGATGCCGTTGATCTCCGGCATTTTTATATCCGTTATGAGCACGTCGAAACGGTCGCGGGAGATCTCTTCCAGGGCTTCACGACCGTTCATTGCTCCGACCACCTTATACCCTTCCGCTGACAAGGTACGAACAAGATGTTTCAGAGCGATCTCTTCATCTTCTGCAATGAGAACCTTAAGACCCATTTACATTCTCCCCGGGCGGCAGAGTAATAGTGAAAGATGTCCCGCCTCCCTCCCTGCTTTCGACCTTGATGTTGCCCCCGTGCCTGGTTATTATGTTGAATACGATTGCAAGACCAAGACCTGTGCCTTTGTCTTTCGTAGTATAGAACGGCTCGAATATCTTTTCCACGGCCTCCGCGGACATCCCTCTGCCGCTGTCCGAGACCTTTATTGTGACTGCGTCCTCCCGTCTCCTGACGGCGACCTTAAGATCGCCCAGTCCGGACATTGCATCGATCGCGTTTCCGAAAAGGTTGATGAATACCCTCTCCAGCTGCTCGGGGTCGGCGCTGACCAGCACCCCGCCCGGATCGGTGTCGAGGCCGAATTTTATGTCCCCTGTCTCCGCCGTCACCCCGGCGAGCCTGAAGGCCCGTCCGAGAAGATCATTGAGCTCGATTTCGGTGCGCCGGGGCTCTCTTCCACGCGCAAATTCGAGCAGGTCTCCCACTATCCTTTTTACCCGTCTGGTCTGGCCCACAATGTCCTCCATGATCTCCTTCACCCGGGGAGAACGTGCATCCTCTGCCTCTTTTTCAAGTATCTGGGCCGATATATAGATATTATTGAGCGGGTTGTTCAATTCGTGGGCGACCCCGGAGGCAAGAGTTCCGATAGATGCCAGTTTCCTGTTCCGGAGCAATTCCTCGTTCTTCTTCTTCAGTTCCTCTTCCCGAAGTACGAGGTCGTGCTCCATTGCAACGAAGGCTGAGGTCAGAAGGCCGACTTCGTCACGCTTTTCAGAGACCGCAAGGGACGCGAAGTTGCCTTTCCCTGTCTTCCTGACGGCCTCTGTCAGTTTCCTCAGCCGGCCGACCACACTGTGGCTTATGAGGAAGAGGGTGATGAGTCCGACAATGAAGAAGAGTGGGGCCGGCACAGAGAACAATTCTTCCAGCAGTCGGGCATTAACTGAAGGCTGCTCGAGGAAAGTCGATTCGATGAGCGGGGAGAAGACAGCATGATCGGGATGGGAAGCCTTGAGGGCGTCGAATTCCCTGTGAAACTCAGTCACGAAGGTCTCGATCTTCTTGAACCGGCCTTCGTATTCCGTGATTACCGATTCCAATTCCTGTAATTTGCCGCTGCCGTCGATCTGGCTCCCCTCCCGGATGATGTCCCTGAGTTCCTTTAAATATATATGCACATCCCGGATCTCCGCCGCATTCATGTAGAGGAAATAGTTTTTTTCATGTCTCCTTAATTGCAGCGATTCGCTTCTCAAATTGTCCGCAAGCCGGATATCCTTTCTGATTTCGATGAAATTGACATATGAGGCAACGGCCAGGACGGCTATGATAAGGGAACTCATGAGGAAGTTGAAGATGATATTTTTCTTCAGGGACATTGGTTTATATTATCGCCTATGTAAAAAGAAAAAGGGAGGGGGATGCCGCCGTCAGACAAGGGGTGGGTGAGGAATTTATCCTGAAGGTGCATGGAGCAGATTTTTAAAGTCGGGGGCGGTTTATGGTATATTTAAAAATGTCTTACTCGTTGATCCTGCCGCGCAGACAGTGAAGAAAATAGCGATTTTATTATATTTTGTTCCGGCAGCGTCCTTTCCTCCCGGCAGATGCCGCGTCTTCCAAACGTGCCCTTCCGGTCGCGGAAGGCCGTTGGGGTCCTGACATTCATGTATGGTATGCGGGAGAACATCTTGCGCCAGATAGAGGGATGGATCCGTGAGGGGGCGGGAGGGGCCGCTCTTGCCGACAGATACACGGGCACAATAGACGATTTCCTCAGGGACATATTTGATTCCGTGAAGAGCGAGTCGGGCACGGCGCTGCTCGCCGTCGGCGGCTATGGTCGCGGAGAACTTGCACCTTTTTCCGATATCGACATCATGTTCCTCGCTCCCCATCGACATCGTAACGAAGCGGTCGAGGGTGTTCTTTACAGACTCTGGGACACCGGTTTCGACATAAGCCACTCCTTCAGAACGCCGGAGGAGTGCATCGAAGAGGCCTTCAGAGACATAAAGACAAGGACGTCACTACTTGAATCCAGGTATATCGCCGGTGACAGGAGGCTTTACGCTTCCTTCAGGGAAAGGGTGTATCCGGTGATCGCTTACAAGAGACGGAAGGATTTCGTCAGGGACAAGCTCAGGGAGATGGAGAAGAGGCACCTGGATTCGGGTGAGTCTCTTTACCTCCTGGAACCGCACCTTAAAGAGGGGGAAGGGGGGCTCAGGGATGTTCACACCGCCTACTGGCTTGCCAGGGTGGCGATGAGGGTTGAGGACTTTCAATCCTTCCTGGGACTTCTTGACGCCGGTGAGTCCCGGCGTCTCGCCGCCGCCCGCGATTTTCTGCTTCGGGCGAGATACTGTCTCCATCTCGAAAGCGGGAGGAGGAATGATGTCCTCTCTTTCGAATACCAGAGAAATGTAGCGGCCCTTCTGGGGTTTCGAGACTCTCATAAATTCAGGGCGCATGAAAGACTTCTTCGCTATTACTACCTGAAGGGCAAGATTATAAGGGAAGCGACGAAAAAGATCATGGTCATGTGCAGCAGGCAGTATGTGAGAGTCAGACGGGACTTTTTTGTCAGACGGATTTCGGAAGGCTTTGCCCTTTCGGGAGGCAGGCTGATATCGACGAAGGACAATCCTTCCGGACTGTGCGCCGGAGAGATCATGGAGAGTTTTTATCTGCTTGCAAAAAAGGGGAGGAGGTTCAGCAGCGCCATGAGGGAGAAGATCCGGACTAGCCTTGTCCGGATAAACAGCGCCACCAGAGGCTCTCCGGAAGTCGTGCGGCCTTTCCTCGATATCCTGAAGAGCGAACGGGTTTATGACACCCTGAGCGAGATGAACGAAACGGGCGTCCTTGGCAGATTCCTTCCCGAGTTCGGGGCCCTGCGTCTGCTCGTGGTCCGGGAGCCTTACCACATGTATACTGTCGACGAGCATACTTTAATGGCCGTAAGGCATCTTGAGGAACTCAGGAATACGAAATACGGTAGACTCGAAGATCTGCGCCTGCTGATCAACGGAATGGATGACGTCGATATGCTGTACATGGTAATCCTGTTCCACGACATCGGCAAGGCGGCGGGCAGACGCCACGAAGAGGAGGGGTATAAGCGGCTGAAGAATGTCATGGAAAGATTCAACCTCGATGTGCAAAGAAGGAATAGAATAGAACTCCTTGTCAGGAACCATGTTTTGATGGCGAGGGTCGCGCTGACGAGGGAGGCGAGCGACTCCGATGTAATTGCGGCATTCGCGGACGCTGTCGGCGACGCCGAGAACCTCCGGGCGATATATCTGATCACCTATGCCGACATGTCCGCCGTGAATCCCGGCTTCTGGAATTCCTGGAAGGCCTATCTCCTGAAGGAACTGTATGTGCGCACCCTCGAATATCTGGCCGGCATAAAGGAAGACAAGTCGGGATATATAGACCGCCTTCACCGTATTGAACCCGGTGTCGAGGCGGAGGCCCTGGCTTCCTTCGTCGGGGGGATGCCTGAGAGGTATCTGCTCTCAACGCCCGGCGAGTGGATAGTCAAGGATTACGCCCTGATGCAGAAGGCGAAAAAGACGGGTTTTGCCCTGCGGGTAGACGCGGGTTCGGAGGGGGTGGTGGAACTGTCCGTCAGCGCGAAGGACTGTCCCGGGCTCTTTTCGAAGATCGTCGGACTGCTTTCTTCTAAGGGAGTAAATATAGTAAGCGGCCGTATATTTACCGGGGGCAACGGAATCGTCATAGACAAGATATCGGTTTCCAACTGGCACAAGCTCTGGTGGGACGGCTTCGACAGTGAGATAGAAGAAGGGCTGAGGGCGGTCATAGTGAGCGGCAGGCCCCTTTCCGTTACAGGCAGGAGCGCCCCTGTAATATGTCCCTTCGACATTTTCATAGAGCTGGATAACGAGGCGTCGGAGAAATTCACCCTCCTGGAACTGTTTTCTCCGGACAGGCTCGGCCTTTTATACGATGTCTCGAGTGTAATGTACAAGATCGGGATCGATATTGTCTCCGCCAGGATCAACACGGAGACGGGACTGGCCCAGGACGTCTTCTATATCCAGTCGGAAAAGGGTAAGATCGGCCTGGAAGCCGCACAGGAACTGCTGGCAGATCTGTGGGCGGTGTTGAAAAAATGAAAAAACGTATATTCCTTGTTTCCATCGCGGCAGTTGCAGTCATCACTGCTGTTTTTCTGCGCGGCCCCTATGTTTCAAACCTCCTGAAGGGGACAATGCTGCCCGAGATGGAAAAAGCCACCGGGACAAACATGACTGTCGGCAGGATATATGTCAATCTCTTCCCCCTGTATGTTGAGGCGGACGGTCTGATAATGGCCGATAAAAAGGGTGGGAGGATACTTTCGGTGAGGAGGGCGAGGGCATACATCGACATTTCAGGATTTCTTGCAAGGCGGGCGGACATTCGAAGACTGGTGATAAGGGATCCCGAGATTACCACGGACAGCGCACATGTCAGAGATATAGTCGGCAATATAAGAGCTTACGGGGCCGCGAAGAGGAAGGGGGCGCTGAAGATAGAAGTCCTGGCTGTTGAAATACGGAACGGTAATGCCGGCTTCAGTGATGAAGAGAGTGGCACCGTGGCCGAGGCCAGCGGTTTCAACGGAGAGATAATACTCGGGAAAAACAAGCGCATCAGGGCCTCCGTTCGAAAGGCCGGGATAAAAAAGGGGAGATGGCCCGAGATCGCGGGGCGTGCCGACATCATTTTGTCCCTGAGCGGAGAGAAGATCCGGATAAAACGGTTTGTATTCGACTCCCTTGGATCGACGCTGAGAAGTTCGGGAGAATACAGCGGAAAAAGGGGACGGCTGCAAACGAACGTAAGTCTTCTGTTCTCTTCTGTCAAGAAGGTCTTCGGGCTTGGCAGGAGGGGTGACGGCAGGATAAATGCCGGCGGCACTGTTGCTTTCGGTGGCGGTGAAGTTTCCGTGGACCTGAGCGTCGACGGGAACTTTTATATCCAGACGCTGATGGAACTGCTGAAGGTTAAAGAGAAGATAGAGGGACTTGTACGCATAAGGGGCAGGATCGCAGGGCCACTCAGGCATATCACGGGGACGGGAACCATGACCCTGACAAAGGGAAACCTTTTCAATGTGGCAATAGATTCCCTGGCCAGCAGGGTGTCATACGCCGACGGTGTGATGAAATTCACGGACGGTTCAGGCAGGATGTATGACGGTACGGCAAAGGTGACGGCTTCCATTCATCTTCCCGTCGTGAACCATTATGAGGTGACTGCCGATTTTTCCGGCATAGGCAGCAAGCAGGTCTTCAGGCTCATAGGATGGGACCCCGGCATACAGCCCGGTAAGGTTAACGGCACCCTGACGACCAGGGGAGCAAAGTTTGATCCGGAGGGGAATTTCGAATACGCAAGTGCCGGTGACGGGAAGAACATGCTCGGAAGAATAAGAAGCATCACTGGAAGATATGCCATGCGGGATGAAGTTCTTTCTCTGGAGGACCTTAAAGCGGGCACAGGCATTTCCGTCATTTCGGCTGCCGGTCTGGCGGATATCAGGAACAGGACGCTGAGTTTTGACGAAAGACTCGTATTTTCAGACATAACGGATGTGACTCTTCCCTATTACCGCCTCCTCAAGGGAAGCGGAGAGTTTGACGGAAGGATAGCGGGCACGTTCGACTCCCCGGTCATAAAGGGGCATGTGAAGATAGTCCGGCCGGTCATCGAAGGGTACGAAGCCGATGCCCTCGATGCCGACTTCAAATATAGCAAGAACCTTCTGGATGTCGACGGGCTGACCGTGAATACCGCCGCGGGGGGCATGGGGTTGAAGGGCAGCGTATCTTTTCCCGGTGAGAGAAAACTCTTCGATCTTTCCGGCCCGGAATACAATTTGAAGGCTGTTGTCAGGAATGCCGGCCTTGGACAGTTCGCGAAGATTTTCTATCCGAACTTCAGGGGTACGGGCGGGCTGAGTGCGGACATCAGGATCACGGGGGATGGCGCGCATCCCATTGTCTCCGGTGACGGCTCTGTCGTGAATGCCGGCATCTACGGCATACACGCCGATTCTGTCTCATTTGACTGGGCTTATGCCGACAGTGGACTGCGCTTTGAGCATATGAAGATAAAACGGGGCGCGTCGGTTCTTGCAATGGACGGCAGAATAGACGACCTCGGGAATTTTTCCTACAGGGCATCTTCGGGCAGGATCCTGCTCAGCGACCTCATCGGAAGAAAAATAGATGGAGACGTGGTCTTCAGACTTGAGACGGATGGACATGGCACGCTCGATAAACCGTCCGTTTCCATGGAGGCGGACATAATAGGGGGATCTCTGAGAGACAGGCCTGTCGGAAACGGGGTCGTTTCGGCAAGGATACAGGACAGAGAAATTTCATTGCGGGCGACCGTGTTGAACGGAGAGGTAAAGGTCACCGCTCGAGGAAGGCTGGAAGAAGAGCTGCCGTGGGACGCCTCCATCGAGTTGCTGCCGGGGAGGTATGATTCCCTGCTTGGTGCCTTCATGAAGGACGTCCCTGCGGATCTCTTGCTGAATCTCAGCGGATCTGCTTCGCTGCACGGCGACAGATCTCATGTGTCAGCGTCTGCTGTCGTCAGACAGATGACTCTTTCCATGTACGGACACAGTTTCACGGCCGAAAAGAAGATTTCACTCCTGTTGAATAACCGCAACCTGGAAATGAAGAACATTTCCCTCAGAAGCGGCAACACTTCCCTGGCCATAGACGGGAACGTCGTCCTGGGGAAACAGTACAATGTCGTTTTCGAAGGAAACTCAGACCTTGCTACGTTAAGGGGCCTTTCGGACACGATAGGACTCCTGAAGGGTGACGCTGAGTTTGTCCTTTCGATTACGGGAGACTGGGAAACGCCGCAGGTCAATGGCGGGGTCAGTATAAAGGACGGTTCGTTTGCTCTGAAGGACCATCCTTACCGTTTCAGTTCACTGGACGGGAATATTTACATGGACAATGACAGGATAGTACTGCAAAAACTCACGGGGAAGTTCGGGGGCGGGGACGCGGAGTTGTCGGGCGTGATGTACCTTAAGAGATTCGCCGTCAGGCGATTTTATGTCGAGGCGGCTCTTGACAGGGTCAACATGTCGGTTTCTGACGGCTTCAACGTGAACTTCGGGGGAAAGCTGCTTCTGAATGGTACACCCGCCTCGCGAATGCTCTCGGGCGACATCCATATTAACCGCGCGCGGTACAGGGAGAGGGTTGAGTGGAAAAGCTGGCTTTTAAAGAGAAAGGACACAGAGAGATACAAGACTGAAATATCGGACATCGAAAAGACGGAGCTCAATATCAGGGTGACCGGCAAGGACAGCATCCGGATCGACAATAATGTTGCGCGGGCCGATGTCGGAGCCGACATTATACTGAGGGGTACTATCTACCACCCGCTCCTGCTGGGCAGGATCGAGAGCAGGGAAGGTACGGTATTCTTCAGAAACAACGAGTTCAGGATTACGCGTGCGAGTGCCGATTTTTCGGGTGCGGAAAGAATAAACCCCTATTTGTCGATAGCGGCGGAAACGGAGGTCAAGGGGTATAAGATCAAGATGAACCTGGAGGGACAGCTGGACCGCTTCAATGTTTCCCTCTCCTCGGAAGACCCTTCGCTGAAGGACACGGATATAATCGCTCTTCTTGCTGTCGGGCAAACGGGCGGGGATCTGAAGGGGCTGGAGGGCGGCATCGGCGCGGGTGAGGCCACATCATTTGTGACCGGAAAACTGCAGGACGTGTTTGAGGAGAGAGTGAAGACCATTACCGGCCTCGACAGGTTCCAGATAGACCCTTATGTTTCGAAGCTCACAGGGACGGTGGAACCGAGGGTTACAGTTTCAAAGCGACTGCTGGGAGACAAGATGTTCGTTACTTATGCCTCTCCTGTCGGGTCTTCCGAGGAACAGATCATAAAGCTCGAGTATTCTGTTAGCAGGAAGATCTCTCTCGTGGGTGTGAGGGATGAGAGGGGGATTGTAGGCGGGGATGTTCGCTTCAGGTTCGAATTCAAGTAGAACCTGTCTCAAGAGCGACTTTCAAAAAAATCGTCACCCTCGCGAAGGCGTGGGTCCACTTCAAACCTTGAAAAAGATGGATTCCCGCCTACGCGGGAATGATGACGCGAAAAAACCAGATAATGGCAAGAAATCAATTTTGATATAGTTCTAGCGCCCGGTCGTAAATTCCGACGTAGCAAAGCAGCACGGAAGGAACATCGAAAAAGTCTTGTAATGACGACATGTTCTATCCATCTTCCACATAAATGAGGACCCGACGTTTGGTTACTTCCGAAAAATGGTCGGCAGGCCTCTCTATAGGGCTGCAAGGTGTCGCTACAAGACAGTTTTCGCTGCCCATTCCGCGCTTTTCCGGGAATCTTATGCAACAATGGGGTCTCCCGTGGTCTTTGCTATGGATGCCATGGGGTTCTTCGTGCGGCTGCGGAGCAACATCCGCGCGGTTTCCGGTTTATGGTCGGCGTCTGTATTCTGTATAATGTAATGCAGGGTTTTCGCGGACTGTTGCCGCGGTGGGCCAATATTCGCTAATGACGAAGTCTTGCGTAGGGTATCGTTGAAATATAAATATGCGTTCCTTTTGTTAGTCTGTGCTTCTCTTCTTGTTGCACGCCCCTCTCCGTGCGGAGCCGTTACCGCCGGCCGGGTCGAGATAAAGGGTCTTCATTCCATAGGGAAGAAGGAATTTCTCGATATGTTCGGCATCAGGAGGGGGAGCAGGATCAGCAATGAAATAGTGAGCAACGCCATAAGGACCGCCTTTCTCAAGGGCATATTTGAAGATATCGAGGTCAAGGTCGCCGACGGGGAGAACCCCACGGTTGAAGTAAGAGTCCGGGAGAGAGAGTTCATTCGGAACATCGACGTTGAGGGCGACTATCAGATTTCAAGGAAGATAATCAGAGGGCTTTTCCCTGTAAAGGAAGGCCATGTCATGAGGTACGACCTGCTTAAAACGGGAACGGAGGTACTCCGGAAAGCGCTCGGCTCTTACGGGTTTCCTGATGCGACTGTAAGGGCAGAGGTCGTGAAAACCGGTATGCCCTGCAGGGTTGATTTAAAGTTGACGGTGGATACGGGGAAGCCTCTTGTCGTCCGGAAGATATTGGTCAGGATCACTCCTTCCCCGGGTGACAGGGGAAGGCTCGCCAAGGCTATCGAAAGTGTGATGGGTTTGTCCGAAGGGGATATTTACAGGAGAACAGTTGTTGACAGTGATCTGGACAGAATAAGGGCGTTCCTGAAGAAACGGGGATACTACAGGCCGGTGGTGGGTCCCTGTGTCTACGAACGGGGGACCCTGAGGATCGACGTTGCGCCGGGAAAACTCCTGGAACTGACAGTTAAGGGCAACAGTGCTCTTTCAACCAGTTCTCTTACTAAGGGTCTGCCTTTTTTCGACCTGGGGGATGCAGGGGATGAGGTGATCGGAGAGGCCGTCGACCGCATGGTCTCCCTCTACCACAAGGAAGGGTATCCTTTCGCCCGGATAGCCCCTGTCGTAACTTCCGATGAACGGCATATAAAGATATCTTTTTTCGTTTTCGAAGGAGAAAAGATCCGGGTGGGATCGGTGGTCTTCCGTCACGTTAGCCTGCCACGGGAGAGACTTTTGGATGTTTCACCTGTAAAGGTCGGCGCTGCCTACGATCCGGACACGCTGGAGAAGGAAAAGGATTCACTCAGGGAATTTTACGGTGCACTTGGGTATCTCGACGCGAAGGTTACCGATATAGATGTCGATATCGATAAGGCGAGGGGGACGGTCCGTCTCGTTGTAGATGTCGAGGAAGGGACAAAGTCGCAGATAGGGTCAGTAGACATCACGGGGGTTCCTCCCGGGGAAAGGGACAATCTCCTGGGCGTCGCCGGTATTAAGGCCGGGGACCTCTATAACGAGGTCGATATATCCGATGCGAGGTCCAGGGTCGTTGAATATTACAGAAGCCGGGGCTACGCAAATGTCATGGTGGAAGTCAAGAGGAGCATTCAGGACCACCAGGCATCTATCTCGTTTCATGTCACCAGGGGTGAACAGTCTTTCTTCGGAAAGACAATCATAGTGGGCAACAGGAAAACCCGATATGAGGTGTTCAGGAGAGGGCTTGCCTACAGGGAGGGACAGCCTTTCAATTCCCGCCTGCTGGCGGAGGAGCGGCAGAAACTTTACAGGCTGGGACTCTTCAGCGACGTCCAGGTGGAGCCGGTTGTCGCCCCCGGGAACAGGAAGGACGTCCTGATCAAGGTGGCGGAGGGAGACGCCGGTTCGGTGGAATTTGGATTCGGGTACGCCGAATACGAGAAGTTCAGGGGATACCTTCAGGTGGGCTACAAGAATCTTTGGGGGATGGACAGGCAGATATTATTGAGGACCGAGATCAGTTCTCTCGAAAAGAGGTTCATACTCCAGTATAACGAACCGTGGTTCTGGAGAGGACCGTTGCCCCTGAGGGCATTTTTTCTTTATCAAAACAAAAGGGAGTTCAACCTTGACAACAAGGAGACACTTTACAAATTGAGACGTTACACGCTGACCGCCGGAGTGGAGAAGAAACTGGGCGAGAACGTAAAGGGGAATCTCTATTATGAGTTTTCTCTCGTTAGAACATCCGATGTCAAACCTGATGTTGTGCTGACGAGGGAGGATACGGGGACTCTCGCAATAGGCAGTATAAAACCGGCGCTCATATATGATACGAGGGACAATCCTTTTAACCCCCAAAAGGGTTTCCTCGCGGGGATTTCGGTCAAGGAGGCTTCCCTTCTCTTTTTTTCCGAAACCAATTTCACGAAGCTCGTGGTGAACGCGAGTAACTTTCACAAACTGGGGCGCAGGGTGACCCTGGCGCTGGCCTTGAGGGGAGGGGTGGCTTACAGCTACGGAAAGACCACGCAGCTGCCCATAGTCGAGAGGTTCTTCCTGGGAGGAGGTTCTACGGTCAGGGGTTACGCCCAGGACACTCTGGGACCCAAAGGCGCTGACGGAAACCCCACTGGCGGGAACGCTTTCATTGTAGGCAATGTTGAACTGAGGACGGATGTCGGCAGGAATATAGGCCTGGTACCTTTTCTTGACATGGGTAATGTGTGGGTAAAGGCCGGCGATATTAATCCGGCGGATCTTAAATATACGGCCGGCCTGGGCCTGCGCTACGCCACCCCGGTTGGTCCCATCAGAATCGACTATGGCTTCAAGTTAAACAAGGAGCCGGGCGAAAGCAACGGCGAACTGCACTTCAGTATCGGGCATGCCTTCTGAGGAGAGTGGCACGTCGTGACGTGTAGTATTAAGGATGAAGGAAGATAAGGGGAAATGAGAAACAGGACGACCTTGATGGCGACCATGCTTTTTTTCTGTGTCACTTTTGTTCTCATGGGTCGTTCCTCGTCGGCCGGAATATTCGACAGGGTGGTCGCCTTCGTGAACAACCAGGCCATAACACTAAGTGAATTTCAGGAGCAGTATCAAAACACACTGAAAATAGCGCCCGATGTGACGGAAGAGGATGTGATAAACACAATGATCAACAGGATACTTCTTCTGGATGAGGCCAGAAAATACCGTATCGTTGCCCCGACGGAAGATGAAATGGTCAAGGAATACATCGATCTCAAGGTAAGGGCCTTTATTACCGTGGGCGAGCAGGAAATGGAGACCTTCTATCAAAATAACCGGAGCCGGTTTGCCGGGAAAGACTATGAAGATGTGAGGGGCGAGATCGAGAACTACCTGACCGAAAAGAAGCTGAACGAACGGCTGAAAGAGACCCTGGCGGAACTCAGAAAGAAGGCGTACATAAAGATTCAGCTCAAGCCGGAGTGAAGCAGCTGCCGGTCACGGGCGGTATCAGGAAATCTTTTTCCTGAGCCTCTTTGCATAATCGGAGGCGTAGTCCCTCGCGTCTTCCGTAAGGTCCGCTATTTTCCCCCTGGTCTTTTTCCCCGGCTGGGGGGCAAACAGCAGCGCCAGACCGGCCCCGACAATACCGCCTATCAGAAAAGAAACAAGAACGGCAGCTCCGTTACTTTCGTCATCGTGGAACATCGCAGCCTCCTTCAGGTTTTATTGGTTACAGACTATCACCAACTGTGAGGAAGGTCAACGGCTTGTCCGCCTTCTCTTTTACATGGCGGCCTAAATCTGTTATATTTCATGATATCTGTCAGGGAGAACATAAGATGGGAATTCTGGATTGCATTGGAAAAACGCCTTTAGTCAGGCTGGAAGCTGTCAACCCCAATAGCGGCGTCACGATTTTCGCCAAGCTCGAAGGCAACAACCCCGGGGGATCGGTCAAGGACAGGATAGCATTTTATATGGTGAAGGACGCAGAGGAGTCCGGGCGATTAAAAAATGGCGATACCATCCTTGAGGCTACATCGGGAAATACGGGAATAGGGCTGGCGATGGTAGGGGCCGCGAAGGGTTACAGGGTAAGACTGGTAATGCCGGAATGCGTGAGTCTCGAACGCAGGAAGGTGCTGGAGGCCTTCGGCGCCGAGGTTGTTTTGAGCCCGGGGAAGGAGGGGACCGACGGCGCCATCAAGCTCGCCCGCAGCATGATGGAAGAGTCGCCTGACGGATATTTCATGCCCAACCAGTTCGACAACCTCTCCAACGTGAAGGCCCATTACGAATCGACCGGCAGGGAGATAATTGAGCAGACGGGCGGCGACATAGACGTATTTGTTGCCGGCATGGGTACGACGGGCACCCTGATGGGCGCCGGGAGAAGGATCAAGGAGTTCAATAAGAAGATAAGAATCGTCGGGGTGGAGCCTGTTCTGGGCCACAGGGTCCAGGGACTGAAGAACATGAAGGAATCGATCGTGCCGAAAATATACGACCCGTCGGCGCTCGATGAGAAGATAAATGTGAACGACAACGATGCCTTCGAAACCACCAGGATGCTTGCGGTGAAGGAGGGGATCTTCGCCGGTATGAGCAGTGGAGCCGCCGTATTCGGAGCTCTGAAAGTAGCAGGTCGGATCGACAAAGGGAGAGTAGTCGTGATACTGCCGGACAGGGGGGACAGGTACCTCAGCACGGCCTTGTTCACATCGGTCTGCGCGAAGTGCCCGCCTTGATTCCCGGTCACCGCGGTTAATATTCCCTCTTCTCCTGCGGCATGATGCAGGTGAGTACCATGCTCACAAAGCTTACGATAAGTGCCCCGAGGAAGGCGGATTTGAAGCCGGCGACGGAAAACCCGAGGTTGAACTGTTCAGAGAGCCAGGAAGTAATGCCCAGCATTATTGCATTTATGATGAAAGTAAAGAGGCCGAGGGTCAGAACCAGTAAGGGCAGCGTAAAGATTTGTATTAACGGTCTGATATAGGCATTCACCAGTCCGAAGATGACCCCCACAATCAGTATGCCCCACCAGCCCCCGATGTAGACGATCCCGGGAACCAGTTTCACCGCCACCATGATGGCTATCGTGTTGATAAGCCACCGGATAAGGAAATTTTTCAGACGTGCATGGTCGGCCGTCCTAAAGCCCATATTCTTTCCATCGTGAATCGACCAGTTTCCTGATCTCCTCCGACATGAACAGCTCTTCGGGCCAGTCTCTTGTCATCCCTTCTTCCCGCGTCTTGCGGGTCGCGTCGATGCCCATCTTCGAGCCGTAGCGCGGCCAGTTGGCGGAGTGATCAAGTGCATCGAGCGGACCGTCGGCGAAGACGGTGTCCCTCTTCCAGTCCACGTTGTTCAGTACCCGCCACGCTGTATAAGAGAGGTCCTGGACGTCCACGTCGTCGTCCACAACAATGAGCAGTTTTGCGAACATCATCTGTCCCTTGCCCCAGAGGCCGTGAATGATCTTCTTGGCATGGCCCGGGTAGCTCTTCCTGATCGAGATTATGGCGAAGTTGTGAAAGACCCCTTCCATGGGGAGGTTGATGTCCTTGATCTCCGGGAAATCGAGGCGTATGAGAGGCAGGAAGATCCTCTCCGTGGCCTTTCCCATATAGCAGTCTTCCATGGGCGGTTTTCCAACGAGGGTGGCAGGATAAATCATGTCTTTGCGGTGGGTTATGCACGAGACGTGGAAGACCGGGTAGGGTTCTGCAGGAGAATAGAAGCCTGTATGATCGCCGAAGGGTCCCTCGATGCGTGTCTCGCCGGGATCGAGATAGCCCTCGATCACGACTTCGCTGTTGGCAGGCACCTCTATATCCGATGTCACACATTTCACCATCTCCACGGGGAACCTTCTCAGGAAGCCTGCGAACACCATCTCATCAACGGCTTCCGGAAGGGGAGCGCTTGCCGCATAGATGACGGCAGGGTCGCTCCCTACGGCGATGGCCGCCGGCATGCGTTTCCCCAGTGCCGCATATTTTTCGTAGTGACGGGCCCCGTCCTTGTGTATGTGCCAATGCATCCCCGTCGTCTTCTTATCGTAGACATGAATGCGGTACATCCCGCAGTTAGGACGACCTGTCTCCGGGTCGACCGTAAATACCATGGGCAGGGTGATAAAGCGGCCCTCATCTCCGGGCTGCCCGTCGTGGGGCCAGCACTTTATGACAGGCAATTTCCCCAGATCAGGGTCTGTCCGGTCTATGATTTCCTGGCAGCGGGCGCTCTTTACGTGCCTGGGAAAAAACTTTGAGAGCTCAAAAAGTTTGGGCAATAACGACATTTTTTCGATCAGGTTTTTTGGCGGGGCCTGATTCAGAAGGTCCTCTATCCTGCCGGCCACTTCGTCGAGGCTGCTTACTTCGAGGGCCAGAGCCATCCTTTCGAAAGAACCGAAAAGGTTGGTTACAACGGGGTATTCCGAACCCTTCACCTTCTCAAAATACCAAAAGAGCCGACAAAAACAGCCCAAAAAAATATAACTGTAGGAATTTAAACTGAAATATCCTTGACAATAGTCTATGTCCTTAATATAATTAAGAAAATTTGTTTGGGGGAAAGAGGAGATGACGAAAGCTGAACTTGTAGACGCGATCTTCGAGAAATTGGGTCTGTCGAAGAAGGAAGCACAGGACATCGTCGAGATACTGTTCGACACCATGAAGCAGACTTTTGCTGAAGGGGAGTCGATAAAGATTTCGGGATTCGGAACGTTCAACGTCAGGAAAAAGATGGCGCGCAGGGGCCGCAATCCGAAGACAGGACAGGACCTTGAAATATCGCCCAGAAGGGTGATTACGTTCAGGGTCAGCAATCAACTCAAGGAAGAAATAGAGAAACTGGATGCATAAATCTGCAGGACAAGCCTTAAAACCCAGTCTCCCTGTGCCGGACAAGCTTTTCTACAAGATAGGCGAGGTGAGCAAAATTACCGGTGTCGAGCCTTATGTCTTGAGATACTGGGAGACGGAGTTTCCCTTTCTTAAGCCCAGGAAGAACAAGTCAGGGCAGAGGGTATACGTAAAAAAAGATCTGGAACTGGTGCTTCAGATAAAGAAAATGTTGTATCAGGAACGGTATACTATAGAGGGTGTGAGAAAAAGGTTCGGTGAAGGAGTACTGAAGACAGAGAGCAAGAAGATCCACGAAGAGAGAAAGAGAGACCTCCAGAATCCCGCCGAGGCAATAGGTTTCATTAAAAAGAGACTTCGGGAAATCCTCACACAACTTAAATAAAACGGGGCGTGGCGCAGCCTGGTAGCGCACTCGCTTGGGGTGCGAGTGGTCGCCCGTTCAAATCGGGTCGCCCCGACCATTGATACTTGCCGACGGCTGTCCCTGTAAATAACGGGGACGTCGTCTTCAAGTTGACTTTTTTTGCCGCATATTCTTTAATAACTATTCGGAGGTGACAAGATTATGTATGCAGTTATAGAAAGCGGAGGGCAGCAATTCAGGGTGGCGCCCGGCGACACGATCAAGGTGCAGAAGGTGCTGGCGGGTGAAAAGGAAATCAGTCTGGACAAGGTGCTGGTTGTGTCCAAGGATGACAACCTTCAGATCGGAAAGCCGTACGTCGCTAACGCCAGCGTGAAGGCTGAAATCGTGGGCGATGTTAAGTCGCGCAAGGTCCTGGTTTACAAGAAGAAACCGAGGAAGGGACACAAGAAACTTAACGGCCACAGGCAGAGTCTTACGGCACTGAAAATAAAAGACATAGTCTTCGGAGGATAGTATGGCACATAAAAAAGGAGTTGGAAGTTCGAGGAACGGCCGGGACAGTAACGCCCAGCGCCTCGGTATAAAAAGATTCGGTGGAGAGACGGTGAAAGCCGGCAACATACTTGTCCGTCAGAGGGGCACCAAGTTCCATCCGGGCAACAATGTTGGAAAAGGGTCGGACGACACGCTTTTTGCTCTTGTCGACGGCGTCGTAAGTTTTGAGAGGAAAGACAGGGAAAGATTGAAGATAAGCGTATATCCTGCCTCTCAATAACGGGAAAAACAACTATAAGGGAAATATGAAGGCAGATTGCGGTCTGCCTTTTTTATTGGGAGGAAGGTCTGCCGTGAAAAATTGTAAGATATATCACTGCGCAGACACTGACACACAGAGAGATTCTTGCGTGAGGTGCTCTTTTATTTTTTAGTTGTCACTCCGTGCCTCCGTGTCTCTGTGGTGAGATTCTTCTTTCCGGCTTTGTCGAATCAGGATCATCAGTTGTTTGTGACTTCTATTTAAACCATGAGGAACACATGAGGTTTGTCGATTACGCAAAAGTCTACGTTAAGGCCGGGGACGGCGGACGGGGCTGTGTCAGCTTCCGGAGGGAGAAGTATGTTCCGAGGGGCGGGCCTGACGGCGGCGACGGCGGGCGTGGCGGCCATGTTGTGTTCAGGGCGACCAGAGAGTTGAACACCCTTCTCGATCTCAGGTACAGGAGGGAATATCATGCCCAGAGGGGACAGCACGGCATGGGCAAGAAGATGCACGGCCGCGACGGCAAGGACCTCCTGATTCCCGTACCGGTGGGAACGGTAGTCAAAGATGAATATACCGGCGAGACACTGTATGACCTCGACGCCGAGGGTATGGAGGCCGTTGTGGCCAGGGGTGGAAGGGGCGGCCTGGGCAATTCACACTTCGCCACCCCCACGCGCCAGGTCCCAAGATATGCCCAGCCCGGGGAGGAAGGCGAAGAGAGGTCCCTTGTGATAGAACTGAAGCTCCTTGCCGATGTGGGCCTGATAGGATTGCCGAATGCCGGCAAGTCAACGCTGATTTCGGTCATCTCCTCCGCAAGACCGAAGGTCGCCGATTATCCCTTCACGACGCTCGTCCCGAACCTCGGGGTCGTCAAGTTCGAAGACTACCGGAGTTTCGTGGTGGCGGATATTCCAGGCCTCATAGAAGGGGCCCACAGGGGCGTGGGCCTGGGATTCCAGTTCCTGCGACATGTTGAACGCACTTCCATACTCCTTCATCTGGTCGATGTATCTGAGATGGGGGAGGGGGGACCTGTCGAGAACATGAAGAAGATTAACAGGGAACTCGAACTCTACAGTCCGGAACTGGTTCAAAAACCCCAGGTGGTGGTAGGCTCGAAGACCGATGTGAAGGGGGAGGGCAAAAGATTGAAAGACCTTGCGGACTACTGCCGGAAAAAGTCTCTCATGTTTTTCGCGGTTTCGGCCGTCACCGGGAAAGGTACAAAGGAGCTTTTATCCTACCTTGCCGCTGGGATGGAGAAACAGAAGGACGCGGCAGGGAGTGGCGGTGACAGCTCCGCCGGAACGTTGTAGAACAGTCTGGAAGGAACACCGAAAAAGACTTGTGACGGCGTGTGGACATTTTAGTGCAGCTGCAAGGTTTGCTCAGCCTCAACCTTGACCGGGGAGCCGGACGGTATTCCGGCTACTTTTGAGTATTTTGCATGGCGGTGTTTTATTATAAATAAAGAATGAAAGTCCTTGTCGTTAACTCAAATACCTACAAATTTCCGCCTGTGCCCCCAATAGGGCTTGAACATATTGCGGCGAGCATGGAAATTGGCGGACATGAGGCGAGGATCGTCGATCTCTGTTTTTCTGCATCACCGGAGCGTGACCTTGACAGGGCGATAGACGAATTTCAACCTGACGCGGTGGGCGTGACGGTCAGAAATATCGACACGGCCCTTTATCAGGACAATGAATTCTTTCTCGACGACGTGAAGGGACTTATCTGGCATGTGAAGAAGAAGTATGGTCTCAGGGTAATCATAGGTGGTAGCGGCGTATCGGCCGATCCCGAAGGAGTCCTTGAATATCTGGAGGCCGATTATGCGCTCGCTGGACCGGGAGAGGACGGGATCAACGACTTGCTGGAGCGGCTTCAGCGTGCCGGAGACATGCCGGGAATCCATCGCAGGGCATATCGATACGATATTTGCTGTCCGAGACGCAGTGCGGGAGTGGATTACACGAGGTACCATGATGGGGGCGGGATAGCGGGCTTCCAGACGCACAAGGGGTGCGGCTCTTTATGCGTATATTGTCTCGAGGCGAATACAAACGTGTCCTTCAGGAGCATCCCCGAAGTCATTGAGGAGATCAGAGGGTTCAGTTCCGCCGGGTTCAGGCTCTTTCATCTCTGCGACTCCGAATTCAACGAAGATAGGGATTATTGCATCGATTTCCTGAGCACGCTGAAAGGGGCGCAGCTTGACATAGAGTGGGCAGTATACATGAAGCCCGCCAATTACAACAAGAAAATGTTCAGGCTGATGAAGGAGACAGGGGTATCGCTCATCACGCTCACGGTAGATTCCTGGAAGAAGTGTTCTCTCTATTATTCCGATATTGAAAAGATCATTTTTATCGCGAAGTCCTGCGGTTTGAAAATAGTCGTCGATTTTCTCGGCGGGTTTCCTTATGAGGATGAAGAGACACTGGTATGGTACCTTGATCTCTTCAGAAGACTTCAGCCCGACAGCGTCAATGTCAATACCTATATCAGGCTCTACCGTAAGCTGCAGATAGCGAAAATCATAATGAATGATCCGCAGTTGAAGAAGAACCTCCTGGGTGACACCGGAGATGAAAGGCTCATCAGGCCCGTTTTTTACAATCACGTTGATCCTGCGCGACTGCGGGAACTTACCGGGGATGACAGGCTTTTCAGGATCGAGGGGACCGGCAAAGGGGTAAACTACACCCGGACAGAATAAGACCTTTCGGCGAGGAAGAGTGCGGTGTGTATTATGATTCCCTGAGCTTTTCCTCTTCTTCCTGCAGGGTCTTGCACTCTATGCACATCGTAGTAACGGGTCGCGCTTCAAGCCTCTTGATATCGATCTCCTCGCCGCAGTCATCGCAGATACCGAAACTGCCGCTGTCAATGCGCTCGATGGCCTCGTCGATCTTCTTCAGAAGTCGCTGTTCGCGTCCCCTGAGCCTGAGCATGAAGCTTCTGTCGGTCTCGGCAGTGGCCTGGTCACCCAGATCGGGGAAGATCATCTGGCCCGGCAGCTCGTTGAGCGCCAACTCGGCCTCGTTCAGTAAAGATTCCCTCTGTTCCAGGAGTTTCAACTTTATCTTCTGGATATTTTTTTCTCTTGGAGAAAGGCCGGTTTTCCTGTTGCCCGACGTCTTCACTTTAACCTTTTTTGTCGTCTCCCCTTTGCGTGTCGGGGAAACGGCCGTCTTTTTCTGTGATCCCGCGGAAGATGCGCTCTTCGCGGCTTTCCTGGACATACCCCGTTTCGCAGTCGAAGATTTCAGCGTTGTCGATTTCGTCTTCTTAGTGATCCCTGTGGACTTTGTGCTTGCCATTCCCGCTCCTCTTTTTGAATTTAATTAGCTTATCAGAGCATGTGATTGTTAGTCAAGATCGGTGCCGAGCGAGCGAAACGACCGCATAACTGCCGGATACGTAGCGAATAATCGGGATGGGGCGGGGGCTGAAGAACAGGAAGGGAAGCCGAAGAGGTAACCCGGGAAGGAATGCTGCAAGTCGATTGCAGAATGAACATCAGAGCGTATTCTCTTCTTAATCCGTTATTTGACAGACTGTCGGTTATGTGATATCCGATAAGTAGGAAGGGGAACAGCACCGCAAGGCGAAATCCAGGACGGGAAAAAGTACTCCAACAGATGGCTTGGTAAGAAGCTTGCTCTTGTGATACTGTCCGTCTTGTTGTTACAGCAGCCTTTGAGCCGTGGTGGGCCATGTCGACGCGACTTGTGTATAATGTGAAGCGATTTCAGGACGTTGTGCGGGCCCTCTTCATCAGGGGAAGGCTCAACGCCCGGGACCGATGGACCCGACGGGAGCTGTCCGGGTATCAACATCGGCAGCTGTCGTCTTTAGTGAGCCACGCGGTCGGCCATTCCAGGTTTTATCGTGAGTTGTACTCTCGAATGGACAGAAGTCGCGAAGTTGTTCTTGATGACCTTCCGATCACTAATAAAGCGATGATGATGGAGAATTTCGACCGGTTTGTAACGGACCCCCGCCTGAAGCTCGCCGACCTTCAGACTCACATCCGCCAGATAACGCGTGATGAGTATTACTTTGGAGAATATCGGGTTTTTACCACAAGCGGGAGTTCCGGACAGAAAGGCGTTTTTGTCTCCAACAGAAGGGAATGGAGCACCGCCCTTGCCGGTTATTTCAGATGTGCCGAATTCATGGGCCTGTATCTGCGGTTTCCAAATCGGTGGAGAGTCGCCACCGTCGGCGGCGACTCTCCAATACATGTCACTTACCGGATGGTCGTCAGCAGCGATATCGGCATAAACAGAAACCTGCGGCTTCAGGCCACATCCGACATCCGGGACCTTGTTCGCTCTTTAAATGTCTTCCGGCCGGACGTCCTGGTGGCCTACTCATCCATGGCAGCACTCCTTGCACTGGAGCAGCTTGAAGGACGTTTGAACATCCGCCCGCAAGTGGTCTCGACCATGGCCGAGGTGCGCACCGGGGACATGTCGCGGAAGATCGGGGAGGCCTGGGGCGTCATCCCCTTCGACAACTACGGTATGACCGAGGCCGGGATAGTATTCGGAAGTGATTGTCCGTTACATCGAGGCATACATATTTTCGAAGACCTCCTTATTGTGGAGGTTGTTGACGAGGATAACAGAGCGGTTCCTGACGGGTCGCCCGGACAGAAGTTGTTGATCACTAATCTTTTCAACCATAGTCAGCCCCTGATCCGTTATGAGGTTTCGGATATGATCACGATCTCGACGGAGTCGTGCCCCTGTGGCCGGCCGCTTCGTCTTATTTCCAGGATGGAAGGCAGAAGTGACGACATCATCTATCTCAAGAGTCCGGACGGCCCGGACGTTCCGGTCCATCCTATTCACTTTCACACCGCACTGGGAGCGTTCCCCGAGATTAAGGAGTACCGGATCGTTCAGGAAACCGACGGGATTCATGTTGACGTTGTCCTTCGGGACTGGTCACTCGAGGAAAAGATAGGTGGCCAACTGAGAGATAAACTCAGGGGTAATATCGAGTCGTGCGGGGCATCACGTCCAGGTATCTACGTCAGAATCGTCGAAAGGCTGGATCGCGATCCCCGGCTATTGGGGAAGCTTAAGCTTGTAAAGTCAAACGTCAAGAGGCAGGATCGTTGATGATCTGAAACCCGGTGGAACGGGCTTTTGTCTGTTCTTTCCGCCATGCCGGCAGGCGGGCATCCGTTTCGGAGCTTTTAGTATCCCGGATTCCGGCTTGATCCCGGAAGCCTTGGGGATGTGCTATTTCCCGCCAGTTTCAGATGTCCCTTTTCCCGTCTTCGGTGCGGGACTCCAGGTCGGGCTTCCAGTGATAGCCAAGCAGGAAGAATCCAAAGGCGATAAAGACTGTAATGCAGATTATCGTGAATGCCAGCGATTTGCCACGCCATAAGCCGTCAAACCACCGCATGAATTCATCCATAACGACATTTGCCTTTCCGCCGTACACTTGAAGGTCATGTCTGTAAATCTTGGAGTCCCCCGGTCTGACAGTATAAATGTCCCTGCCAGCTTCTTCATACCCGGATCCGCCGCCCGCTTCGTTCCGGGCGGTAAAAGAGATCAATGCCGAACTCCCCAGGCCTGTCAGCAGGATAATCGCGGCAACAAGGTAAAGGCGTGTTTTCATATGTGCCGTTTGCAAATTCGTGGTGTGTTTCTTATTCCCTCTAATTATCGATTATCAACCGGCATCCGGAAAAATAGCAAGGAGTCATTTGCAATTCCGGGGGAATAGAATCCATGACGGGACCGATGCTAAGCAAGATTCCAGGCAGGCCGGAATAACAAAAAATGCGCATCTCAGCGCCGGAAAATGACTCGTTAGATTATCCTCTCTCTCTAGCGACCCGTCTCTTTCCCTGATATACTTTGTCCAGTGGGAATGAACCTCGCGAATAAGATCCTGGAAGCACATCTCGTCGAGGGTTCGCTTGCTCCGGGAAGGGAGATAGGCATCCGGATAGACCACACACTCCTCCAGGATGCGACGGGGACGCTGGGGATGCTCGAATTTGAGGCTTTGGGGATCGATCGCATCAAGGTCGAACTGGCCGCCCAGTATGTCGATCATAACACCCTGCAGGCTGACTTCAAGAATGCCGACGACCATATTTATCTCCAGACCGCGAGTGCGCGCTATGGCGTACACTTCAGCCCGCCCGGCAACGGGGTCTCCCACCAGGTGCACATGGAGCGTTTCGGGGTGCCGGGCAGGATCATACTCGGGGCAGACAGCCACACCCCGGGCGCAGCGGGCGTATCGATGCTCGGCATCGGGGCGGGCGGCCTCGACGTGGCCCTGGCCATGGCTGGATATCCTTATCACCTTGTGTGCCCCAGGATATTCGGGGTGAGGCTGAAAGGGAATCTTCCCGACTGGGTGAGCGCCAAGGACGTGATCCTCGAAATGCTTCGCCGTCACGGTGTGAAGGGCTGCGTGGGCAATGTGATCGAGTATTACGGTCCAGGAGTGAAATCGCTCTCTGCGACGGACCGTGAGACCATAGGTAATATGGGGACCGAACTCGGGGCGACCGGTACGGTCTTCCCCTCCGACAGGAACACCCGATCTTACCTGGAAGCTCAGGGAAGGGGAAAGGCATGGGTGAAATTGTCTGCGGACAGGGGGGCGACGTACGATGAAGACGACGAGATCGACCTTTCGTCTCTTGAGCCTCTCATCGCCAGGCCCTCATCGCCCGGAAATGTCGTGGCGGTGAGGGATGTCGCCGGCATCAGGGTGGACCAGGTGATCGTGGGCAGCAGTGTGAACTCTTCCTTCAGGGACCTCATGGTGGCTGCGAAGATCATGGAAGGGAGACATTGCAGCCCCGGGACTGCGTTCAATATCAATCCGGGGAGCAGGCAGGTACTGGAAAACATTGCTTCCCGGGGAGGCGTCATCTCCCTCCTGGCTGCAGGCGCGAGGATACATGAGCCCGGTTGTCTGGGTTGCATCGGCATGGGGCAGGCCCCGGGGACGGAGCAGGTAAGCCTTAGGACTTTCCCGCGGAATTTCCCGGGACGTTCCGGAACGGAGGACGACAAGGTCTATCTATGTTCACCCGAAACGGCAGCCGCCTCGGCCCTGAAAGGTTTGATAACTGACCCTCGGGACCTTGCGAGAGAGATGAAGTATCCCCGCGTAAAGGACCCGAAGACCTATCTGATAGACGAGGCATCAATTGTGTTTCCCTCGGAGAAACTGCTTGAGACGGAAGTCGTCAGGGGGCCGAACATAAAACCGCTTCCCGAATTCCGGCCGCTGCCCGCAAAGCTGGAAGCTGAGGTCGTTCTCAAGGTGGGCGACAACATATCGACTGACGGCATCATGCCTGCCGGAAGCAGGATACTCCCTTTCCGATCCAACGTAGAAGCGATCAGCGAATTCGTTTTTTCCAGGATTGATCCCGATTTTGCGAGGCACTGCAGGGATAAGGGAGCGGTTGTCGTTGTCGGAGGGGAGAACTACGGCCAGGGTTCGAGCAGGGAACATGCCGCACTTGCGCCGCGTTACCTGGGGGTGTGCGCCAAGATCGTAAAGAGCTTCGCCCGCATCCATAAGGCCAACCTCTGCAACTGGGGGATCATACCTCTTACGTTCAGGGAGCCGGAAGATTATGCGCGCTTAAGTAAAGGTTCGAAGGTCGTCTTCCCTGACGTGAGACGGCATGTGGAGGAGGGAGACAAAGAGATACCGGTCGAGGTTGACGGCCATTCCCTGATGACGATACTTGATG
>JARRRD010000037.1:0-13897 GCA_037381085.1 Candidatus Sulfobium sp.
TTCATGGGTGATTATACTTGTATGGCTGCGGGTGTGTAAATCTCCTTGTCCATGCCTTGTTGGGGAAGTTGTGTCTGAGGTCCATGAATAGTGTGGTCTGAGTTGCAAAGACGGGGTAAGGCATTTATACTCTATGTTTAAGAAACAAAGGATGGCGACCCTGTGAATAAACGGAGCTCTTTACGGGCAGCGCGGAGGATGCGGACTCACAACGAAAATTCAATTACCATACGGAGCCGGTCTCGAAAGGGGAAAGGATCACGGAAGGCAGTGAGGTAATGGCTACCATTGAAGAATTTCTGTCAGTCGTAATACCGGCGTACAACGAGGAATTGAGGATCGGGCCGACGCTGGGGGGAATGTGCGGTTTTCTCAAGGACCACTTCCGGAATTTCGAGATCCTTGTTGTCGATGACGGGAGCACGGACAACACGAAGGCAGTCGTTGAAGATCTGGCCCGCGAGTTCGGCAACATAAGACTCATCGCTTATCCTGCGAACCGGGGAAAGGGGCATGCCGTCGGCAGGGGAGTGCTCGATTCCCGGGGAGACCTTGTTCTCTTCAGCGATGCCGATATGTCTACGCCGGTTGAAGAAGTGGAAAAACTCGTTCCCTTTATCCATGAAGGTTTTGATATCGTGATCGGTTCGAGAGGTCTCAAGGGGTCCGATGTCAGGGTCAGACAGCCGTGGTACAGGGAAGGGATGGGGAAGATGTTTAACCTTATGGTGAGATTACTCGCCGTTGGAGGAATCAGGGACACCCAGTGCGGGTTTAAGCTTTTCAGGGGTGGAGTAGCGAGAAGCCTTTTCAGGAAGACCATGATAAAGGGTTTTGCTTTTGATGTTGAGGTATTATTCCTGGCGAAAAAGTCCGGATATAAGATAAGAGAGGTCCCGATAAGATGGCTTAATTCGCCGAGTTCGAAGGTCAGTCTTATCAGAGACCCGCTTAAGATGTTTCTTGAACTTTTAAAAATAAGGATTTATTCTCTGCTGGGAAGATACGGCCCTGCAGGGGAAAAACGGGAACAGAACTTCTAGCCCATATTATTCACGAATGTGCGGCTGGACAGAGGCCCCTCCCTCATCCATCTTCCACATAAATGAGGACCCGACGTTCAGTGACTTTCGGAAAATGGCCGGCAGACCACTCTCCCCCGCTTTACTTCCCCCCTGGAAGGGGGAAAAGAGGGGGGGCGCTACAAGACATTTTTCGCCGCCACTTCCGCGCTTTTCAGGGATTCTTATGCAACAATAGGGTTTACTTCGGGAGATTGATGTTATGCATGAAGCGGAACCGCCCAGGGTAATATGGTGCCGAAGGGGGGACTCGAACCCCCACAGCGTTTCCACTACCAGACCCTGAACCTGGCGCGTCTACCAGTTCCGCCACTTCGGCAAGTCGTTTATAATATCTTCAGGCAGGAATGTTGTCAAGACGGCTTTGCGGAATTTCCGGGCTACTTCTGGTCGATAAGCTTGATAAGGGAATCGGCGTCGCGATAGCCGGGTACGAGGTTGCCGTTCGGGAGTATTATGGCAGGTGTACCGGTGACGCCCAGCTTTTTCCCGAGCTTTATATCGTCGTCAACCACGGTAGTCTTGCATTTGGCTTCGGGCAACGGTTTCCTCTCGTAAGCTTTATCGAGCATGGCAAGAGGGTTCTTGCTGCAAGCTATAGACATTGCCTCACCGTGGGCCTGCTTGTGCATCGGCAACGGAAAGAGCTTCATATAAAAGGCAATATCTTTTCTCTTCTCTATGACCTGCTTCATCGCCTGATGAAGTCGTGCGCAGAATGGTCAAGCGGGATCGATAAAGACTATGACTTTATGCTTGGCATCCTTATTGCCCATGACGATGGAATTCTTGAGAGGTATCGAAGCAAAGTCGACTTTCTTCGGGGGGTTTATCTTCTGGAAGCTCTCTTGAGTGTAATTCTTTCTGCTGGCCAAGTCTATAATGTTGCCGGCTATTATCTTTTTCTTTGAAAAATCGAGGTAAATGATCCCTTTCCTTCCGCGCGCTTCCATGCCGATTTCCCAGAGGCCGTTTATTGGGCTCTTGCCCACCTCAAGCACCTTTACATCAGGAATAAGCTTCCCCAATGCTTCCTCCGCATCCTTGGCGGTCAAGGTGTGGCACTGTGAGCAGTTCTGGTCACACATGTCGAAAGCCGATGCGTTCCGCGTTGAAAAGAATAAGGCTACAGAGATGATCAGTGAGAAGAAAAGTAACTTGCGCATTGACAATTATAATTCCGGCGGCGGAAAAAAGGCAAGGCTTGCGGACTGTCTCCGTAAATTTATTTAAGAAAGTTTCTCCGTTCAACAGTGAGCCGGCAACCTGACCCCGTATCGTGCCTTATCATAAAGTTGCGAAACCATGTGAAAAGACTGGAATTTTTGTCAACCCGGCTTTCTCTGTCGATTACTTTTCAGTTGACAAGAAGCCGCGGTAACTGTTATAAAATTTTGCTTTCCCAAATTTACCTTTAGGAGGTGTGACAGATGAAACTGGGTATCATTATGAGTGATTTCAGAACCGGCTCTGATGTTATAGACAGGCTGAGCGCCGAAAAACCCGGCGTTATCTTGGTCGGTAACGGAGTATATCACGCAACGGTGAAGGAGAACGGGAAGTCCTCGGCGCTCCTTGACAAACCTGTGACTTTCTACGTGCTCGCGGAGGACCTGGAAAGCAGAGGATATACTGCCGATAGCCTTGACAGCCGCGTTAAGGCGGTCACTTACAGCGACGTGGTCGATCAGATTTTCAACGACTACGAAAAGATTATCTGGATTTAATATAAAGGAGGCGATCATGGGAAAATTGACAATAGGCTGTTTTTCATCGCTGGTAGGCTCTCTGTCCCTGGACTTTGCGGTGAAGCTGTCGGAAGCGGCAGTAAAGAAGGGGCATAAAGTAGATCTCTGGGTGTCCGGGAACGCGACCATGCTTTCCAAGAAGGGACAAAAGGCCTTCAAGGATTATTCGCATCTCGAAAAAACGGTGAAGGAACTCTTTACGACCGGCAATTTTCAGATGACGGCATGTGAGGCATGCGCCGAGGCACGCGGTTATCACAAGGAAGACACCCTTGAAGGATGCAAGAGGCACAGCATGGACTGGTATCTCGCAAGCACCTTTGATGCGGACAGAGTCCTTCACATAGGAGGTGATTAATCATGACTAAAAAACTTTTGTTTGTTGTAAGAGCCCTTCCGTATAAGACTGAAGCGTCGAGGCTTGCTCTGACCCACGCTATAGCAAGCCAGTCGGTCGAGATATACCTTGAGGACGGTGACCTTGTCGAAGCCACTATTGCGTTTATCGGTGACGGAGTTTTAAACTGTCATAAGGACCAGCAGGCGATGAAGCATTACGGTATCACGCCCATCGAAGGACATATGAAAAACACTCTTCTCCTTGACATGAAGGTCATGATATGCAAGGAAGATCTTGACGAATTCGGCCTTACGGAAGCCGATCTCCTTATGGATGCCGATGATATCGGCGGAGAGGTGAAGGCCCAGATAGTACCTTTCGGCGAAATTGCCAAGGAGATGGAATCGGTAGACCATCTCCTCTTTTGTTAATAATAACTTAGGAGGATTCACAATGGCTGATCTGAAATCACAGACACCAACACAGACACTGGACGTATTGGGGAGGGTATGTCCATACCCGCTCGTTCTCACGAAGAAAGCGCTTGAAAAGATACCCAGCGGAGGGATACTGAAGATACTCTGCGATGCGCCCGCCTCTGCCGAGGATTCTGTCCCGAGGTTTGCGCAGGACAAGGGATATCCCATCGAAGTGGTGAAGCTGGAAAACAGCTGGGAGCTGTATATCCAGAAGACCTGATTCTTTTCGGGGAGAGGCGGCAATGCCTCTCCCTTTCATTATTCTTCGCGTTTGAGCCTGAACGTAATCGGTACTTCGATCTTCCCTTTGACAACGGGGAAGGGCGCTGCCCTGATGATAGTTTCTTTCGCGGCGGAGTCAAGGATCGCAAACCCGGAACTTGACTTGATTCTTACATTCACAGGCGAACCTGCGGTATTAATGGAGAATTCGGCCGTGACCGTGCCTTCAATCCCCCTGTTTCTTGCAATAAGCGGGTATCTCCTGGCCTTTTCGATCAATGCCCTTATTTCACCGATCGCCTGGTTCCGGCCTTCTTGTCCGGCTTTGATCGCGCCGTGAATGCCGCCGCCTTTCTCACTGCCGTCTGAAGGAGATGCACCGCCTGCATCAGAATGAAACTGACTGCCGGTTCCGACAATTTCTCCGGAGGGTCCTGCGGTGGAATAATCTGAAATATCGATTGTAAATCTTTTTCTTCCGGACAGGACATTCCTCCCTTCAGTGGCCGGGAGAAGCTCCTTTTTATCTTCTGTTAATGCTTCCCCGGCTTCAGGGGGAGTAGCCTTCAGGACTTCGGCCCGTTTATTTGGCAGGGGGACCGCAACCCTTGCTGGCCTGACGACAGACCTTTTGTGTTCATGCGATAGGGCTTTCACGGCTTTATGGTGAGAGGGAGACGGCTCAGGTTTTCCGGCAGGTGCTGCCGGGGCAGTCCCCGCTGATGGGCTTCTTCTCCCTGAAGGAGCGGACGCCGCCTCATTTTCCTGGCCCACCAGAGTGACGCGGATGTATTGCTCAGGGACGCGGTAAACCGCGCCCCTGCCCGCAAAAATAAGTGCAACGGCGATAAGGGTGACGTGGGCTGCAGCCGAAAACATTATGTTCGACTCAAACTTCATGCCCATGTACTCAGCCTTCCGCGCTCATTACAACGCCAGAGGTGATCATTCATGTCCCTCTATAAGTCAACGGAAATCCCGGCGAGAAAGTTTCTCCTCGGTGAAGGATAATACCCCTTCTCCAGCGGGAATCCGCCGATTACGCCGTATTGAGAATATTCCTTATTGGTAAGGTTATTGATGTCAAGGAACGCCTTTATCGACTTCCACCGGTATGCGAACCTCGCATTGAGCACAAAATAACTTGCCTGATCGCTGAAGTCATTGGAAAAATCACTGATAAAGGGTCTCTTCCCGACATAGACTCCGTTCAGAATCACATCGGCCGCTTTCGTCACATGACAGATCACGTCTCCCGTTGCCTTGCTCTTAGGCACATTTGGTACATCGCTGCCGGCAAACATGCCGCCCTTGATTTTTGCGGTCATATAAGTGTAGCTGCCTCTTACGGTCAGCCAGGATGCAGCCTTGGCATCAAAAGAAAGCTCCACACCTTTCCGCCTGGTTCTGCCGTCGAGGTTTTCATTTTGATAGGTAACCGGATCGTATATGATCTCGTTTTCGGTATCGAGAATGAAAACATTGGCATTCGTGGCGATGTTATCGCTGACATAATACCTGACGCCGGCCTCGTAATTATCGGAGGTCTGGGGAATAAGCGACGTATTGACGGTATTTGTAATGAAGCTGTAAAGCTCGTCAAGAACGGGGTACCTGAAGCTCCTCGAATAGCTCACGTAGGCATAAGACTTTCCCAAAAAGGTGTAGTTGATTCCGGCAGTATACAGGTCTTCCGACATGGCAATACTTTCAGGAGAACTGGGATTGAAACTGAATCCGGTCCTGTCATGCCTGTAGCCTCCTGACACCCTGAAATTGTCGCTCAGCGTGACTTCATCGTGAGCATAATAGCCCACATCCTCCTTCTTAAGTTCAAAGGTCCCGAGCGACCGCGATCCATAAAAGAGGGAATCATTCTGGATATCATCGTCGGTCTTCACGTAGTCCAATCCGGCAGTAAGGCTGTTACCGACTCCTGCCAGTTTCTGTTTCAGAATGACCCGCGGAGACAGAGTTATCGTCTTCAGTGTGCTGTCGCCAAGAAAATTCCCCCAGTCACCGGAACTGAAAGAGCTGAAGTTTCTTCTCCGGAAAGATGTGTCAAGACGAAGGATATTGTCTCCCGGCAGATAGACCTCGGGATTAAGGGCAAAGTAATAATCTTCGGTCTTGGAATAATCATTCGGGAATATCGAATCGGTCCTCGAAGCACCGGCAGCGAAATCGCTTTCCTTGAGCGCCCCGGGCAGGCCCGTACGGTCTCTGTGATAACCGCTGCTGAAACCGATCTTCATGAAATCCTTCACGTAATAATCGGCATCCACGCCCAGGTCCTTTGAATCGGTCTGGCTGTTGTCGCGGTAGCCGTCCGAGGTGAGATAATTCCCCGAGAGCCGGATTGAAAAGTTCTTCAGCGTGCCTCCCGCATGAGCGTTAGTCCTGAACGTGCCGTAGCTTCCACCGGCCAGAGTCCCTCCCGCTTTCAGCCCCTCAGGCCCCTTCTTCGTGATTATATTGATGACGCCTCCCGCTGCGTTGTCGCCGTAAAGGACGCTGCCCCTTCCTCCACGTATGATTTCGATCCTTTTTACTCTTGAGAGGGGAATGTCCAGCCAGTCAACTCCGCTGAGGTCAGGCTCGTTGATACGCCTGCCATCTACAAGCACCAGGGTATTCAGAGAAGCCGTCTCACCAAAGCCTGCGAGATCCACTGAGTATGAGCGGCCGTTTCCCGTAATGTCGTTGACCAGGACGCCGGCTTCCGTCCCCAGGAGTCCGGGTATATTCTGTGCGGTCGAGTTCTCGATATCTTTTTCCGTGATCACCGAGACACTGGCAGGAATATCAGTCGTCTTTTCTTCATGCCTTGTCGCAGTAACTACCACCTCATGAAGTTTGACCTGCGCTTCGGCAATCAACGGCAGTGCCGCCGCGATAATCATTGACAGTATCAATAACTTTACGATTCTATTCATGGATAATTTTTCTCCTTTTCGGTATGCATTGTTGGGATCTTATACTTGAGTGTCGTCTCATCCCCTGCTATGTCTTCACTGCACGTCTCATGGTAACCTCCTCTTCCCTCGAAGGGCATCAGTTTTGAGGTATACGGGTCTCCTGACTCAGGGCGTCCTACTCGCCGGCCTTCCCGTCAGCCTTCGCAGACAGTGGCGCTTCGGCTTTCGTTCCCTTCACAGTTGCGGGGCAGTTCCCGGTTTCAACGGGATTCCCCTGAAATACCTCATGATTTTTACAACGGCCCAAAATCAGGCCTTCCGTTTAACAGCTTGACCACCGGATATTTCCCCCATAATTCGATAATGTTCACAGCCGCATAATCCTGCTCGATGCGGAATATATGTTCCAGCGGCGCTCCCAGGACGTGACAGAGGATGATCCTGTTGATGCCCCCGTGAGCGACCACGGTTACATAATCGCCCTCATGGTTTTTCACTATCCCGTTGAATGCGTCGATCGCACGGTCTCTCACGTCGCCCGTGTTTTCTCCCTGGGGCGGGCTGTACTTCAAAGGATTCCTGGACCACAACCCGAATTCCAGGGGATAATTCTCCTTTATCTCGGCGAATGTCATGCCTTCCCAGATGCCGAAGGACCGCTCCCTCAAGCCGGACGCTACCACCGGTTTGAGCCTGAAAGGCGCTGCAATTATTTCAGCGCTCCGGATTGCCCTGCTCAGGTCCGAGCAATACACCGCTGACAGGGCCGGCGCCTTTTCTTTTTCCCCTTCCAGGGTGCCTCCTTCCCCGTCTGCCTGGATGTCTTTCAGATAACTCATGTGTCTTGAAAAAGCGGAGTTGCCCAGGTGGGCTTTTACAAAAGCAGCGGCGGCCTCGATCTGTCGGACGCCTGTTGCCGAAAGGGGGACGTCGATGCCTCCGTTATATCGTTTTGCCCCACCTCCCTCGATTGAGCCGTGCCTGATCAGGTAAAGAGTCGTGACCATCTTATCTCCACCAATTGAAAAAATATCTCTGTCACCTCAACTCCCTCCTCCCTCCGGCCTCAGAAATTGTCCTCATAACTTATATATGCCCTACCATGCGGATTTCTGACGATCTTCACATTGATGTCAAAGGCATTCCTGATAAGGTCGTCCGTAAGGACATCCCCCGGAGGACCTGAGCCGAGGATGCTCCCGTTTTTGATCAGCACGACCTTTTCGAACTGCATGGCGATATTGATGTCGTGCAGGGCCATGACTATCGAGATGTTCCTTTCCTCCCTGAGTTTCTTAAGAAGCCTGATCAGTTCTATCTGGTACTTTATATCGAGGTTTGCGAGGGGTTCGTCGAGAAGGAGAAGGCCCGCGCCCTGAAGGAGTGTCATGGCGATGAACGTCCGCCTCTTCTCTCCGCCGCTCAGGTCTGTGACATGCGCATCGGCCTTTTCTGTCAGACCTACCATCGCCAGAGCATCATCTGTTGTCATGGCTGGGGGTATATCGTAAGGATAGAGCCCCATGCCGACCAGTTCCTCTACTGTAAAGGGTATGCTTGCATCGAGAGTCTGCGGAAGATAGCTGATCAGTTTGGCCCTGTCCCTGTTGTGGTACGAGTGAAGAGTCTTTTCCCATAACAGTATATCGCCCGACAAAGGCTTCAGAATACCGCCACCCAGCTTGAGGATAGTCGATTTGCCGGATCCGTTTGCCCCCACAAGACCAATGAATTCACCTTCGCCGACCGAAAGGCTCAGATCCTCTATGAAGCCTTCGCCCTTTTCATAGGAAAACCGGACATCCTCCAGTCTCAGTATCATGGACCTAGAAGCTGAGGACATTTTTCTTCCTCAAAAGGTAGAGAAAATACGGTGCACCGATTATGGCCGTAATTATTCCAGCCGGAAGTTCCATCGGAGGTATCAGAGACCTCCCTATAAGGTCCGCTACGCAGAGCAGCGCCCCTCCAAGGACCGCAGAGGCAGGGACGAGGAACCTGTTGTCGGAGCCCAGGAAAAAACGGGCGATATGGGGAACGAGAAGGCCGATGAAACCTATCATGCCTCCCAGTGCCACGGAGGCCGCAGTCATGAGGCCCACGGCCACAAAGAGCAGAAACCTTTCCCTGTGCGGTGAAAAACCGAGACTGTGAGTAAGTTCGTCGCCCAGGATAAGGGCATTGAGCGCCTTTGCCCGCCAGAGCGAGACGGCCAGTCCGCCCGCCACAAAGAGCAGCCCGTAAGGCATTATGGACCAATCGGACATGGAAAGGTCCCCGAATATCCATAGGGTCGCCCTTCTGAGACCCTCGGTAGTCGACAGGCTCAGAAGAAGCATGAGCAATGCCGAAAAGAGGAAACTGAGTCCCACACCGGCCAGAAGGAGCCTTTCCGGCCAGAGGCCGCCCCTTCTCCATCCCAGAATCCCCACGATTCCGCCGGTTACGATCGCTCCGATGAATGCAAGTACGGGTATGGTAAAAGTCCCGAAGACGCTGAGTCCGAGGACTATGCCCGAAGCAGCTGCCAGTGCCGCTCCGCTGGAAATTCCAAGAATATACGGATCTGCCAGGGGGTTCCGCAGGATACCCTGGAGGACGGCCCCCGATGCACCGAGGGCAGTTCCCATAAGCACCGCCACAACTACCCTCGGTGCCCTGATCGAAAAGAGTATGACTTTCGTTGTGCCGTCCATGGCAAAAGGATTGATGACGCTGGGCCCCAAAAAAAGAGATGCCGCCAGGACAGCCGAAAATACCAGTATGATAAAGAAGATGCCGGTCTTCATACTATTCATCCATCACTCTCCGCAGTTCTTCGATTCCGCGGATAGTCCGCGGGCCCAGCCTGTAAAGGTCGTCGCTTACGTAAAAAACCTTGTGGTTTTTCACCACAGGAAGCGTTCGCAGTCTGGAGAGAAGCCCCCGGGCCAGCTTTCTGATGGAGCCGCTGTCCTGCTCCCTCATGTCAGGCCCTATCACTATCAAGTCCGGAGGGTCCCGGAGGATCGCCTCCAGCGAGTATTTCGGGTACTCGGCTATCGACCGCCCTGCCAAATTTATCCCGCCTGCAATCTTTATCGCGTCGTCGATTACCGTACCGGGTCCGGCTGCGATCAGCGGGTCAGGCCAGACGATAAACAGTACCTTTTTCTTCGGCCCTGCGGGCTTCAATGCTTCGATCCTTTCGAGCCGGGCTTTATAATCCGCGGCCAGCCTGTCGGCCTTCTCCCTGACGCCGAGCGCCGCCCCCAGGTCTCTTATCCCCTTCGCAAGGTCCCTGATCCTCCTTGCCCTTGAAACATAGGTCTTCAGATGCAGGGAACGGAGCCTCTCCTCAAAGGCCTTTTGATTACCATCCGTCGTCATCACGACTATATCAGGTTTAAGAGACACGACGGCCTCCAGAGACGGGTTCGACATTCCTCCGACCCTTGGTTTCTTCCTGGCCTCCGGGGGATAGTCGCAGAAACTGGTTACCCCGACCACCCTGTCTCCCAGCCCCAGGGCAAAAAGCATTTCTGTCATGTTAGGTGCGAGTGATATGATCCTTTCAGGCGTTTTCGCGCGACAGGGCACCGGAAATAAAAATATGAAAATTATCATTGCGGTCACAGACCACTTGAACATTCCGCCTCCAAAATAAAAAATCCTCAGAACCCGGATTAAGAGTCCTGAGGATTGCACCCTGTTTTACTTCATCCTCACCCTTCTCCACGGAAGGGCACCAAAAAGTGAGAAGTGGGAAGGCAGAAGTCAAAAACTACTTGCCCTTCACTCTTCACTGTCTTCACAGGCAGGTCTTCTGGCTCTCCCGACCTTTGCCGGCCTTCCCATCCGGATATGAACAGTGGCCAATAGTCGGCAAAGGCTTTTATCCCCAACACAGGGGATCGGGATTACAGCGGCGGGACCGCTCCTGAATCTTACAGGATTCCCTATTAAGCCTCTCGGCACCTATGAACAGACTAATCTCAATCGCCTGATAAGTCAAGCACCGGATTATGCTCCGGTCAGACCTTCTTGACTTCGGACCTCCTCACCTTGACGCGGTCGCCGGATGACAGCGAGGCCCTGATCAAGGTGGCCGAGTGGTACTCCTTCTCCATACATTCAAGCTCCATCCCGCTTTCCAGCCTGGCGTCCTTACCGTCTACGGTCTTGACATCTTTCGTTTCGCCTAAGTACTTAACCTTCATTTTAATGTCCTCCCCGACCCGGGAGGCCGCTCACGCGGCTCCCCGGCTCTCCGCGGTTAATAAGTTTTCTTCCTCCGCATCAGGAGGCAGGATCCCCGCAAGGTGGGGGAATTTGTCGAACATATGGGGAAACTGCATCGCCTCGCCGAAACGGTCGTTGAAGTCCTCCTCAAGCGCCAGTTCAACATATTCTACCCTGCGGGCGATATCGTTCGCCTCCCGCCTTTTGTCCACATTTATCAGGGCGATCCGGGCCCCGTCTCCTGCAGCGTTGCCTACGGACTTGACCTTTTCAAGGTCGCAGTCGGGGTACATGCCGATCACCATTGCCGCGACCTTGTCTATGTGGCTTCCGAAAGCACCTGCCACCGCCAGCCTGTCAAATTTGGTAATGCCCAGTTTCCTCATCATTATAAGACAACCTGAGTAGAGCGCCCCCTTGGCAAGCTGTATGGCCCTCACATCTTTCTGATTGACAACAATGTCCTGGTCTATCGAAGTTTCATGCTTCCACGCCAGCACGTATTCCGGGAGCTTCTTTGCGCCTCTCCTGAGACGCTTCGATTTGAGGTCCATATTGATCTGGCCGTTCTTCTTGATGATGCCCGCCTTGAACATCTCGGCAATGGCATCGATAATGGCCGAGCCGCAGATCCCCTTGGCCTGCATGTTGACCTTTCCGTCGCTCCAGGCGTCGTTTCCTATGACCTTATATGAAGCGTCGAGAGTCCCGGGGTCTATCCTGATCCGCTCGATCGCGCCCGGAGCTGCTCTCATGCCGAACTCGATCTGCGCCCCTTCAAGCGCAGGACCGGTGGCACAGGAGCAGGATATGAGCTTGTCCCTGTTGCCCAGAACAAGTTCCCCGTTAGTCCCGATATCGATCAGGAGCGTAATCTCCTTCCGCTTATGAGGTTCATCGGCGATTAGGCACCCGACATTATCGGCCCCTACAAAGCCTGCTTCGATGGGCAGGACGTGGATATTCCCGGAAGGGAGAATCTTTATCCCGAACCGGTCGGCCTTTACGTCGACCGAACGGTGAAGGGCCGGCGTAAAAGGGGCAACTCCCATGAACTCGGGGTTGATCCCCATCAATATGTGGTGCATGGCCGTGTTTCCGACGAGCGTCATTTCATTTATGTCCTCGGGTGTATGGCCGGCCTTGTGCGCCGCAAGTTTTGCCAGGTTGTTAAGGCCCTCGATTATGGTAGCCTGAAGCTCCCGCAGGCCTTTCTCCTCATCCATCATGCAATGGGTAATACGCGACATTACGTCTTCGCCGTACTGCACCTGGGGGTTCATCATGGACTCGGTCGCGAGGACATTACCTGTATTGAGATCGGTGAGATAGCCCGCGCACGTAGTGGTGCCTATATCGACGGCAAGCCCGATGTTCGTCTCCACCTTTCCCGCTTCGACCCTGATAATCTCCTTTTTCTGCCAGACCGTTGCGGTTACCTTCCAGTCTCCCTTGCGGACGACATCCGGGAGGCCCTGAAGCGTCCGGCAATCTATCGAGAGCCCTTTGAGTCCATGTTCTTTCAGGAGCGTCTCCGTCAGTCGCTCGAAGTCTCCCAGAGGGTCGTCAAGGGTAGGCGGCGGCAGTTCCACATAATACTTCCTGACGGCAGGCTTCAGTTTTACCTTGATCTGTCCTGCCGCCTTGCTGACGACCTGCTTACCGGTGCGGCTCGCCTCCGGGACAAACACTATGACATCGCCCAATATCTTGGTCGAGCAGGCCAGGCGCACATGTTTTTCCGAATCCTTTCGCTTCAGCACCTTCTTTTCCTTCTCATCGAGGCCGCTCAGGTGTTTCAGGGAGGAGGTGATCCCTTCCTTCGGGAACTTTCCTTCCATTATATTCACCTTGCATTTCCCGCAGACCATGTGCTCGCCGCAGACCGCCTCAATGCCGACTCCGAGGCGCCGGGAAGCATCGAGTATTGTTGTTCCCTTCGGCACCTGTCCGCGGCGCCCCGAGGGTTGAAATATAATCGTATGATTCATAAGTAATGCATAACCTCCTTCGCGGGGCTGGCCGATGTTCCCCAAGCCGGTCGCAGCCGCCTCTGCAGGCTGCTACTATCCGGAACCGGGAAATCCGGCCTCCCTCGCTTTTTTACCGTACGGACTAAGCCGCCCGGCCCGCCTTCAATGCTTCCAGCATCTTCATCGCCTCGCGCAAAGCATTGGGGGCGTTGTCGGCGGTTGTGTCCGCACCGTATTCCTCAACGGTCTTCTCGCTGATCGGCGCACCGCCTATCATGATCTTTACCTTCGGGTTCTTCTCCTTTATCATGGGGATCAGCCTCTTTATACCCACCATGGAGGTCGTCATCATGGCCGAAAGCATCACGATGTCCGAATCCGTCCTCAACTGCTCCTCGACGAATTTCGAGAGCGGCACGTCACGGCCCAGATCATGGACGGTCCAGCCCGATGCCTCGAAGATCGCCTTGATAATGTTTTTGCCGAGGTCATGAACGTCGCCCTGCATAACGCCCAGGACGACCTGCCCCCTTTTTCCGCCTTCTTTTACCTTTATATGGGGTTTCAGTATGTCCAGGGCAGCATACAGCGCTTTGGCACACAGAAGGGTTTCAGGCACGAAGTACTCGTGGGTATCGAATTTTTCGCTAACCACCTCCATGCCTCCTGCCAGGCCTTCCATTGTCATCGTGTAGGCATCGACCCCTGCCGCGACCGCCTCTTCGGCGGTCTTCCTGGCATCGGCCACCTTATAGTTGATAACCGCGTCCTGCAACCTTTCTATCAGATCCTTTTCCTTTTCAGTAAATGCCATCGTTAAATCCTCCTTTGTTTCTTATTTGTAAACGCCGTATTTCTTCGCTGCTTCGACTATGAGCTTGGCCTTCATCAGGGGGCCGTTCGGCGGAAACTCG
>JARRRD010000038.1:0-31169 GCA_037381085.1 Candidatus Sulfobium sp.
CTTCATATATTTTCGACATTAACGGAGATCAACATTTTGTAACATGCTTATCCGGTTAATACAGAATTCTTCTTATCTGTCATTCCGGCTTGCCCGGAATCTTTCTTTGTTTTCGGAAGGATTCCCGACGCGCTTCACTTGCGGGAATGACAACGTGCTGTATAAACCGGATAAGCATATTTTATAATAAAAACGATGAAAGACATGCTGGGGAGACAGGACCTTATGCAGGCCGGGGAGGCCCTCGGCCTTATTCTGAAACTCCTGCCGCTTAAAGTCCCCCGGGAGGTCTTTTTGCCCGTTGAAGAGACACTGGGAATGGTGACTTCCAGGGACATTGTTTCTCCCGAGGACCTTCCGGCATTTGCGCGTTCTACCGTAGACGGCTACGCTGTCAGGGCGGCGGACACATTCGGGGCATCGGAGGCGGCACCTGCGTACGTGAATCTTTCCGGAGAAATCTTCATGGGTGAGAAGCCCGGCTTTGTACTGATGAAGGGATCGGCCTGTAAAATGCCGACTGGCGGGATGCTGCCTGACGGGGCTGACGCCGTCGTGATGTTCGAGCATGTCCAGCCTGTCGACAAGACCATGATAGAAGTTTTGAGGCCCGCTGCTCCCGGTGAAAATGTTATCCAGGCAGGCGAGGACGTGAAAAAGGGTGCGACGGTCATCGCGGGGGGACACAGGCTGAGACCTCAGGACATCGGGGCCTGCGCGGGCATAGGCATTACAGAAGTCCATGTATATGAGCGGCCCGCGGTTTCTATCATATCGACGGGTGATGAGATCATGCCGGCAGGGTCCTCTCTGGAGGCCGGGCAGGTGAGGGACATCAATTCCTGCGTGCTTTCCGGCATGATTTCGGAGGCCGGGTGCCTTCCCCGGAAGAAGGGTATCTTCAGGGACGAGTATGACATGATACGCGCCGTTGTCGAGAGCTCTATGGGTGATTCCGATGTCATCCTGCTTACGGGAGGCACCTCCGTGGGGATAAAGGACATGATTGCGAGGGTTATTGACGATATAGGAAATCCGGGCGTGGTGTTCCACGGGGTTTCGCTGAAACCGGGAAAACCGATGATCGGCGGCATTGTTGAAGGTATACCGGTTTTCGGTTTGCCCGGACATCCTGCGGCAGTGGGCGTTTGTTTCGACGTCTTTGTCCGGCCTGTCCTGAAAGTCCTGACGGGGTGCAGGGATAAATTGGTCGCATATCGTACTGCGCCGGTAAAGGCCAGGCTTTCGAAGAACGTGGCGTCGGCCCAGGGGCGGGAGGAGCACGTCAGGGTATCCATCGAGGAAAAGGAAGACGGTCTCTGGGCGATACCTGTCCTCGGCAAGTCCGGGTTGATTACCACCCTGGTGAAAGCGGACGGCACCTTCGTGATCCCGATAAACAAGAACGGGATTGAAACGGGCGAGGTCGTCGATGTGAGGCTTTTTTGAAGCGGTGAAAATCGCACTTTTTACGAGAACCGGTTTCCATCATACCTATTTCATAAACAGGCTGCAGGAAGAGTTCGAGATCGCATGCGTGGTAAGGGAGGAGTATCCCGAAGAAGGCGGGAGAGAGACCGGGCATGCCTCAACGTCAAGAGACAGCATTGCGGGTAACGGAACGGACCGGACAGGTGACGCGCTCTTTCTTGAAAGGTTTCATGCCGCCTATTCCGCAGGTTTCAGGTACCATCCGGTCCTCAGGGAATATCTGAAATCACCCTTTGACGTAGTTATAAAGCAACCGGGGACGGAATATGTCAACGTGGGCTGCGGCGAGATCAACAGCAGTGATTTTATTTCATTCCTCCGTGGCGTGAGACCCGATGTGGTTGCGGTGCTGGGAAGCAGCGTAATAAAGCCTTCTGTTATTTCCGTGCCGTCTCATGCCATCATGATCAACCTCCATTCCGGACTGTCTCCCTATTACAGGGGAACGTGGAGCTACGGCTGGCCCATAGTCAACGGTGAACCGGAATATATCGGGGGTACCGTACATCATGTCAATCCCGGCATCGATACGGGAGATGTGATTTACCAGACGAGGCCGGTCTTTACGGACAACGACGACCTGAATTCCATTTTTCTGAAGGTGGTCTCCGAAGGCGTGGAACTGGTGGCCCGGGCACTTGGAGAAATCCGGGATTCGGGGACTGTGGATTCTTGGAGACAGCCGGAAAATACCGGAAGACTCTATCGCACGAAAGACCTTACCGCCGACGCGGCCAGAACCTGTCTGTCGAACCTCGAAAACGGAATTATCCGGAAATATAATGCCGCCAGGACGGAACGGGATTCCGGAGTGTCTCTTTATGGGTATGTTCCTCCGAAAATATATGTATGATTATGTCGAATGAGTATCTTATTCTCCTCTTTCATTCGATAGATGACCGGTCTGTTTTATCGTTGAGAGACTTGGGGAATATTTTGCCGGGGGTTTTCGAAAAGACCGTTGTCGCGCTGAAAAAGGAGTTCGACATTATCAGTCTGGAAGATACGGTCCGGTGCATCTCCGGAGGGACGCGGGGACCTGCAAGGCCGCTGGCGATCACATTCGACGACGGGTCGAGGTCTTATGTTTCCCGTGCGGTGCCGGTCATGGAATCGCACGGCATCCCTTCGACATGCTTTCTCATTACGGACTGCGTGGATGACAGGGCGATTTACTGGCGTTATCTCTATAACTACTGCGCCCACACCGGTTGGGCCAAGGAGCTTGAGGAGCTGATAACAGAGGAGTATGAAGTCCCGGCGGCGGAAGGAGGGATAATACGCTTTACCAGGAACAATTTCAGCAAAGAAAGGACGGAACGCATTGTTGAAAGAATTCTGGGACACATGATTTCCGGGGAGGAATACAGGGAGAGGGAAGGGCGGCTCTTTTTGTCGTTCCAGGATATAGAAAGCATGAAGGGGAATCCGCTGGTGAGTTTCGGCATACATACCCGTTCGCATCCTGTCATGACGGGACTGACTGATGAGGAGATAGGCGACGAAATATCGGGGAGCCTCGATTTCTACGGGAGATGGATCGGGGATGATGTCCCGATGTTCAGCGTCCCCTTCGGAAGACTTTACATGGACTATGATGAGAGGACAGTGAACATCGCACGCGAACTCTCGGTCCCGTTCGTCCTTTCGGCTTACGGCGGCGGCAACGGCGTGGGACAGCCGCCCTTCAATATCCGAAGGATACCCGTTGACGGCAGGATGCTCGAAGGCGGAACGGAAAATTTTCTGAGTGTGATAAAGGAGGCCGCGGTCCCTCCGGAATATCTCGGGAGAGAGGAGAGATTAAAGGAGAGGATCAGCGGGAGTCAGTGAGAGTCATACGCAGGGTGATATCCAGACGCCCGCCCGCCGGGCTCCCCGGGACATAACTTGACAAAAGGCCTTTTTTTCATGTTAAATCAATGGTATTCTTTAGCGTAATCGGTCACTTAGGCTCGTAGCTCAGGGGGAGAGCGCTACCTTGACACGGTAGAGGTCGGCGGTTCGAAACCGCCCGGGCCTACCATAATCAATGGCTTACGAGATTCGTGAGCCATTTTTTTCTAGAAACCAGGGACACATCCCATATTATTGTTGACTTCTAATGCTAAGTATCACTAGACTCTTCAATGCCGAGGATCGCTCGTGCCGTTGCGACTGAATTTCCACACCATATTGTTCAGCGCGGCAACAACAGACAGAATGTTTTTGTTAGCCCCGAAGACAGAGAAAAATATCGTTTTCTCCTGAGGAAGTATTCAGTGAAGTGGGAATCGCCTATTCTGGTCTATTGCTTCATGACCAACCATATTCACCTTCTGGCCAGGCCGCTCAGAGAGGAATCGCTGCACAAGATGATGCAGGGCGTAACACTCTGCTATACACAATATTTCAATAAAACCTATGGCAGAACAGGCAGATTGTGGGAGAGCCGGTTTTATTCCTGCGCTGTGCAGCAGGAGCATTACTTATGGGCCGTTGCGCGTTATATCGAGCAAAATCCCGTGAGAGCAGGGATGACCGAACATGCTGAAGATTATCCTTACTCAAGTGCGAAGGCCCATGTGCAAGGGGCGAAAGACGAGCTTCTTAATGAGGAACTATTCACTCAGGATTTGAGGCACGATTATATCTCCCTGCTCAGATCCGACATTCCCGAAAAAGATCTCACAGCTATCCGATATACTGCGAGAACCGGCCGACCATATGGCAGCGAAAGCTTTGCGGATATGGTGGGGCGGACTCTTAACAGGCGGCTGACCCCTGGACGGGCCGGGAGACCAAGAAAACAATCGTGATTATCCTGAAAATATGGGATGTGTCCCTGGTTTTCCAGGGAGGAACCATATCTCGAAATGTCACTGACCCGGCTTTGCACTGATGTTCAGGAGGATATCGTAACAGGCGGTTCCACGATCCAGCGATATTGAAATCGCCGGAAACTGTGAACTTTCGGGAACGAGGCCGCTGTCAAAATGCATGAGGTCCCCTTTGTCAATGCTGATTTCGAGGATAAGCTGATGCATCGCTGCAAACTCACCGCCCACCTTATATATTCCGAATCCGGTGATTGTGTGAAGCACGGTACCGTCGGGACCGATAACGGTCCAGGAGATATCATCGAGACTGAATCTGCTGAACAACGGGTCAGGATTCAGCTGGATCAGATCAAAAGTACCCGTAATTTGCAGGCCGATCGTTATCGGACACAGGCAGGGACTGACGCATCCTTCCTGATAGTTCGATGATGAAGCATGTTCATAGGACGTGGTATTAGCAGTCTTTTGCCCGAGGCCTATCAATGTCAGGGAGGAATCCTGACTGTACCGGAAATCCGCAACGTAGGAAACACCGTCAAACAAAATAGTCGGGATGTGAAGTGTGAGATCGGAAGATAAAAGGGTAGGCCGGCACCCGACAAACGGTCCCATGTCTGTTATCAAGCCGTATTCTGTAAGTTGTATCTCGGAGGCAACCGGCACGACCTGGAAATCCGCCAGGAAAAACTGTCCCTGAAAGTTCAAAACGGGGACATAAAGTTGCGACAAATCGTTCGATAGCGATGCAGCACAATTTCCATTCGCAGAACCTTGAGAGTCCGCGCCCGAATTGCGCGGAAGAAACATTAATGCGCAAACAAGGATCAGTACAACACTGATGCTAACAGGCTTTTGCGACGTCAACATCCCACCTCTGTCAGAAGTCTTGTCTCATTGTACCTCAAAAACAGGCCGTTCGCTGATCTTGCGGAATCGGAAACTCTCACTGGTTGCAGGTCGTTGGCCCCGTGGTGTCTGCATTGACGACCCAAAGACAATCTGATATTATCAGGACTGTTCAACAACCCGTTTGATGTCGAAAAGGAGACTTGTCTGTGAAGGTGGGATGGTTCGTTCGTGGGGACATTGACGGATTCTTCGGTCTGTTCGTCGACAACCTGTTGCAGTTGATGTTGATCGCTGTCCTCTGCGGGAACGTGTGCGGCATGCCGACGGGTCTCGTCTACGGCAGGATTCTTCCCGGCGCTGCGCTTTCGATCCTGTTCGGGAACGCGTTCTACGCATGGCAGGCGAGAAAGCTGGCCATCAGGACGGGGCGTACGGATGTCACTGCGTTGCCCTATGGCATAAATACGGTCAGTCTCATTGCATATGTTTTCCTTATCATGGCCCCGATCTATTTTGAAACCAGGGATCCCGTTCTTGCATGGCAGGCTGGCCTGTTTGCCTGTCTCGCCAGTGCCCTCCTGGAGTGTGCAGGAGCGTTCGTCGGCGCCTGGCTCCGCAGAAATACGCCACGGGCCGCATTGCTGTCGTCGCTGGCCGGTATTGCCATCACCTTCATATCCATGGGTTTCGTCTTCCAGATATTCGCTATGCCTGCTATAGCTATTGTGCCGGCACTGCTGGTGATCTTTGTCTATGGGGGAAGGATCAAATTGCCTCTCGGACTTCCCGGCGGTTTCATGGACGTGGCGCTGTGATTGGCCGTGTCTTGGGGCCTCAGATGGTCCGGTTATCCTTATTTTCACCCGCTCCGGGAGCCATACCACTTTGCAGTCCACTTCCCACAGACCGCCTTCCCCGACATGATCGCTTTTCTGATCAACGGGCAGGGGTGGAAATACTTCTCCGTCATATTTCCGATGGCGCTTTTCAACGTGATAGGATCACTCCAGAACCTCGAAAGCGCGGAAGCGGCCGGAGACCGGTACGATACTCGTTCGTCCCTGCTTGTCAACGGATTGGGATCGATTGTGGCAGCGTGTCTGGGGAACCCTTTCCCCACCACGATTTACATTGGTCATCCCGGCTGGAAGGCCATGGGGGCCAGGTGGGGCTATTCGATGTTGAACGGCGTCGTGATAGCGGCGCTCTGCCTGATAGGCGGTGTCACACTGGTACTCAAGGTCATACCGATGGAAGCCATGATCGGCATTCTGCTCTGGATCGGAATTGTCATCACGGCCCAGGCCTTCCAGGAAGTGCCCGGAAAGCACAGCCTGGCGGTGGCGCTCGGACTGTTGCCGGCGCTCGCGGCCTGGGCTCTGCTTCTTGTGGAAACCGCCCTGCGGAAGGCAGGCACCAGCCTCTTCGACGTGGCGCCGAAATTTGGCGGCGACCTTTACGTATACGGCATCATCTCGCTCAGCCAGGGGTTCATACTCACTTCCATGATCCTCGCCGCGATGATGGTTTTTGTGATTGAGAGGCAGTTTTTCAAGGCTGCGCTCTGGGCGGCGACGGCCTCTGTTCTGTCTTTCTTCGGGGTGATCCATGCCTACATTCTCACTCCGGCGGGTGTGCAGAACAAGTTCGGTTTTGGCGCGGCCAAAGCTTATGCGACGGCCTACCTTATTGCAACCCTGCTGCTGGTTGCTTTCCACTGTTATGCCCGTGGCAGGGAGTCCGGGAGCGCCGGTATGGTTGCATAGTGCCGGATAGATTAAGGTCTGAGATCGCGGATGCAGATGGCACGAGCGGAGGGATTGTAATGAGAGACCTTCTTGGAGCCAACGCAGTTTCGTCCGCTGTACCCTGCATGCGATTTTTGCTTCAAACGGCAGACGTCCGTTGATGCCGGATCTGTCACTCCCACACCTTGATCTTCCATTCGCCGCCCTCCTTAACCATGTCTTCTTTCACCGTGGTCGAAACGGGCTCTTTCCGGTCGAGCTTTTTTGAAGGCGCAAAGGTCAGGAGCACCTCGGCGTGGGCCGTGTCGTCTTTTTGTTCCAGAGAAACGATTTTGTATGCCTTCAGGAGCGATGCTTCCTTCCTGTGTTTGATGTATTCGCCCTTATTGACCTTCTCCTTGTACGGCGCGTAATAGCAGTCATAAGTCGTTCCATAATCCTGGTTGATTGCAGAAGTAAAATACTTGTTCAAAAGGTCCTTCGGGCTTGAGTTGTTGGTGTTGCAAGCGGCCGCTGCCATAAGCAGAGTCAATAAGCCGGATATCACAATCAATGAATGTATCTTCTTCAACCTTCTTCTCCTTTTCACGTATCCAGATTTTCCCGATGATCTTTTCAAGGTCCGGAAAATTTACGGCAGGAGGACATGTGCCCTCCTGCCGTAAATGGTTCCTATTTAGTCATCAGACCCGCCGCCGGATGTTCCGGTGGAACCGCTGCCAAAACCCCCGGAGTGCATCGAACGCTGCGACTGGCTGTTGTGGCAGACTCTGCAATTCCAGATCCAGTAATTGTCACCCTGGAACTTCTGGGTGATTGTCGTGTCCGCCGGGTTGGATGTTGTATACTCGGCATGTGCGCCGTTGTGGCACGCCTCGCAGTATATCTTGCCGCCCATGCTCTCGGGTGCGTTCGTAAGGACCGAGTCGCGGTAGAGCGTATTGCTGTTTTCAGCATGGCTGGCGTCATGGCAATCGGCGCATTTCGGCTCCTGCAGCCAGGGCTGCCGGCCGTTCTGGATGGAGGCGACCATACCGTCCATATCTCCATGGCAATCCGTACAGGTCTTGCCTGCCCTGGACATGATACCCCTCAGACACTGGGTCTTCGGTCCGGGATGACAATTGAAACAGGTCGGACTGGTGTTGGCGGCAGCCGTGGTCGTGGTCATCTTGTCCTTGTGAAAATTGTGCATGGCAAGAGAGAGGCTCTCGACCCCCGCTTTGCCGGGCATGCCGAGTGCGTTGTCGGAATGGCACTCCGAACACATATGGACTGTTCCATTCGATTGGTCTGCAACCAGACTCGTGCCGCTCAGAGCGTCATGTTTCTGCAGTATGTCGAGCTGTGGATTGGTCGTGCCGTGACAATTGCTGCACATCATCTCCGTTGAAACGGGGGCCACCACGTCGGCAGTCTGGAGAACGTTGCCGGAGCTGTCTTTCACGGTGATCACGGCCGTCCCGTAAGGGTCCCAGGTCCCGTCGTCGTCATAAGGCGTGAGCGGGATACCTACGGCCTGCCAGCTCAGGCCCTTTGAATCGAGCGTCATATCGCCGGAGATGGGCGTTCCGGTGATGCCTACGTTGGTCGGAACGTCCCATCCGAACTGAGGCGCATAGTTCCAGAAGTTCGTATGCAGGGCGGAATTTGTTTTTTTCGGGAAGGAATAGCTTACTGTTATACCGCTGGTAACAAGCTGCGCGCCTTCACCGCCACGCCGGAACACCTGCACGTGAAGGTTATTGAACGGAGGGAGAATCCCGAAATATGAGTAGTCGTTCTGGTCGCAATGCATGCCCAGGTCATTCCAGGCGAGAACCACATAAGTCATATTCGAGGCGGGCACCGTCTGATTGCCGTATGTCTTTGTCAGTGCCCAGTTTACGGTGCTTCCGGCACCTGACGGGACAGTCGTGACCTGGGCCGTGGTCAGATAGCCTGACGTTGTGGTAGTGAGGGTGTAGTTGCCGGCCGGAACGTTTAACGTGTATGCTCCTGTGCTATCCGTCGTGGCACTGTCTGTTCCGTCACTTACAACGGCTCCCGAAATGGCGGCGCCCGTTACGATGTCCCTTACTACACCGGAAATCCCGCCGGTTCCGCCAGTCGTTCCGCCGCCACCGGTACCGCCAGTGGAACCAATAGTGATGGTAACCGTTGCGCTCTTGCTTGTTGAGACGTTGCCTGCGGCGTCCTTTGCCCAGGCGTAAAGTGTCTTCGTCCCCTCCGATCTGAAGGTGTAGCTCGAGGGTGCCGTCTGGCTCCACCCTTCCGCAGTAGCCGAGGGCGTTCTCGACGACTGTTTCACCATGAATCCCGTTACGCCCACATTGTCCGTCGCCCCCAGGGCCGTGATCGGAACGGTGAGAGAATTGTATGTTTCAGGAACGGTGAAGACAGTGACAGTGGGTGCCTGCGTGTCCCTTCTGTGTCTGTCCCGGCTTCTGTAATGTGATTCCGCAAATACAACGCCTTGCATCGCCAGAAAAACTACTATGAGAGTTGAGATCCCGATGAGTCTCTTCATTTTTCCTCCTGTGAGAAATGAATTTGTGCTGACAAGAATGACACCATCATGCTTGTCTGTTTGAAAAGGATTCATAATGAAGGTGGCGGATCACGCGTGCCCGCAGAAACTGCTGACACTCTGAAAGGGAGCAGCGGACTTTCGGAAAATGAAAATAAAAATACAAAACACGGAATGACCGCAGAAAGAAAAACTTCCTTTTCTCCCGGAAGCGAATCGTGAGTCAACTGGTAAGACGCTGAGTCCGCATGGTCCGGCACATCGATATATGGATTGAGAGAAATAACGAGAAGGAAATTAAAAACGATTGCGCCGGAAAGAACCGTTATATAAAAGATCTTCGCCTTCATGTCACCTCGTCGCCGGGGGAACCCGGTATGCCGGGCATGCTGCCCGGCTGTGTAGCTGTTTCGAAAAAGTTTATCTGCGATACATTAAGGCTCTGTTAAGGGGTCATGAAAAAATCTTAATGATGCATAGTCAGGCCCGTGACTCGCCCCAGGAAGCCCTAGTCAAATAAATGCGCATCTGCTAAACTAATATGCCGAGGACATCTTATGGTCTTGTGCGAGAAGTGAAATGCATCAGGTTCTGCCATAACGGCAAAGTGAGTCCATAGTCAAATTTTCATGGTACAGGAGGATTTATGAAAGAGCATATCAGGCGACTGGTCCGGGTGACGGCAGTGGGTGTTTTGTTGCTTCTGGCTGTTCCCTCTTACGGTGAGGACAGTGTCGGCAGACTCAATAACGCCGCCCGGAAGACGGCGGCGGGCTTTATGAAGGAACTCGGCTCGGCGTTCCAGAGGGAGATGGCGGCAGGAGGACCGGTCGGCGCCGTGAAGGTATGCAGTGAAATTGCTCCTGCTATCGCCGGCAGGATATCGAGGAACACGGGATGGCGGGTCACCCGGGTCGGTACCAGGGTCCGGAATCCGCTACTGGGCATGCCCGATGCCTGGGAACAGAAGGTGCTTGCTGATTTTGAAAGACGTGCTGCAAAAGGCGAGGCGTTAGACAGGATGAGCTTTTCGGAGGTGGTAAGCGAACCCGACGGCAGGTATTTCCGTTATATGAAGGCGATTGCCGTAAAACCTCAGTGCCTTGCCTGTCACGGCCCGGAAGACCGGATTGCACCCACTGTGAGGGCGGTACTCAGAGAGCGCTATCCCCACGACAAGGCCACGGGTTATAAGGCCGGCGACCTGCGGGGAGCCATAAGCATCAAGGCGCCCCTTTAGAGCGGCGGCAATTCATGCCATCTGAGATCTACCTCATGCCGGCATAACGAAGGTCTTCTTCAGCCCTGCCGGACATGCCCATTCTCAGATAAGCCATGGCCCGGTTGTAGTGAGCCTCCTTGAATCCGGGATTTATGGCGAGCGCCCTGCCGTAATCGGCGATGGCCTTACTGTACAGGCCCTTCCTGTAATAAATGACGCCGCGATTGTTGAATGCCTTGTCCGAGTATGGATTGATCGATACGGCTTTGCTGTAATCCCGCATAGCCTCTTCAAGCATACCGCGTGAGCCGCAGGCCACCCCGCGATTGATGAGTGTTTCGTAGGAGAGGGGATTCAGAGAAAGGGCTTTGCCGAAATCCTCCATCGCCCTGCCGAACAGGCCCTTCCTGTCATAGGCGATGCCGCGGTTCATGTATGCGTCGTCGAAAGACGGATTAAGTGCGATCGACCTGTCAAAATCGCCGATTGCTTCATCGGGCAGGCCCTTCTTCAGGAGAATTACCCCCCTGTTATTATAAGGCCTGAAAAAATCCGGTTCCAGCGTGACGGACCGGTCATAATCGTCCATTGCCTTGTCGTAGAGACCCATTTCATCATAGACCAGCCCCCTGTTGTTGTATGCGAAGGAGACGCCCGGTTCTTTTCTTATGACATCGTTCCACAAGGTGAGACCGTCCTTCCACACCCCTATCTGTTGAATCGTCAGAAAGGACATGAGAGCAGCTACCCCGAGTATTCCGGCGACAAAGAAAGTTCTTCTCCCGGGACGATGCGGCGCCGGGAACAGTCTGGAGAAAGCCAGTGCGACCAGCAGTCCCGCAACGAGAAATGGTCCGATGCTTGGAAGATAGGTGTATCTGTCGGCCATCGACTGCTCGCCGACCTGGATAATGCCGAGGACGGGGAGCAGCGTCATCACATAAAAGGCCCAGACCGCAAGCCAGAGTTTTCGGCTGCCTTTGATATATGTCAGCAGGCATGCTGCTGTTATGCCCGTAACGGCAAGCAAGGCCCAAACGTGATGGAAAGACAGGATGGAGAGATCTTTAGGATAGGGATAAAAGGGACTCAGATTGAAGGGAAGAACCATCTCCCTAAGATAGGAGATGAGCGCCGACGCACCGGCCACAAGCCTCGACTGCAGGGGTATGTTCCGGAAGGCCACCAGTGCTCCCCCTGATGCCTGGGCAAGTACCGCTAGCACCGAAAGCGCTACGCCGGGGACAAAAAAAGGTATCTTTTCCATGACGACGGCACGCGGCATTCCTGTAAAACCGATCCTCTCATATGGGAACCAGTCCATGAGCAGCAGGACGCAGGGGAGAGTCACGGCCATCGGTTTGCTCAGCAAGGCAAGGATGAAAAAAATGAATGCAAGGATATACCTCTTGTCCAGCCAGGGCAAGGTTGGCCGGGACTTCTCCCCGGCACCGTCAGCGTATTTCGCATACGACAGAAGGCTCAAAAGGAAAAAGAGGGCGCACAGGACGTCCTTCCTTTCGGAGACCCAGGCAACCGATTCGACGTGGAGGGGATGAATGCCGAACAGCAAACCTGTTGTGAAGCCGGCGATGAGAATATCCCTTCCCGTCAGAAGACCGCCTTCCCCTGTCCTTCGGCGGGCGGCCTCAAGCAGTGTCACGGCGAGAAGCACCACGATGAAGGTATTTGCTCCGTGGAGAAGGACGCTGGTCAGGTGATGCCCCATGGGGTCCAGTCCCCAGATCCGGTAATCCAGGGCATGCGACAACCATGTCAGGGGATGCCAGTTGGCGGAGGTATGAAGATCCGTGAGAGCCCATTCGAAGAAACGGGCGTCGAGTGAACGGATAAAGATATTTCCGTAAACATACAGGTTGTCATCCCAGTTCACAAAACCGTTCCGAAGGGCCTTAAGGAAAATGAGAAATGTAATACCCGAGGCCGACAGGGCGAGCAGAAATTCAGGTTTGCCTATCCTCTTTCGGAGAGGCAGGGACGGCGATGTGGACAGCCGGGTCTCTTTGTCTGTATGTTTCATCTACCTTTCAAAAAAACCTCAGTCCTTTCAAAAGGGACTCTCTGTCAATAACATAGGTACTATTTTTTTCCACCCCTTCAAGGCGGATTGGACAGCAACTGCCTATGCCCTCCTTTAACTCATCCAGGGGGTATTTCGCATTACAGGCCCGGCATCGCATGTTCCCTCCGTCGGGACTGAATCCGAGTTTTTTCGGATAACACCGCACGCAGGCGTTGAAGTAGGACTGAATCTTGCCGTTGACCATTACGAGAAAAAACCCCACCTCTTTCCCGTCGATTTCCACGGAGTAGAATACCGGCTGATTTTCCTTAACGCCCTTCAGGCTTATCTTTACACTGTGCCCATCAAATGGCAGTTCGCGGTAAGGAGTGCTCTTTGTGCACGAAGACAAGAGGATTGCCAGAACTGCAGGGATGATCAGAAACTTCATTTAAAATTCTAGAACGTTTTGACCCCTCCCATCAAGTTTTTCGCAAAGGGAAAAGATAAACCGGAATTCGCGGACGTCCGTGATTTTCGTTCCACACGGTCTTTTCCGGTGAGTGGTCCTAAAGTTCTAAATTCAGGTTGACATTGGAAGGGACATATAACAGAATATGACAAAATGAAAACCGCAGCATTTCTCATTCTGGCAATGCTTGTTCTATCAATGACATCACCCCTGTCACTCCACGTACCTTTTTCATCGGATCACAACAGCCGGATTCTTACTCTCGACATCTGTGACGCATCGGGAAGTGCCTTGTCAGTCAACGGCGGCATGCCGGTTATCCCCGAATGCCCTTGTAAACTGTGTCCCCTGGAATTTAACGGGTTTCACAGGATAGCAGATACTCTCTTCACTCCTTTCTTCATCCCCTTTCAGCAGGACCGGCCTCCCAGAGTCTGAACGTCGTCTCCGAAGTTGTGAATTGCTGAGTTGTCGTTTTTCCGACGGAAGGACAGTATGTCCGTCTGTCCTGGAAGTGTCGTTTACTTTCACTTTCTCCCCTTACACTCGGCTCCGCTTCGGAAATACTTGACAAGAGCCGAAGCGGGGCTATCCTTTACTTATATATTGCTCTCAGCTCTCAAGGGGGGGTGTTCCGCGGGGTCGCCTGGGCGGTACTGTCTTCGCGGCGGAATCACCGGCATCAAGCAGTGAGTGTATCAAGTGTCATACCGATCTCAAGAAGATGGACAGCTACGGCGCGGCTTCTGCAGGAGGGGCCGCAGCCATAGCCGGTTGAGGCGTTTCCGCCCCTCAGGTGAGGGGCAGGGATATTTACGGTGTCGATAAAGACTACGTTGACTCGGTGCATGGGAAAGTCGGGTGCATCAATTGTCACAAAGGCAAAAATGTCTCCGACAAGGACAAGGCCCATGAAGGCCTGGTAAAAGACCCTTCTGAAGAAGACGGAGGCGGGGTCTGCAGACAATGTCATTCAGACATAACATCCACTTACAAGAATGCGATGCATTACAACCTCACCGGTATCAAGGACATCGTGGGTACCATCATCTCCCCGCACAAGATGCAGGATACCCTTCTGCCCGCTGCATGGAAACTGGACTGCGCCAACTGTCATGCCAGTTGCGGAAGCTGCCACGTGGCCTGGCCCAAGGTGGCCGAAGGAGGTCTGCTCAACCGGCACCGATTCGAAAAGAACCCCCCCATGGAAAAGACCTGTTACGCCTGTCACGGCTCCCGTTTCGCGGGAGAATACATGGGGCTTCTCGGGCCGAGCCCGGACGTTCATTACGAAAAATACCAGATGGTATGCACGGACTGTCACAAAGGGTCGGAACTGCACCACACGATGCCGGAAGGAGTCAAGCGATATTACGCAACGGTGACTCCGCGCTGTGAACAGTGCCACCCTGACGCCGTTGCGGGAAGATCAGAGGTAGCCATGCACAATGCCCATAAGAAGAATGAGCTGGCCTGCACTGTCTGTCATGCCACGGAGTATTTCAACTGCACAAACTGTCATGTATCGCTGGATGTCAAGGAGGCCGGAAACATCAAGGTGATCTTTCCGTCGGACCCTCTTGAGACCTTCAAGATCGGCAGGAATATCGACCGCAGTCCCGGCAATCCCTATGCATACAACCTGGTCCGCCATACTCCCATGAAGAAGGACTCCCTCGCTTCGCTGCGCTATTTCCAGGCCGTCCTGACCGGTAAGCCCGGCCCCAAAGACCTCATATCCAACTATGACGCCCTGCCGACGTGGAACTCCGCTTCGATCCACACAATCCAGCTGAAGACCAGACAGAACAGTTCCTGCAATGCCTGTCACGGGCACAAGGACCTCTTTCTCACGAAACAGGATCTGGAGCCCGGCGACCCCAAGGCCAACCTCAAGGTAATCGTCAACAAGATTCCGCCGAGGATCAGGAAATGACCGGGCCGGCCAGGGAAGATAAGGGATTCTTTATGCAGACAAGGCAGACAAGGAGGAACTTCATGAAGAGGAATTTGATACAGTCCATTATAATCGCACTGCTTGTGGCTGCGACCGGACTGGTCTCCGCTCCGGTGACGGCAAAGGCGGGCACCGCCCCCCTGGTAAGCACGGAGTGGCTGGCCGGGAACCTCGGCGCACCGGGTATGGTGATCATTGACGTGAGAACTGGGGCAAACTACGACTTCGGCCACTTACCGGGGGCCGTAAGCATGCCCTATTCAGGGTGGGAGCCGTACAACAGGAAAACACGATGCCAGATGATGCCTTCGGTGGCCGATTTGACCGCCACGCTGCGCTCGCTGGGCGTAAACCGGTCGTCCCACGTCATTGTTTATGACGCCGGGAACACCGCTCTCGACGCGACGCAGGGAGGGGCCGCCGTCTGGATCCTCGAATCCATGGGACAGGGAAATGTCTCGTACCTTGACGGCGGATTTACCAAGTGGACATTCGAGGGACGGCCAATAGACAAGATTAAGCCGGCCCCGAAGGCCGGGGACTTCACCGCGAAGCTTGACCCGAGCAAGGTGGCCACCCTGAAGGACATCATCGCCAACCTGAAAACAAAAGAGGCGATCTTTCTGGATGACAGGCGCGCCGTGGAGCATTTCGGTATCGAAAAGCGGCCCGACGTCGTCAGATACGGTCACATCCCGGGCTCGCTCAATTTCCCCGCCGATTTCATGACAAATGCGGGCATAAACCGTGGTCCGGCCACAATAAGAAGCAAGAAGGAACTGGAGGCCATGGCGGAGGGAGTCGGCCTTCCCATGGACAAGAACAGGAAGATCATCGTTTACTGCAACAGCGCCCAGCAGGCGGGGATGGGATACTTTGTCCTCCGTGACATCATGGGATACAGGAATGTCCAGGCATACGACGGCTCGATGCTCGAATACGCGCAGGATAAGAAGCTGCCGCTGGTCAGGTTCGCATGGGGCTTTGTGACCGAGTAGGAAGATGATATCTCAAACACCATGGAGGAATCACGATGAACACATACAAGGTTAGACTGGCGGCCTTATTTGCCGCCGTGATTTTGATTGCCGGCGCTTCGGCGGCTGCCGCGGCCGGAATGCAGAAGCTGGTGAGCGTAGACTGGCTTGCGAGGAACCTCAAGGCGCCCAACGTTGTGGTACTCGATGTGGGGGCATTTACTCAATATGAAAGGGGCCATATCCCGGGGGCCGTGAAGGCCTTCGGTCCCTGGCAGACCATGAACGGCGAGTTCGTGGGTTTCATGATGCCGAAGGTGAAGGACCTCGTCCGGATGCTCCGAAGCTACGGCGTCAATAACAACTCTCATGTAATTCTCTATGACGAGGGGGTGACGGCCCAGGACACCGCCAAGAGCGCAAGGGCACTCTGGACCCTTGAGGCCCTGGGGCATGACAAGGTCGCGATTCTGGATGGCGGTTTCGCCGCATGGAAACAGGCGAAGAAGTCCGTCTCCGGCGAGCCCGTAGTCCCCTCGCCCGGAAATTTCAGAGGCAGGCTTATAAAGTCCAAACTGGCCACCATGAACGAAGTGAAAAAAGCGCTGCGTTCACCCGGCGTGGTATTTGTGGACGATCGCCTGCCGGAAGAGGATTTCGGCCACGAAAAGAAGAGCTATATAAAACGCTTCGGACATCTTCCGGGATCCAGACTATGGCCGGCAGACTTTATGACCAATGCCGGGATCGAGTTCTCCCCCTCATTCATGAGGGACATGTCGGAGCTGCACCAGATGGCGAAGGGAGTGGGCATCCCGGCCGACAAAAACGCCGAGATCATAACTTACAGCAACAGGGGCCTTCAGGCCGCCATGGGCTACTTTGTCCTGCACGATCTGCTCGGTTATAAGAACGTGAAGCTTTTTGACGGCTCCATCCTGGAGGCCGCCGCTGACAGGAGTGTGCCCATGAAGACAAACGGGTGGGGATACAAGAGAAAGATGTGATCCGGACCCCATGAAGCAGCGAACATTAACGACGGGAAGGTCCGCCCTGTCCGGGCGGGCCTCCCCACCGGGGCTCTTGTTAAGCTTCAAACTCGGTTGCCGGGACGTTCAGCACCAGAGCCGGACATCTCCCGTTCTATAATTCACGTCGGAGCGATTCTCAGCGAAGGCTTGCATCGGGAATCTTTCTTTATCTCCATTTTTCACTGACGCGACGATGACAATCCGTCAATATCTGTTGAAACAGGAAAATAGTATCATGTATGATATTCAGTGTTTTTACGTTATAATCTAATTGCTGTTTGGCAAAATTTATCGGGAGGTTTACGCAGATCAAGCTCATAGCTGAAGACGGACGGGAACAGGATGTCAGCGACATTTCCGAACTGGAGAAGCTCCTCAAGAAATCGAAGGCCTTAGCAGTAAAGGTCAACGGCCGGTCCGAAGATCTGAATTCAGTAAGATCCCTGGGAGTAGAGGACGTTGTTGAACCCATTACCTATGATTCCGACGAGGGCAGGGAGATTTACAGGCACAGCACGTCACACGTCATGGCACATGCCGTGAAAACTCTTTTCCCCGATGCGAAAGTCGCGATAGGACCCGCCATACGGGACGGTTTCTATTACGACTTTGATATCGACAGGACCTTCACCCCCGAAGACCTCGCCGCCATCGAGAAGGAGATGGAAAAGATTGTAAGGAGAGATCCGCCTTTCGTAAGGAAGGAGATCGGAAGGGAAGAGGCCATTCGCCTGTTCGAGGAGATGGGTGAGCCATACAAGGTTGAACTGATCAGGGAAATCCCCGATGGAAAGTTGTCGATATATGAAGAGGACGGGTTCGTCGACCTCTGCCGGGGCCCTCATCTTGCGTCGGCGGGAAAGATAGCCGCTTTCAAGCTCCTCAGCGTCGCCGGCGCCTATTGGAGGGGTGACGAGAAGAACAAGATGCTCCAGAGGATCTACGGGACATCTTTCAATAATCCTAAGGAGCTGAAGAAGCACCTGGATTTCCTGGAAGAGGTGAAGAAAAGAGACCACAGGAGGCTGGGGAAGGAACTCGACCTCTTCAGCATCAGCGAAGATATCGGTTCCGGGCTCATACTCTGGCATCCCAACGGCGCCATGATCCGAAAAACAATCGAGGACTTCTGGAGGGACGAGCATCTCAAGGCGGACTACAAGATTCTCTACACTCCCCACATCGCGAAACTCGAACTCTGGAAAAGAAGCGGCCACCTCGACTTTTACAGGGAGAACATGTATTCGCCTATGGAGATAGAGGGGATCGACTACGAGATCAAGCCGATGAACTGCCCCTTCCACCTGAGTGTTTACAAGAGCAACCTTAGAAGTTACCGTGACCTGCCTATCCGTTATGCCGAACTCGGCACGGTTTACCGTTACGAGCGGTCGGGAGTGTTGCACGGTCTTCTGCGCGTCAGGGGATTTACCCAGGACGATGCTCATATATTCTGCAGGGAAGACCAGATAGAGGATGAAATACTGAGGGTCCTCGATTTCACTCTTTTCATACTAAGGACCTTCGGTTTCGAACAGTACGACGTATATCTTTCGACAAGGCCGGAAAAATACGTAGGAAGCCTTGAAAACTGGGAGAGGTCAACAAATGCTCTCAAGCAGGCCCTTGAAAACAAGGGACTGTCCTTTATGATTGACCCCGGAGAAGGCGTATTCTACGGACCCAAGATCGATATCAAGGTCAAGGATTCACTCGGAAGGCCGTGGCAGTGCAGCACTATACAGGTCGATTTCAACAACCCGGAGAGGTTCGATATTTCTTACAGGGGGAGCGACGGAAAGGAGCACCGCCCGATCATGGTGCACAGGGCACTGATGGGTTCCCTGGAGAGGTTTTTCGGCATCCTGATCGAGCATTACGCCGGCGCCTTCCCGCTTTGGCTGGCGCCCGTTCAGCTGTCTGTGCTGACGATAGCGGAGAGACATGCCGGGTATGCGGAAGAGGTTTGTGCGGCGCTGAGGAAAGACGGGATAAGGGCTGAAATCGACAGTGACAACGAAAAGATCGGGAACAAGATACGGAAGAGCACTATCAGGAAGATACCGTATTCGGCTGTAATAGGCGACAAGGAGGTATCTGAGCGGAGTGTCACGCTCAGGAAGAGAAACGGGCAGAATTCGGGCCCGTTTACAGTGGAGGAATTGACGTCTCTTCTTCGGGAAGAGGTTAACTCCAGGAGGTGAAAACATAAGCGGCAGGGATCTCAGCAGGGGTATAAGGGTTAACGAGCGGATCAGGGCGAAAGAGGTGAGGGGGATCGATGGAGGTGGAGAGCAGCTTGGAGTAATGGCGGTACGGGAGGCCTTGAGCCATGCCGCCGCAAAGGAACTGGACCTGGTGGAAGTCTCGCCGAAGGCGTCGCCGCCGGTCTGCAAGATAATGGACTTCGGCAAGTACAGGTACGAACTCAACAAGAAGCAGGCACGGAATAAAACGGTTGATGTGAAAGAGGTGAAAATACGCCCGCGGATAGATGAACACGACCTGCATCTGAAGATAAGGAACATCAACAGGTTCATCGACGGTGGAGATAAGGCCAAGGTCGTGATGTATTTCAGGGGAAGGGAGATCATCAGGCCCGAGTTCGGCATGAGGGTTTTCGAAAAGATTACGGAGGCCCTGAACGGAAGATTTCAGATCGAACAGCAGCCGAGACTGGAGGGGAACCATATTACAATGGTTGTTGCCCCAAAGTCGTAGCCGTTCATTACCATAGTAAACATAACGTTGCGAAACAACCGGCTATTTTATTGCATCTGCAAGGTAAACTTATTGTGATTTTCGGGGTTTTGTTTTATTGTGGANCTTAAGGTCCGGGGGCCTGTTTTTTCCCTCGGTCTAACTTTAGTTTTTCTGGAGGAAGAGATGCCAAAGCTTAAAACTCATAGAGGTGCGGCCAAACGGTTTGAGTTCACCGGAACGGGGAAGATCAAGAGGCGGAAAGGCTATAAGAGCCACATCCTTACGGGGAAGCCTCCGAAGAGGACGAGGAACCTGCGGCAGCCTGCCCTGGTTTCAGACAGCGATTACCCGAATATCAGGAAACTGTTGCCGTATTCATAAATATTTTCGAGAAAGAGGATAGTTTTCTCTCGTCCTTTTTTCAGTAAAGGAGGAACAGATGCCGAGGGCGAAAGGTGGTTTTAAGACAAGAAGGAGAAGGAAGAAGGTCCTGGAAAGGGCCAGCGGATATTACGGCGCAAAGAGCCGTCTCTTCAGGTCCGCCACGGAGACGGTGGACAAGGCCCTGCAGTACGCTTACCGTGACAGGAAGGCCAAGAAGAGGGAATTCAGGGCTCTCTGGATAACCAGAATCAGCGCAGCCGTCCGCGCGATGGGATTGAATTACAGTCAGTTCATGGCAGGCTTGAAAAAAGCGAACATCACCCTTGACAGAAAAGCCCTGGCCGATCTGGCCTATCACGATCCCAAGGCCTTCAGCGAGATCGCCGAGACGGCAAAGACGGCTCTGGCTTCCTAGAAAGCGTGGATGAACTTCCCTCTCTAAAACAGCAGTTTCTGGAAGAAACGGACAGGATATCCGATCTGGCCGGTCTTCAGCTGGTAAGGGCGAAGTATCTGGGGAAGAAGGGAATCGTCACGTCACAGTTGAAGGCCCTTTCATCCGTCCCCGCCGATAAAAGGAGGGAATACGGCAAGGCCCTCAATGAAATGAAGGGTTTTGCCGAGGAAACATTAAAAGGCCTGGAGCTGTCGTTAAAGGAAACGGAGAAGGCGAAAAGGCTTCTTGCGGAAAAGACCGACATCACTCTGCCCGGCCGGTTTACCCCCTTCGGCAGAAGGCACCCTATCAGTCAGGTCCTTTCGGAAATCGAGGACATTTTTGTATCCATGGGGTTCAGGGTCGAGGACGGCCCCGAGATCGAACTCGACTATTACAATTTCGAGGCTCTGAACATACCGAAGGACCATCCTGCCCGCGACATGCAGGACACGTTTTATGTCTCCGACGACGTGGTGCTCAGGACACACACTTCGCCGGTGCAGGTCCGGGTGATGGAAAAGCACAAACCGCCGCTCAAGATCATAGCTCCCGGCAAGGTTTACAGATGCGACGCCGACGTCTCCCATACGGCGATGTTCCACCAGGTCGAGGGGCTGATGGTCGATACAGATATCTCCTTCAGCGATCTGAAGGGGGTTCTCGAGCTTTTTATCCACACTTTTTTCGGGAGGGACATCCCTGTGCGGTTCAGGCCCAGTTACTTCCCCTTCACCGAGCCCAGCGCAGAGGTCGACATGGGATGCATCTTCTGTTCCGGCGGCGGGTGCCGGATGTGCAAGGGAACGGGCTGGATCGAGATCCTCGGCTCCGGACTGGTCAATCCCAGGGTGTTCGAGATGGCGGGGTACAACTCCGAAGACTATACCGGATTTGCCTTCGGAATGGGCGTTGAGAGGATCACTCTGCTGAAATACTCCATCGACGACATCCGTCTCTTTTTTGAAAACGATATCAGGTTCCTGAGGCAGTTCTGATGTTTCCTGACCGAGAACTATGAAAGTTTCTTTTGACTGGTTAAAGGATTTTGTGGATGTTCAGGCGGCCCCGCCGGAGGTGGCGGACAGGCTTACCATGGCCGGCCTTGAGGTTGAGGGCGTGGAAGACGTCGGGGATGACGTCTTATTCGAAGTAAATGTCACGCCGAACCGCCCGGACTGCCTCAGCATATTGGGTATCGCCCGGGAAACCGCTGCGGCCTTCGGCCTGCCGCTGAAGACGCCGGCTGCGGAGATCGGGGGGGAACTTCTTCCCGCAGGCGTAACGGTCGAAATAATTGCTCCCGAACTGTGTCACAGATATGCCGGTCGGCTGATAACGGGCATAAAGGTTGCCGATTCGCCGGCGTGGATCAAGGACAGGCTCGAGAAATGCGGCATAAGGTCCCTGAACAGCAATATTGTCGACGTTACCAATTATGTCCTTCTGGAGCTGGGTCATCCCCTTCACGCATTCGATGCCGATAAACTTGCGGAGTCCATGATAAGGATCGCAACGGCCGGGGACAAGGCATCAATCGCAACGCTTGACGGAGTGGAAAGGAAACTGCCGGCAGAGGCTCGCCGGATATGGGACTCGCGGAGGCCTGTGGCGGTGGCCGGCATCATGGGAGGAGAGGAATCGAGTGTCAAGTCCGATACGGTGAATATCTTTCTCGAAAGCGCCTATTTTCTGCCGTCCTCGATACGCAGGACTTCAAAGAAGCTGGGACTCAGGACCGAATCTTCATACAGGTTCGAGAGGGGGACCGATATAGAGTTCCTGGAGAAGGCCCTCGACCGGGCCGCCCTTCTCATTCGGGAGACCGGCGGGGGTGAGGTGCACGCAATTGTCGATGTCTACCCCAGGAAGTATGTCCCCCTCCGGGTCGAGGCCGATCACAGGCGGATAAACAGTCTTCTGGGTACGGACATCTCGAAGGATGAAATGAGGAATATGCTCTCCGGCGCAGGCATAAGGACCGAAGACCATGGAGAGGCCTTTGCCGCCTTTCCGCCGGCATACAGAAGAGACGTGACACGGTATGTGGACCTGGCGGAAGAGGTAGCCAGGATATACAATTATGACAATATCCCCGTGACGCTACCGAAGACCCCTCTTTCAGGAGGGGGCGTAACCCGGAAAGAGAAAGACCGGGAACAACTGCATGAATCGATGAGGAAAAGCGGCTTCACCGAGGTGATAAACTACAGCTTTATGAACCCCGCCGATCTTGACCTCCTGGCACTGCCCGATGACGATATCAGGAGGAGACATGTCAGTGTGCTTAACCCTTTGAGGCAGGAGGACTCCCTCATGAGGACGACCCTTCTGCCTTCTCTTTTGAACAACTTCGTCTACAACATTTCCAGGGGCGCCGGGGACCTGAGGCTGTATGAACTGTCGAAGGTTTTTATCGACAGGGGGGAACGGCTTCCCGACGAAGAATCGAGACTCGGCGGCATATTCTACAGGGAAGGCCTGCCCTCAATCTGGAAGGAGGAAGCCCCGGCCTTCTTCACCCTGAAAGGGGCTTTAGGCTCACTCTTCGGGGAACTGAAGGTGGGCGATGTCGAGTTCGTCCAGTCGGAGGAGGTTTTCCTGCACAGCGGCAAATCCGCGGACATGGTCAGGGAGGGCAGGAAGCTCGGCTTTATCGGCGAACTTGCCCCGGGTGTCGTGGAGAGTCTGAGGCTGAAGGTCAGGAAGCCGGAGGTACTGGTCTTCGAGATGGATGTCGAGGTATTGTTATCGTTTGTCCCGGAAACATTGAGGTATTCACCTGTTCCGAAGTACCCGCCCATAGAGAGAGATGTGGCCCTGATTCTGGATGAGCATATCACCGCCGCAGCAGTGAGGAAGGTCATCAACGAATTCGGGTCTCCCTACATGGAAGACGTTGAACTTTTCGATGCCTACAGAGGAAAGAACATCCCGGAGAAGAAGAAAAGCCTTTCCTTCAGGATAATATACCGCAGTCCCGACAGGACCCTGACCGACGACGAAGTTGAAACGGTTCATCAGGAACTGGTGGAATTCATCCTGAGGGAGACCGGGGGTGAAATCAGGGGCTGACAATCATCCTGTGCCGCGGGAGGCAAATATCGTGTCCGCTTCAGCCTTTTATCTTGTAGCCCGCCTTTACGATAGCTTCCTCGATATCCTTCTTCTGTACCTTCGACTCGTCAAAGGACACCTTGACCTGACCCACTTCTACCGAGAGGTCACCGACGCCGGACAGACTTTCCACCGCCTTCTTCACTCTCATGACGCAGTGCTGGCATGACATGCCGTCTACCTGTATTGTCGCATCGCTCATCCTGCTTCTCCTTTCTGAACTTGAAGATTAAGCTCTTGGAAGATAAATCTTGTACAAAAAGAAACGAAAGTTAACCACAGAAAGCACAGAAGTCACAAAAAGAGACTCAAAAATTCTATATTTCACTTCTTCTTTCCCCGTTTTTTGTGTGCCTTATGTGGCCAAAAATGTATTTTGGTTCCGGCTCTGCCGTACCTGACGGAGAGGGAAGACACTGCCTCATCGTGCATTACACCGCAACAGTCAGTATTTTCCTCGCAATGTCCGGATAGGTGGCGAGGAAGCGCAGCTCATCATCGGTCAGTGGCTTTTGTGTGTGCAGGTTCGCATACTGGGCCAGTTCCAGAATCCTCCTTGCCTCCTCATCCGTCTCGAAGTGTATTCCCAGTTTATCGTAGACATGCCGGAACCCCTTGATCCCGCCGTACTCGCCGGTCGTTATGACCCTGCCTGTTTCAAGAAGCTCAGGTTCTCCCCTGCCCACATCTTCCGGGTCATACAGTTCATAATTGCGCCTGTCCTTGAGCGCGCCGTCGGCATGAATGCCTGATTCATGCGCGAAGGCGTTTGACCCGACCCCGGGCTGGTTTATTGGGATCGGCAGACCGAAGGCGTAAGACCCGTATTTCGCTATCTTCCAGGATTTCTTGAGATCCACGTGCTCATCGAGATGGGCTTTCTGGCTGAGGCCGTGGGAAAACTTGAGTGCCAGGATCGTGGCCACGAGGTCGCAGTTCCCGCAGCGCTCTCCGTAACCGTTTATGGTTGTGTTGATGTACGTGTCCACGCCGGCTTCTATGCAGCCCTGGGCGCCCGCGCAGGACACGGCCTCTGCCATGCCGAGATCGTTGTGGCAGTGCATTTCCAGCGGGAATTTCGTCGCGACAGCCAGCGACTTTATCCTCTCGTATATGGTGATGGGATCATCTGCACCCAGTGTGTCGCAGTACCGGAAACGGTCCGCGCCGGCCTCCTTGCCGGCAAGTGTGAAATCGATAAGCCGGTCGAGTTCGGTGCGCGAAGCATCCTCGGCGTTGATGCCGACGGTCTCGGCGCCGAGTTCCTTTGCAGTCCTGACAGCTTCAACCATGGATTTGACGATATCTTGCCAGGTCTTTCTCCCCTGGAATTTTCCCTGGATCATGATCTCGGATGTCGACATGGATACATTCAGGTGCTTTATGCCGGGGCAGTTACTGAAGGCCAGCCTCACGTCGTCGGGCACGGCCCTGCACCACCCTTCCAGGTGGGTCCGCTTGATCGCGCCGGCCTTCGCCAGTGCCAGGTTTCCGTTGATATAATTGACCTCATGCCTCAGGGTCGGGAACCCTATCTCACTCTGATAGACACCCATTTCATCGAGATAGATGTTGAGCATTGTCTTCGACAACTTTGGAAGGAGAATGCGCGATGTCTGGACGCCGTCCCTGTTTGTAACGTCTATAAGATAGACTTTTCCTGTCATATGTCTCTCTCCTTCTCGGGAAGATCTCTTGCTAAATAAATCGCTGCAGAGCGATTATTATACCACAGAACGAAGGCGGGCCGTGCACCCTGATCCGGGAGCCCCACGAAATGACTGGAAAAGATTAAGCTACTCTGTTAAAATGATAAGCATTTTTAAGGGGGAACTGATGGATCTGAGAGAACAAGTCGTTATGGTAACGGGCGGCGCCAGAGGGATAGGAAGGGCCATTGCGGAGGGCTTCGGCCGAAGGGGAGCCAGCCTCGCGGTGGCCGATATCTCCGAAGAAAGCGCAGGCGAGGCCGCGCGGGAACTGTCATCCCTCGGCGTCAGGACGATGGCGGTAAGACTGGACGTCTCGAAATCGGGCGATGTGGAGAAGGCATTTGCCGGCATCATGGGCGAATTCGGCAGGATAGACGTGCTGATAAACAACGCGGGAATAACGCGTGACGGACTTCTGCTGAGGATGAAGGAGGCCGACTGGGACGCCGTCATAAACATTAATCTCAAAGGGGTGTTTCTCTGCTCCAAAGAGGCAATAAAGTCCATGGTGAAACAGAGATACGGCAGGATTGTCAATATCGCCTCTGTTGTCGCCTTCATGGGGAACCCGGGCCAGTCCAATTACGGCGCCTCGAAGGCGGGCATAATAGGTTTGACGAAGACGGCCGCAAAAGAGTATGCGAGCAGGGGCATTACAGTGAACGCCGTTGCCCCCGGCTTCATATCCACGGCCATGACGGACGCGCTGACTGAAAATGTGAGACAGGAAATGTTAAAATCTATACCGTCCGGAAAATTCGGCACCGTCGATGACGTTTCGAACGCTGTCATGTTCCTTGCGTCACCCGACAGCGGGTATATAACGGGACAGGTCATACATGTCAACGGCGGTATGTACATGTAAGGAAGAGGCGTTGTACCACATAAATATCAGCAAGTAAGCCGGATATGAATTTTTGAAAATGAACGGGAGGTTTTATCATGGTTGAAGAAAAGGTTAAGGAGATAATATCAAAGCAGCTTGGAGTAAACCCCGCCGATGTAGTGCCCGATGCCTCGTTTGTGGAAGACCTGGGGGCTGATTCGCTCGATACGGTCGAACTGGTCATGGCCTTCGAAGAGACATTCAACATAGAGATCCCCGACGAGGACGCCGAGAAGATCGCGAAGGTCAAGGACGCAATAGAATATATAAAGAACAAGCAGTCTTAATGGATCCCAGGCGGGTTGTCATAACAGGACTGGGGCTTATCACCCCGTTGGGTGTAGGTGTCGACACAAGCTGGTCCGGCATGACCGGCGGGAGGTCCGGCATCAGGCGGATCACCCGCTTCGATGCCTCGGCTTTTCAGACTCAGATAGCGGGCGAAGTGGACGGCTTTGATCCGGAAGACTATATGGAGCCCAAGGAAGTCAAGAAGATGGACAGGTTCATCCATTTCGGTGTCGCGGCCTCCACAATGGCGATGGAAGATTCGGGACTGAAGATAGATGAACATAATGCCCCGAGGGTCGGGGTGTTCGTGGGGGCCGGCATGGGGGGACTGCCTGCCATCGAGCACTACCATAAGGTCCTTATCGAGAAGGGCCCCAGAAGGATCACTCCCTTTTTTATACCCATGCTTATCATCAATCTCGCCGCCGGTCAGGTTTCGATAAAATTCGGCGCAAAGGGACCCAATTCTGCGGTCGCTACGGCCTGTGCGACGGGCAGCCATGCGATAGGAGACGCCTTCAAGGTTATCCAGCGCGGGGATGCCGACGCGATGATAGCGGGAGGTACGGAGTCGGTGATCACCATGATGGGTATAGGCGGTTTTAATGCCATGAAGGCCCTTTCCACGAGGAACGACGAGCCTCAAAAGGCGAGCAGACCCTTTGACAGGGACAGGGACGGCTTTGTCATGGGCGAGGGGGCCGGCATCGTCATACTCGAGGAGCTTTCGCATGCGGTCCGGAGAAAGGCGCGGATTTATGCTGAAATTGTCGGATACGGTCTTACCGGTGACGCCTATCACATAACGGCGCCTGCTCCGGGAGGCGAAGGTGCCGCCCGCTGCATGGCCATGGCGCTCAAAGACGGGGGAGCCGACCCCCGGCAGGTAGGGTATATCAACGCCCACGGTACGTCGACGAAATACGGAGATGAAATCGAGACTGCGGCGGTCAAAACCGTCTTCGGGGACCACGCATACAAGTTGGCGATCAGTTCCACAAAGTCGATGACGGGCCATCTCCTGGGCGCGGCAGGCGGCGTCGAAGCGGTTGTGTCGGTACTGAGTATTTACGACGGTGTGATGCCGCCGACGATCAATCTGGACAACCCCGACCAGGAGTGCGATCTCGATTATATCCCGCATGAGTCGCGAAAGGCGGATATCGAGTACGCCCTCTCGAATTCTTTCGGTTTCGGGGGTACGAACGCCTGCCTGCTTTTCAAAAAGTTCGAGAGTTGAGCCTTCCCGGACCGAATCACGATCTGACCGGCCTGGAAGAAAATCTCGGTTACCGCTTCAGGGACAGGGGGCTTCTGGTGGAGGCTCTCACTCACAAATCCTTTTATCACGAGCACAGAGACATGGCGTCCTCATATAATGAACGCCTTGAGTTCCTCGGGGACTCCGTTATAGGTCTCATAATCGTCGAGTATCTTTTCCGTCTCGAACGGCGCTACGCCGAGTCCGTTCTTGCCAAGATGAAGTCCTACCTCGTCTGCGAGTCCGTTCTTGCTGAAATCGCCGGCTCGGTGTGTCTCCGGGATTATATCCTGCTTGGCAAGGGCGAGGAGTCCAGTGGCGGCAGGGAGAAGAAGTCCATTCTTGCCGATGCGCTGGAGGCGGTCGTCGGAGCCGTGTATCTGGACGGGGGTTATGAAAGAACGCGCCGGATGGTGGTGGATTTTTTCAGGGCCAAGATAGACAGGGCGGTCGAAACGGGGGAATTCTACGATTATAAGACGGAGTTACAGGAGAAGACGCAACTCCTGTGCGGCACTTTGCCTGAATACAAGGTTGTGAAGCAGCACGGCAAGGAGCATAAAAGGGTTTTCACCGTGGCGGTATACCTTGAAGGAAAGGAACTCGGTGTTGCTTCCGGCAGCAGGAAGAAGGAGGCCGAGGCCCTTGCCGCCAAGAAGGCCTTGGAGAAGTGGAGGGAGCAGGACGGATAGCAGGGCTGACACCTTCCCATAACAGTAGTTCTTGATTTTTGTGCCTTATGTGCTTCTTGTGGCTCAACTGTTCTTTTAAGGATAACCCGTTATTCACGGTGTGTATCTCATTTGACAACCTCCGAATTCTGTGATATTTTGAGTCATCGAAACTGGCTAATGTACATGAGAACAGAATGATCCCGGCCTCCATAAAGGATTTTTTCCCCCGCACCGACCTGTATCTGATCTTTGCGGCCCTTGTTGTCACTCTCCTATATCTCTTCCTCAGAAAGCTGGTCCCCAGGGTTTTGACCCGTGTTTCGGACAAACTGCATATCGACAAGAGTCTGACTATCAACTTCAGTAGTTACATGCTCGCCTTCATGACGGTTCTCTACGTCATATTCGTTGTGAATCTGGTCCTCTCCTTGCCGGCGGTTTCAAGGTACGCCGAACCTGTACTGGCCTATCCCATCGTGAATGTAGAGGCTCTGAGGCTGAGCCTTGCTTCGCTCGTGAAGGGCGTTGTCGGTTTTTATGTCCTTCTGGTACTTACAAAGATAGTGAGGTCTGGCATTCGAATGTGCCTTTTCTACAGAAGCCACGGGGCTGACGTGGTGAGTACGATCGACATACTAGTCTATAACATCGCCATGGTGATTATCGTCATGATCAGCCTCTCGATCATGGGGATAAGCTGGAAGCTGCTTCTCCCCGTGGCCGGCGCACTGGGCATAGGGATCGGGTTCGGCGTCAGGGACATCGCAAATAATTTTGTCAGCGGTTTCGTGATACTTACGTCAAGGACTGTAAAGAGGGGCGATTGGGTCACCATGGGCGATAACTCCGGCAAGATTGTTGACATAGGTATCAGGACGGCGACGCTGCGCACCGTAGACAACATAGACATAATCATCCCGAACGCCCAGCTCATATCCAACCAGTTGATAAACTGGTCTTACACCGACAACATCGTGAGGATACATATACCTGTCGGTGTCTCCTACGGAAGCGACGTCGGTCAAACTACCTCATATGGGACGCCTTCAAGGCAAAGGACATCCAGATCCCCTTTCCCCAGCGGGATGTATGGTTCAAGAATGAGCTGCGGATCGGCAAGGAGCCGCAGGCCCCTGAATATCCGGCGAAAGATACGGACATACACAACTGATCTTTACGGCCGGCTATCCCACATTCGGCGTGGCTCAGCCATCTTTGCACTTCATTTACCTGTCATTCCGGGCGGAGAAACTCCTCGCGGAGTTCTAGCTCCAAGCCGCATTTTGCGTGGAGAAAGAAAGAACTTCATTTCTTCACGCAAAGGTCATACAATGTAAAAAAAGGAAGTTGATGTGAGCCGGCGGCTGGTCAAAGGAGGGTGCTCCTTTGATAACCTCTGCCATGAGGCTCCAAAAAGGGGGTGATGTGACATAGTGACTCCATAAATGGCGCAAGATGTGCGGTGTTTTGTATGGCTGTCAAATCCTTGTAATCTTTGCGCGGCAAACGCTGTTTCAAGAGGGGGTTGAAATGATTAAGAGGGGAACTTTCTATGTGTGTGTTACTTTCCTGTTGACGTTTTTCTTTGCCCAGGGGGTCATGGCGGCTGGGGAAGTTGAATTGGTGCTTGAAGGGCACGTTACATCTGTTGCTCCCACATATATGAGCGGCCATGATGGCGACTTCAACTGGATCGAAGGATTCAGTCTTACAGGTGATCTTTATCTGAACAACGTCAAAGTAGGAACCACTTCCGGCCAGGTGACATTGTCAAATCCGCCCTTGACCGTTACTGAGCGATACGATAATTTAATGATCCGGTATACAAACACCATCTCGGGAATAGGGACCTATGAGGTAACTGCTCAAGGGATTGCCTTAGCCAGCAGTACTTCCCCGACGGTTGGAGATATCACGTTTGCATGGTCCGGCTCAATAAGTAACGGTACCGGTGGACTCCTGGACGTTTACGGTTTGAGCACCGGCAATGGGGTTTCTAATTTTATGGTCGGGGGAGGAACTTATAAGGAAGTAATTAGGGTTCGATTCGGATATTAGCAAACATTCTTGTTGTAATGGTAGTGTATTGGTCGACCCCGGCACGAAAGGAGGAGTTTCAACCGGGTTGTTCATGACCCGTGTCCATAAGTTGTTGAAAAAAAGGGGACGGGGCGATCGTCCCCTTTTTCCGTATTTCGCGGATACCGGTAAGAGTGAATCAAGAGTTGAAGGGTGAATTGAAAAGGCTTGCCGGCGTCGGTCTTTCCCCTATAACCCTCCGCCTTCCGATTCTTCCATGATCGGAATTAATAAGGTAAGATAGACTTCATGATCGAAGTCATCGGTTTAACGAAGAATTACGATGAAATCAGGGCCCTTGACGGCGTGTCCTTTTCGATCGCGGATGGAGAGGTCTTCGGTCTCCTTGGGCCTAACGGGGCCGGAAAGACCACCACGATCAAGATACTCACCACACTGAGCAGGTCCGATGCCGGCAGATGCATCATCGACGGGTATGACGTCACCGGCAGCCCTTCGGAGATATTTTTCTAAGGCACCTCCTTATTCTAATGCCCACGCTCGAAC
>JARRRD010000039.1:0-29807 GCA_037381085.1 Candidatus Sulfobium sp.
CCATTTTCAGCGTCATCGTGGACATGGGGCAGTGTCCGCAAGCACCTGTTAGTCTGATCCTGACGAGGCCGTTGTCAGTGACCTCCACCAGCTCAGCGTCTCCGCCATCGGCCTTCAGATATGGCCTGATTTCTTCCAGGACAGCCTTAACTTTTTCTTTCTCGATCATTGGGCCTCCTCAAAGAGCATGATGTCGTCCAAACGGTTGCTCCGTGGACCGTCCGACAGGACATCGTACTTTCCGCCTCGGTGCCGGGAAGGGTCGTTTCCTGTAAGCGCCATCTTCTCTTTCGAAAACGATAGTAACACTGCCTCTGCATAAAGGCTATCATATGCCGAAAGAATGTCAAGATTACGGCCACTCTTCCGGAGGCGCGACGTCGGTATGCTCCACGAAAGCGCTTGTCGGGATGAAGGTAATCCTCGGCCGCTTGTCAACGACCTGTGAACTCGATACAGTCCCTCGCGACAAGCCTGCCTATTGACCTCGTGCTGTAAACGGCATCTTCTATTCTTCCTTCGGGTCCGATGATAAAGCCCGTGGCGTGAAGGTAATTGTCTCTCTCGCTGTAAAAGGCGCCGGTAAGGGTGGAGACCTTGCGCGGGTCCAGACCGTAGCCTACGGTGTAGGTGAGCCTGTAACGTTCGACCGTTTGAAGTGCGTATTCCCAGGAATCCGCCGAGGCCGCAATGACCCGTATGTTCCTTCTTTCGAATTCCGAAATATTCTTTTGGAAGTCCAGCAACTGCTGACGGCAGAAGATTCACCAGTGGCCCCTGTAAAAAAGAAGAACATTCCATCTGACCCCGAAATCCTGCGGCAATTTCACGGTTGCACCGCGGGTGGTATCAAATGACATCTCCGGGAAAAAATTACCTGTGTCAAGTATCCTGCCGTCAGCACGTGACATCCAAGGGCCCCCGAAAGAAGTTCTCATTTCGTACAATGCATGATTCCGAAATTAGCAGAAAGGACAAGAAGATTGTGTTTGTAAACGCCAAATCTTCCTCACACCGTATGCCGGCAAAAAGCGGACTTTCACTTGCCCGGGCAGGATGCAGAAAGGATGTGGCCACCTTCAACTCTTCGTGATGTCGTCCTTCATCTTCTCGAACTCCTCCCTGTTTATTTCTCCCCTCGCATACCTTTTCCGGAGAATATCGAGAGCCGACTCTTCTCCGCCGCCCTGCTTCCCGCTCCTGACGATTAACTTTATGAAAACTACGATGCCCAGTATAATGAGCACCCAGAAGGCAATCACCAGGATCCATCCGAATCCCATTCCCCACCCGTAATAGAAGCGGTACATAATTCACCTCCCTCACCAGCATATCACGGAACATAAGTCGTGTGAAGCAGCAGCACGGCGAAGAAGAATACTATCATTGGAGCGCGGCAAACACTCAATAAAGATTGTGCGACCCCGTATTATCGGGGTTTGAGGTCGAGCATTTCTTTTACTTCAGGGATGCCGTAATGGTCGTAAGTATCCCTGCGCCACCTGAAGCCGGCATCGATGATCTCACCCGGCGTCGAGATAGTATAAAGGGCCTTGAAGAGTTCTGCGAGCACGGCCCTGTGCTGTTCAATCTTGAAAGGCTCTCCCAAGGCATGGCCGAAAGGCCAGCGCAGAAACACCGATCTCGGCGGCTTTATCTTTTCGGTATAGTTCCTTACGAGTGTTATACCAACCGTAGGTATGCCTGCCCTTTCGATTTCACGCTGTATCAGGCCGACGGTCTGATTGCAGATCCCTCAGGCGGGTGTGAGCAGGACGGCGTCTACTCTGTCGGACTTCAGCATCCCGGCAACCTCGGGAGCCTTTACCTTGACGATGGTATCTGTATGACGCCCCAGGACGTGTCCCATGAAACCGTAATTCAAATCGGCCCATTGCCCCACTATACCGGCCTTCTCGAACTCCCGAAGTCTGTCCACGGGAAAAACTATGTTGATGTCGAGGTCCGCGTCGGCGTGGTCATAGTAGTCGTGCGTGATGACAAACTCCTCAACAGGTCCCCTCACGTCGAGGATGCGGTAGGATGGGTCGCCGTCGGGATCGGTCATATCAAAGGGACGCTGGTTTTGGTGGTGGACGCCGGCGGTCGTGACTATCGCTATCTTGCTTTCCCGGAGAGGTTTTGTCACTGCTGTCCACGGCACACCCTCCAGTTCGGTCGGGCGGTACAGAGAAGTAAATATCTTCTCGAGGAAGGGAAACATGCCCAGAATCCGTGCAATGAACCTGTTTTTCAGTCTGGCCGTCTCAATCATGCAAGCGCCGAGTGCAGGCGATGAGCCTGTCTGTACCGCCGTTGAAACTCACCCCGCAACTCATTTCCGTCTGTCACTGATGCCTCCGTTTTTGCTGGTATTTTATCTGACACTCCCGGCGCATGTAAATTTTATCCATCTGTTTGCCGGGATAAACTTTGAGGCTCACACTTCTCCTTAATACAGCTCACAGGCCGGTGAATATTTCAGGGCATGTTGATGACTATTTCGTAACTGCCAACCCCGACCCTGTCTGCAATCCCTGATTTCCAGAGGATCTCCATCACCTTGACCTTCGCGTTTCTGGGTACCATCAGGATAAGCTTCGATCCGGACTGTGTCAGTTCCTTCCATTCCGCAGCTTTTTCATTCGTGATGGACCTTTCCGTCTCGACCTCAACAACGGCCAAAGTGAGGCCGTGATTGCCGAGGACCATATCCGGCCTGCCCCCCTCATTCACCTTTATCTCCTTGTAGCCCCCGGAAAATTTGTCCCGGAGCCTGTCGACGATCAGGTCATGCAGCAGTTTGTCCCTTTCCATGGAGCCCCCTTTTTTTCTTTCAGTTTCGCCAATCTAGCATATCTTATCCGCCGATTGCAAAATTTCCGCTTTACTGTCAACGGCCTGCGGGCTGGTCGCAGCAGATCGTGAGCGCTTTAGGCTTGATAGGCCGAATAAATAGAGAAAGAAGACCTTTATAGTCCTTTAGACGCCGGAAAAGGTGAAATGGCCCGGATAATCAAGCAGTTGGACGGTTGCGCACTTCGGAATTCCGTAATAACCTAAAGTTAGGAAAGGAAGGCGAAACCGGTAAGTTTCGTCAGTATTAACGAAATTTTAAGAGAAAGGAGGTTGGATAGATGAACAGCACGCTTCAGACGATGCATGAGGCGGAGCACGTGGAAACGGTTTCGAATAGCGACAGGAAGACTGTTTTGGGCGGCTCTCTCGCAGAGGGTTTCCTGAGCGGAGTAGCGCTTGTCCTGACGCTGATAGGCCTGTCCGGCATATACGCGTCATACATGTTGCCGGTAGCAACCATTGCTATAGGGGCGGCCTTCCTGGTTGAAGGAGTGGCTATCAGCAGCCGGTTTTCAAGGCTCCTTGCCGAAACGAGCAGAGACCGTCTGGAGAGGGCTGAGTTCAGTGCAGGTTTGACCTCCGAGTTCCTGGGTGGCGCTGCCGGAGTGGTTTTAGGTATCCTTTCGCTTCTGGGCGTCTACCCGATAGTGCTGGTCCCCGTCGCGCTGATAGTGTTCGGCGCGACGCTTCTGTTAAGCAGCGGTCTGACGGCACGTCTTAACGCACTCGAGGGTGAGTCGAGCGATGAGAGCAGACGGTTCAAGAGGATTGCTCACGAAGCGATGACGGCGTCCGCAGGCAGCGAGCTTATGCTCGGTATCGGCGGAGTTGCCCTCGGGATTATCGCTATTTCAGGAATTCTTGCTGCCACTCTGAGCCTGGTCGGCATGCTTATCATAAGCGCGTCCGTTTTCGTGACAGGGGCAGCGGGTACTACACGTATGCTCAGCATATCCAGAAGGTAAAGTAGAAAACAGCTGGAAGGATGTTGCGCCGGGTGTATGAAACAGAATTTACCAGGGAAGGGAGCTGACATATGGGGAATGTAAAAAGCGCCTTTGAGAAGGCCATGGAAAAGATCGAGAGTATAGAAGCTCTCACGCCAGAGGAAAAGGAACAGATTGAGGACCGGGAGAAGATCAGATCGGTGCTGGCCGCCTTTTACAGGGGTGAATTAGGGAAGGACGACCTGTGGGAAAAGTTAAAGGGAGCCAAGTCTTCCCTGCTCGCGGAGGTCCAGCGGAATATGGCTGATTCGCTGAGGCTCGGCATTTTGCAGGAGGAATTCCAGCGGAGAAGAGAAGGCATTTTGGCCATAGAGTCGCTGAAGGAAAAAAGGAACGCGGCGGCGGTCGAAAACATGCTGAATATGCTCGAAAAGATGCGGAAGGAATTCAAACAGATAAAGGAACAGGCTGCCGATGAAATGAGGGCTGCGGTGGAACAGAATCCCCAGATGCGGATGCGCCCTGTCAGGACCGCCGACGGAAGGACCGTTCTTCAGCCTGCCCTGTCAATTGATGAGGCGGTACAGGAGAGGCTTGCCCAGTTTCTGGATGACAACGAGAAAAGATACGGAGAGATGTTCGCCAGTGGCGCGGAAAGATTGAAGCGGGAGATGGCCTGAGTCGTTTATCACGAAGTCTTCTTCTTGAGAATGCGCCGGAGTTCTTCGAGAAGGGGCGCCTGTCCCCTGTTTATCTTGACTCTGGCCTCCTCCATGCCGAACCAGGCAGCGCGGTCCACCTCCGGGAACTCCTGCTGCCGGCCTGATTTGGGGGGCCATTCCGTAGTAAAGGTATTGCTCCTGATACTTCCGGGGTCGCAGTCGCCTTCGACAGCCCAGGCTTCTATTACCTTGGTGTGGACTTTCACCGGAGCAAGCTTAATGAAACGGCCGGAGACAGTGAATCCCGTTTCTTCTCCGAACTCGCGCCGTGCTGTCTCAAGAGGATCTTCGCCGGGCGCAGTGAGCCCTTTAGGTATGGACCAGGCGCCGAGGTCTTTTTTTAGCCAGAAAGGACCCCCGGGATGGACAAGAAGGACCTCGATTCCAACGTTCTCCCGGACACGGTAAAGGAGCAGGCCGGCGCTGAGCTTTGTCATGTCCATATTGTATATCACTTTTCGGCTGTTTTCGCCCCGAAAAACTCCAATGCCCGGTCCTGTATAATCTTGCCGTAATCTTTCCGGTCGTGTCCCAAACCGGGATTGGATGAGTCTGCAGCTGAGACAGAGACCCCTCCATCAGGTATAATGTGCTTACTGTTCGGTTCTACGAACCGGGAAAGGAGACGATATGGTCGAGGATTGGCTCGCAAATGCATACGCGGGCATGTCCGCAAGTCAGCTTAAGGGGTGGACGGTCGCCGTTGGCACCGGTCTTGCCGGATATGCCGCCGCCTCAAGTTCTGTAGCAGGAGAAGTAATCAGCACACCGGTTGACGGGCTTGCCATCGCAGACCTCACGGTGAGGTCGGGTGACTTCCCGGTCCCGGTTTACGAGGCGTGTCCCTCAGACGGGGGGAAATATCCCGTAGTGCTGGTCATACCGGAGATCTTCGGGATGCATGAGCACATAAAGGACGTTGCGCGACGGTTTGCCCGGGAGGGTTTCCTTGCCTTCACTTTTGAGCCGTATGCCCGGGAGGGGGGCGTTCTGCATCTTGCCGATATACCTTCTGTTCGCAAGGTGACTGATGTTATCCCTGGCTCCAGGGTCATGGCCGATCTTGACGCCCTGGCGGCGTATGCCGGGAAACATCCTGCTGCGCTGCCCGACCGGATGGGCGTCACGGGGTTCTGTCGCGGCGGGCTGTATACTCTCCTGTATGCTGGCCGTAATCGGCAGATCAAGGCTGCTGTAGCGTGGTACGGCCAGATCAGGCCGGAGAAGAAGCCCGGCGTCTGCATAGAAGGGCCGCTAGATGTTGCTGCCAGCGTTGCCTGTCCTGTCCTCGGCCTTTATGGCGCCGAGGATCTGGGTATTCCTGTAAGCGATGTCAAGGAGATGGAGGCTGCCCTGAAGAGGGCCGGCAAGACCGCCGAATTTGTGCTTTACCCCGGGGCCCCTCATGCCTTTTTTGCCGACTACCGCCCAAGCTACCGGCCGGGAGCGGCAACAGACGCCTGGAACCGCTGTCTGGCATGGTTCGGAAGATACCTCAAAGACTGAAGAAACCGTTACTCCACAACCCATAATGCCGCGCACTGTTTCGGGATGTGGAGCATCCTGTTCGATGTGCTTCCCAGGATGAACTCCTCCCTCTTCGATTTCCCCCTTCTGCCGACAACAATCGTGGCCGCCCCGAGTTCTCTCGCTTCTTTGAAGATGCACTCGGCAATGGACGGACAATCGCCCACCTTCATTTTGACTTCGACCTTCTCCTCGTCAAACCCCGATTTGACCAGGATCAGCCGGTAATCTTCGAGGACCTTCCGCGTCCTTCCCTCATGTGCCGCAATCCATTCAATCCGGTCATCATCGTCTTCGAAAAAATCCTCGGGAGGCGCCAATATGATGTTCAGTAGCGTGGCCTGAACCCCGTGAAGCCCTCCGAGAACATAAGATACATAGGCAAGCGTCCTCCGTGAATTCTCCGATTCGTCTACGGCTATGATAAAATGCTTGTTAAGCGGGCATGCAGCATAGTCACTATCCATATCCTTACCTCCGTTCTCACTCGAATTTTCAAAGCTCTCTGCGGGCCTCATCCAGGTCTGTCAGGAGTTCTTCCGTGTCTTCGTAAAAAACCTCCGCCGCCGATGAAAAGTGCATGAGGATATAATTGAGCTTATCGGTGACATAGGGATAGACCTTTTTAAGGTTTACGACCCTGTTTCTGAAGATCACGTTGAGATCTCCTTCGACCAGTTTCTCCATCACGGACGGTCTCTCCTTTCGGAGAGCCTGGACGGTGACATCGCCTCTGCCGACCAGATAGATAAAGATATTTCCGAGACCGTAAAGATCGTATCCGAAGATATTTTCCTTGTGATAGTAGTTGTAATCGAAATCTATCCAGACACACCTGCCCGTCGACCTCTCCCTGATCACGTGATCACGCCTGATGTCGCCGTGTTTTTCTCCGTGGTCATGCAGGAACTTGATGGCTGAGACAACCTCTACATATTCATCAAGAACGGCCGGAAAGTAACGGGAGAAATAATCTTCGTGGCTCTCCCCGAGACCGAAGGCGTAGTCTGCAAGCGTTTTGCCTGCGATAAAATCCGCTACCCTCACTATGTTGCCTGAAGCGTCCTGAACGGAAAAGCCCTGCATGAAATTGGGGTGGCCCTTCACCATTTCCAATATCCTGGCCTCTTTTCTCGGGCTTCTTACGCAGTCGTAGACGACATCGCCGATCCGGGCCTTGAACTCCTCCCTGAAGACAAACTTGATGATCTTCATTCTGCCGTCCGTCAGGTCCAGGGCTCTTCTGACCCAGAACTTGGGCTCTTCGTCTATCCCGAACCGGCCCTCACGCTCGTAGTTTCTGACAAGATAAGGAACGGAACCGAGGACGAGTACGTTATCATAATCGACCCTGAAGAAGTCAGAAGTGTCGAACAGTATCCTTGGATGTTCAGGTACTCTTCCGGGCTCCAGCCATTGTGCTATCATGTCGCGGACTTTTGTCTCTGTAAATGGATCCGGGCCGGAAAGGTCTGTACGAGAAGGCATACTACTTTTTATCATAATTTGGTTTTTCTCGCAATTCAGTGGCTCAGGAGGGAGGGTCTGTTCCCGCCTTAAGTTCGCGAATAAACAGGGTCAACAGTAAGGCTGTATGTTCCTCTGTAGTATTGCGGTTTAGGCTGAGGGAAACNAACAACTCCTTTTTCATAATCAACCGCTGATCGAGATCTTTCTGCTTCTTGTCCGGGCCTCCTCGGTCCTCGGAAGTCTTACTTCCAAAACGCCGTCTTCCATATGGGCCTCTATTTTCTCCATGTCTATGTCATAGGGAAGCTCGAACCTCCGGAAGAAGGAACCATGTGAACGTTCGTATCTGAAGTACTTTTCTTTTTCTACCTTTTCCACTTTCTTCTTTTCGCCTGAAATCGTCAACACACCGTCACTTAGCGAGATATCAACGTCTTCTTTCCTCATGCCCGGTAAGTCGGCCTTCATCACGAGCTCTTTGCCGTCATCGTAAATATCCACATGGGGCAGGTTGGTTTCGAATTCCTCTACCGATCCCAACTGCGGCCACATGGAGGACCTCAGCATTGAGAAAGGCCTCTTCCAGGCTTCGTCGAACCATCTTTCTATCTCTTCAAAAGGCGCAAGATACCTCGGTCTTTCGGTCTTTACGACCTCTTTTGTCTCTCTGACCGCCATAATCTCACCTCCTCGGGAGGGCTTCTGTCTTTTCCGCCCTCTTCTAATTCCAATATATTCTCAAGTAAGAATATATGCAAATATAACTATTTACGTCTGACCGCAAACAGCTGCCCTCCGGGCGAATATGAAAAGAATATAGGCTATTTTCTTCCGTTTGCGCTTCTTATCTCACGCTTGCGGCGGATGAGAGCGGCAGGATGGTAAGCTTTTAGCTGCCGGGTCGGCGGACAGAGAGTCCGAAAGACAGGTGTGGGAGCAAACAAGCGCAGGGCTATCTCACATGAAACTTGAGAAGTTCTTTTTTCTCAGGAGCTTCTCGACCTCTTCTCTCACTTCCACCCACACAGGATGGACAGAACAGCTGCTGCTCAGACTGCAGACGGATTCATCGAGTGCGCAGGCATTCATGGCCACCGGTCCCTGAACCGCCTCCATGACGTCAAGGAGGCTGACTTCTTCGGGGTCTCTCGCAAGTTCAAAGCCTCCCCTGACCCCCCTGTAGGACCTTACGATGCCGCTCTTGCTCAGCTTCTGAAGGATCTTCGCCAGAAAGCTCTTCGGGATGGACTTTTCCCTGGATATCTCATCGACCATGGTCACGGAGCCGCGTTTCCCCGCAAGATATAGCACGCACCTTATGGCATAATCGGTTTCCCTCGTTATCTGCATCCCGTTCTCCTGCAGGAACGGGTCGAAACCCGTTCCTGTTTATTATACCTTACTGGTACGCTTCGATTTCAGATACGTCTTCAGGTCTTATTTTACCCCTGAAGACGCGGTAGGTCCATATCTGGTAGGCGATGACGATCGGAACGAAGAGCAGGGCCACTCCGGTCATTATCTTCAACGTGTATATACTGGACGAAGAGTTGAAGATGGTAAGACTGTATTTAGCATCCATGCTGGATGGTATAAGGTTCGGGAAGAGCCCCGTCACTCCCGTGAACGTGACCATCACGATAGTCATACAGGAAGAGTAAAAAGCCTTCAGATAGGCTCCCTTCGCTGCAAATATCCCTATGCACAATAACGAAAGGACCGCAACGAGGGGAACAACAAGGAGTATCGGCGTACCGAAATAGTTATCGTAAAGAGCGGTAGCGAAATAAGTGTACGCCAGGAATGACACGGCTGCCGCGAGAAGAAAGAACCAGAGCCTGTTTGAGAGATGGGACGCCCTGTCGCTAATCGGACCGTGTGTCTTCACGGAAATATACAGGGCCCCGTGTTCCAGAAACATAAAAACGAAAAATACCCCTGTAAGCAGGCCGTAGGGGTTCAGCAGGCCGAGCAGCGACCCGTGATAACCCGCCGCGTCCATGGGCAGTCCTTCAAAGATATTTCCGAATGCGACCCCGAAAAGAAGGGCCGGGAGTAAACTGCCGGCTACCAGTGCGGCGTCCCATCTCTTTCTCCAGCTCGCGCTCTCGACTTTTCCCCTGAATTCAAGTGCGACGCCACGGACGATCAGCGAAAAAAGGATGAGCAGTAAAGCCGAATAGAGGTAGCTGAACATGAGCGCGTAGGTTCCGGGGAACGCGGCAAATGTCGCCCCTCCGGCAGTGAGCAGCCATACCTCATTGCCGTTCCACACCGGTCCGACCGCGCTGATTATCTGCCTTCTCTCTCCCTCATCCCTGGTGAGCAGTCCGCTCAGAACGCCGGCGCCCAGATCGAAGCCGTCGAGCATGAAATAGACAGCCCACAACACACTCCACAAAATGAACCAAATAACCTGGAATTCCATGTTACACCTCCTGTTTCCCGGCGGTGCCCGCAACGGGGGACATTCCGTGGGCAGCGCCGGCATTTAAAGCATCGAAGGACGGGACGAGGGCGGCCTCAGGTCCCTTCTTTGCCGAACTTGAAAGAAGATATATGTCTACCACGGCCAGAAATCCGTATAAAAGGGTGAACCCGGCGAGAGAGGTCCACACCTGCAGCGGTGAGACTGAGGTGGAGACGGCATCGGAGGTCTTCAGCACTCCGTAAACGATCCATGGCTGTCTGCCCACCTCCGCGACGATCCATCCCAGCTGTCCGGCTATGTAAGGCAGGGGGATGGCGTAGAGCATCAGTTTCAGGAACGCCGTGTGGTCTTCCAGCCTGTCCCTCTTGGAGAAGATGAAGGCTGTGAGAGTCAGAATGAAGAAGAGTATGCCGAGGGCCACCATGCCCCTGAAGCTCCAGAAGGTCGCCGAAACGGGCGGCCTGTCGTCCTTCGGAATTGCCTTCAATCCCGTGATCTCGGCCTTGCCGGACCCGAAGGCCAGGTAGCTGAGAAGTTTGGGTATTCTTACTGCCTCTATTTCGTTTCTCTCCTGCGCAGGGTCGGGGACAACGAGCAGGTTGTAAGGGGCGCTGGTCTCGGTATTCCAGACGGCCTCCATGGCTGCGAACTTGGCCGGCTGGGTCTTTGCAACCTCTGCGGCGTGAAAGTCTCCGACGAGGAACAGAAATATGACGCTGAGCAGTCCGAAGGTAGCTGCCATACCGAAAGATTTCTTGAAGAACGTCCTTTCGCTCTTTTTCAGAAGGTGATATGCGGATATGCCCATCACGAAGAACGCAGCGATTACATACCCCGAAAGGACGGTGTGGGCAAACTTCAGCAAACCGTATTTGTTTGTGAGTATTGCCAGAAAATTGACCATCTCGGCCCTGTTGTGCTTAAGCACAAATCCGACAGGGTGCTGCATCCAGCCGTTGGCAAGAAGGATCCAGAGAGCGGAAAGGTTGGTCGCTATCGCTACCAGCCAGATAGTGACGGCGTGGGCCTTCTTCGATAATTTTTTCCATCCGAATATCCAGATGCCGATGAAGGTCGACTCGAGGAAGAATGCCATTGTTGCCTCGATGGCCAGCGGTGCGCCGAATATGTCGCCAACATACTTTGAATACTCGGACCAGTTCATTCCGAACTGGAATTCCATCGTGATCCCCGTTACGACCCCGAGGGCGAAGTTGATCAGGAACAACTTGCCCCAAAACCTGGTCATTCTCAGATATGTCTCGTCTTTCGTTCGCACATATCTGGTCTCCATGTATGCCGTCAGTATCGAAAGACCGAGAGTGAGCGGTACAAAGATGAAGTGGAACATGGCAGTCACTGCGAATTGCAGCCTGCTGAGAGCCAAGGTATCCATATGGCACCTCCTTGGTAAGTGGTTTCTACTAATCCCCCCAAAACCCCCTGAGAGGAGGACCTTTTTGAAGCCCATCCAAATCAGGACTAAATTAGTCCTAAATTAACTCAGCTGTTGTCCGTCATTCCCGCGAAGGCGGGTGCGAATTGCTTCGGGCGCCATTCCTACGCGATACTACGAGAGTCACCCAATTTCCTGTGTCTACCTTTTCCCTGAGTGCTAACCCTTCTCTTGTCAATGCCATCATCACTTCGACATCCTGCCCCGGGAGGATGCCCGAGAGTACCGCTATCCCTCCTGGATTAAGCCGAAGAGCTAATCCGGCGGCAATCCGAATCAGTATTTCAGAGAGAAGGTTTGCGGCAATTAAGTCAAAAAGACCCTGTGCAACCGCGATGTCTCCTTCCAGGAAAGATATATTGTCCAGTCCGTTGAGTTCCGCGTTCTTGGTCGCTGCATCGACAGCCATGGGATCGGTATCGACGGCAAGCACGTTAAGGAATCCAAGCCTTGAGGCGGCGATGGCGAGAACACCAGTGCCGGTACCCACATCCAGAAAGCTCTTCATGGAAGTCTGCCCGGAATATTTCTCGATCAGAGAAAGGCATGTCCTCGTAGTTTCGTGGTATCCCGTACCGAACACCATGCCCGGGTCGATAATTAGCGGAATACGGTCGGAAGTTCTTTCAAGCCAGGAAGGAACTATTGTGAGATTGGCTCCAATTTCGATTGGCGCAAAGTCCTTTTGCCAGTTCTCGTTCCAGTCCCTGCCCGGCAGGCTGGTGCAGTCGAACGAAAAGTCGGCATTGAGACCGGAAGAACGGAGTACCTCCCTGAAATGCCGGAGTTCGTCGACGATTTGGACGATCTGTCCCCGGTCTTCAAAGTATGCGACTATATCTCCAGTCCTTTCGAAGGTACCGCAAGAGCCCATTTCCATGACCCTGTTGATAATGGCATCGCGCGATTCCCCCGGCGCCCCGATGGAGACCTCGTAATAATCCATAGCCTTACAACTTTTCCATAATGGACTTTGGTATCTTGACGAAACAGACGCCTTTTGGCATCATGCAGTTGCCGGCCTTTTTCTGCCCCATGGCATCCACGGGAACAATAATAGCTGTCGTTCTCTGCTCTGCTTCGGAAAGCAGCATGAGGATATCCTGCGGGATCTTTATTCCGTCCGGCCTTGTTTTCGAAATACCTTCTCTGGTCCAGGTAACGGTATTTGCAAATGCCTTGCAATGGCCGCAGACAGGGTCTGCCTGCTGACTGACCAGAACGCCGGAAATAAAGTGGAAATAACGTATCCTGCTGATCAGCTTTTCCATAGGGAATTCCAATTCTGATATTCCTTTCACACCTGCCTCTCTTATGTTAAGCGAGGCTACTTCCGGTTATCAAGCCTGCTGGCAGGACCACGTCTGCATTACCCTTCTTCTGCTCCATCTGCCTGCGAAACAGGCTGCACAATCTTTCACTGATTAACATGACATCCTTCCTGACCTCCTTTGTCTGAAGTGAGGTCGAAGCGACTCTGCCCGAAGCCTTTTTTTGGGAGGGACCAGGGATTTGTTTCGGGAATGAGCACCCAATTGCAGGCACCTGCACAATCACTGCTGCGTCCTTGAAAAATTCTCCGTTTCATGATCAAATATGTCGTAAATCATGCCGAGGTGATGGATGTTCGCTTTCAAGAAATTGATTACGCCTTTTCTCCTGCCGCCGGGGGTATTCATCGCAATCCTGATAGTCTCGGGGCTCCTTTTTTTGCGTAAATCCCGGAAGGCCGGCGTTCTGTGCATTGTTATAGGTGCTGCCCTTTGGCTGCTTTCCACCGGGCCGGTTTCGGATGCCCTGATGAGGGGTCTGGAGGCCGGCCTGACCATTCCTTCAAACCCGCGGGGTGATGTTATAGTCCTTCTTGGCGGCGGCGTCTACGACGGAGTGAAAGACTTGACCGGCGTAGGCGCGCCCTCGGAAGACACCCTTGTCAGGGTCGTCACAGTTGTAAGGCTGCAGAGAAGGCTGCACATACCCGTCATCGTTTCCGGCGGAGCGGTGTTCCCTTGGAGAAGGGCCGAGGCCCCGGTGGACAGGCGTTTTCTCATGGACCTCGGCGTTCCCGGCGACAGGATACTCGTGGATGACAAGAGCAGGGACACATTCGAAAACGCCAGGTATGTCAAAAAGATATGCGAAAAGTATCGCTTCAAGAACCCCATCCTCGTGACGTCGGCTTACCACATGAGGCGGTCACTGCTGATCTTCAGGCTGTTCAATATGGAGGTGACGCCGGTCCCCGCCGGATTCAGGACATGGGACAGGAAATACGGCTGGACCGATTATCTGCCGGGCGACCTGGAGGTATCCAGGACCGCATGCCGCGAATACATCGGACTCTTGTACTACGAAACGGTCGGCAGGTCCGGATTATGAGCCGGGACCTTTTGAGCCTCCAAAGTTGACATTTCGCCCCTCCATGGTAGGATTAAAGTACGCTCGGATGTCCGCAGGTAAGAAACTGTCGAAAAGAGGAGGCCCACCGTGAAAGTATTAATGATAAGCGCCGATAATTTTGAGGATTCGGAGCTTCTCTTCCCTTATTACCGCCTCAGGGAAGAAGGAATAGATGTCGATATCGCTTCGATGAGCAAGGGGAAGATCAAGGGTAAACACGGCTATGAAATTGAGGCCAACAGATCGCTGGATGAGCTGAAACCGGACGAATACGATATGCTTATCCTGCCGGGAGGAAAGGCGCCGGCGGCGGTACGGAAGGAGAAGAAGGCGCTGGATATAGCAAGATACTTCTTCGAGAAAAACAAACCAATATCGGCCATCTGCCACGGTCCGCAGATATTGATTTCGGCCGGCCTGATGAAAGGAAGACACGCGACCTCTTACAAGTCCGTAGCTCCGGAGTTGAAGGAGGCAGGGGCAATTTACGAAGACAAAGAGGTAGTGATCGACGGGAAACTCGTCACGTCCCGGCAGCCCTCCGATCTGCCGGCCTTCATGCGGGAAACCATCAAGAAGTTGAGGGGAAAGTAGAACTGTCTTGAACAGGCTCTCCAAAGAAAGGTCCCCGTATCTCAGTCACGCAGCATCCCAGAAGATCGACTGGTATCCCTGGTCGCAGGAGGCATTTGATCAGGCGAAAAAAGAGGATAAGCCGGTATTCCTGAGCAGCGGCGCTGTCTGGTGTCACTGGTGCCATGTCATGGCGAAGGAGTGTTTCGAAAATGAAGAGATCGCCGGGATGCTCAACGAAAATTTTATCAGTGTGAAGCTTGACCGCGATGAGAGGCCCGACATAGACAAACGGTATCAGCGTGCCGTCGCCGCAATGGGTCAGGGCAGCGGCTGGCCCCTCAGCATATTCCTGACACCCGAGAAAAAGCCTTTTTTCGGGGGGACCTACTTCCCACCTGAAGACCACGTCGGCCGACCCGGTTTCAAGACGGTGCTCAGGAGTGTTGTCGAGTTCTATAAATCCAGAGGTGCCGACGTCACCGAATACGGAGAGAGGCTTCTGGATTCGCTGAGGCCCGGCCCCGCCGTGCAGGGGGAAATCTCCGCCTCGCTCCTTGACGAAGCGGAGACGGCCGTCATGGGCCAGTTTGACGGGATGAACGGAGGCTTCGGGCCGGCCCCGAAGTTCCCGATGCCGGGGGCGCTTGAATTCCTGATGCTCAGGCACTTCTTCAGCCGTGACGAGACGGTTGGCAACGCGATCAGAAAAACCCTCGAGTCGATGGCGAAGGGCGGATTCCATGACCAGCTCGGAGGGGGTTTCCACAGATATTCCGTTGACGAGGCGTGGACCGTCCCGCATTTCGAAAAGATGACCGATGACAACGCATGGCTTCTGAGAAATTACATTTACGGCTACTCAATCTTTGGAGATCCTTATTTCCGGAAGGTGGCGGAGGGAACGACCGGCTTTGTGATGGATGTGCTTTCCGATCCTGATGGAGGTTTTTACGCCAGTCAGGATGCCGACGTTACGCCCGATGACGAAGGCGGGTATTTCATCTGGGATGAAAAGGAGTTCAGGCGCGTGCTCGACGAGGAAGAGTTCAGAGTGCTGTCTCTCCACCTTCTTCATGAAAGGGCGGCCGCCCATCATGATTTGTCGAAAAGGGTCCTCTTGATCGCCGTGGAGCCGGAGGCGATTGCAGAGCAGACGGGGATCGAGCAGGGAAGGGTCCTGGAGATCATCAGCTGCGGCAAGGACAAACTGCTTAAGGAAAGGGACCTCAGACCGCAGCCCTTTGTTGACAAGACCTTTTACACATCGCTGAACGGCATGATGATCTCGGCTTTCCTCCTGGCATACCGCTGTCTCGGCGATGATGAAATGAAGGAATTTGCTCTCAAGAGCCTGGACCGGATACTCGACAGATACTGCATGAGGGAAGGGCTTCTCCATACAGACGGCGTGGGCGCGGTGCTGGATGACTATGTGTATGTCGTCGAGTCTTTACTGTCGGCTTACGAGGTGACTGGAGAGAAGTCTTATTTCAGGCGTGCGGTCCGGATCATGGACTTGTGTATCGAGGGGTTCTGGGACGCCGATTCCGGAGGGTTTTTCGATACCAGCGAGGAGGTGCTCGGGTTACGGCTGAAATCGTTCGAAGATATTCCACATCCGTCCTCCAACCCCCTGGCGGTCGTTCAGCTGATGAAGTTGTACCACATGACGGGAAAGGACCGCTACCTTAATTTCGCAGAGAAGACAGTGAGGGCCTTTTCGGGACAGGCGCGCGAAATAGGCATTCATGCAGGATATTATTTCTGCGGCCTGGACGCTTATCACCATATGTTCAAATTGACGCTGGAGGCCTCGCCCGGCGGCGAACTGGCGCGGACTGCACTGAGTTTCTTTATTCCCTATAAGGGGTTGGTGTACGGCGAAGACAGGGACCTTGTGACGCCGTGCCTGTCTTCGGGAGTTTGTCTCGAACCCGTTCGCAGGGTCGAAGACCTCAGGGATTTTCTGGCCCATCCGGCTTGACTTTTCCCCTCCCGCTGATAGAATGGAATCGGGTATAACGGCATAAGGCGGTTATGTGTCCGCCTTTTGTGAGGAAAGGAGGTGAAGCAGGATGAAGAAGACAGTGAGCAAGAAGGCTCTTGTCAAGGAGGCCGCCTTCTGGAGCAGCTTCAGAAATGCGGTGAAAGAGAATCCTGGCAAGATATGCCACAAGTGAAAGAGTTGAAAGAGCTGAAGTCGCCGGTCGGCGACGAAAAGAGGAGGGGCAGGTGTGGCCGTAAATGTTGAACATTTCCGCCATATCTGCCCGCTTTTTATTCTCTGGATGATATTATTTGGAGTCTGTTTATAGGGTCGCTATTTGTGCCGTTTGCCCGTCATTCCGGCTTGTCCGGAATCTTTCCGAGGGGTCTACAGAAGGATTCCCGGCGCGTTACTTGCGGGAATGACAACCCTTTGCCTTAGCGAGGTGAATGAAGTTGTCGACGATCGATCACCATGACTTCTTTATACAGTGGCACCTGACGGAGAGGTGCAACCTGAGTTGCAGTCACTGTTATCAGAGCGGCCGCAGGACCGATGAATTGTCTTTCGCCGAGATCAGAGCGGTAGCGGCGGACGTGTCCGACATGCTTGAGGCCTGGTCCGAAAAGTACGATATAGCCTTTTCACCCAGCTTCAACATCACCGGGGGAGAGCCCTTTTTGCGTCAGGATCTCTTCGACATCTTGGATCATTTAGGAGGACGGGGCTTCGACCTATATCTGCTTACGAACGGTACCCTCATCGACAGGGAAAAAGCTGCTGGGCTTGCCCTGACCTGCGTGAAAGGTGTACAGGTCAGCATTGAAGGGCCGGAGGAGATCCACGACCGGATAAGGGGCAAGGGGAGTTTCGCCTCATCCCTGAGGGGGATTTCATTTCTCCTCGACGCCGGCCTGACGGTCACGTTGAATGCCACTCTTTCGAATATCAATGCGGACCATTTTCCCGCAATGGTCTCTCTCGCCTCCTCGATCGGCGCGCAGAGGCTCGGTTTTTCCAGACTAGTGCCTTCGGGGAGAGGCGCCGGGCTTGTCGAAGAAATGCTCGGCAGAGCGAGGATGAGGAAAATCTATGAGGAGATTTTCTCCCTGAAGCCGAAACATATCGAGATTGTGACCGGTGATCCTGTCGCATCCCAGATGACAGCGGAGTCCGGCAGCCATGATCAGGGACCGGTTCCGACGGGAGGCTGCGCAGCCGGGGTTTCCGGCCTCACTTTTCTCCCGGACGGGACGGTTACGCCGTGCAGGAGACTTGCCATTCCTGTCGGAAACGTCAGAAGTGACAATCTCCGGGAGGTCTGGGCAACTTCGGACGTCCTCAATGCCCTGAGAGACCGGAGCAGATATGAGGGGAAGTGCGGTGCCTGTCACAGATGGGCCGATTGCAGGGGATGCAGGGCTATTGCATATGCATACTCGCAGTCGAAGGGGAAGGGAGACTTCCTGTGCGATGACCCGCAGTGTTTTATCGATGAATGACGCATTGAGGAACCTGCTTGCGCTTCTCACCATAATTGTATGGCCCGTAGTTCCGCTTTTCTGGATACCCGTTCACGGTTTTCCGCGACTGTTCAGAAAGATGGGCATTCTGACATATGTCGTTCCCTTCGTACTCTGGCTTCCTGCCGGGTATTTCATTTTCCATAGCAGGGCATTTCTCCTTCATTACAGGGCCGGTTTCCCCCAGTGGCTGAACGTGGCCGGATTTATTGTGCTGGCCGTCGGCTGCGCGCTTCAACTCTGGACCGGCAAGCTCCTTGGACTGTGGGGACTTATGGGCCTGCCCGAGATCTCGAAGAGGGTGAAGAGCAGGCTGGTGGCAGAAGGGGCCTTTGCGGTGGTGAGGCATCCGACCTATCTGTCCCATACCCTGATATTTTCGGGGGTTTTCATGGTGACGGGAGTGTTGGCGGTGGGTGCTATCACATTGGCCGACTTTATCGTGATCAATGCCGTTATTGTTCCGCTCGAAGAAAAGGAACTGACTAGCCGCTTTGACGGCGAATATGACGAGTATAAGAAGAAGGTGCCGAGATTTTTTCCAAGGCTTCGCCGCAAACGTTGACACAGATACCCGGCCTGGCGTTTCTACCTTTATGCCCCGGATGTGATAAGATAGTTTGTACGCTGGAGAAAACTATCGTTAGATCTTGGAGACAGAGAAGATGAGGTCGTTGTATTACCGGTTGCCGGGCGGACTGTATCGGCCGGTCTTATGAGATTCGAAGATCTGGACATCCCCCCCGCCGTTCTTGAGGGGATCAGGGCCGCAGGATTTTCCGAATGCACCCCGATTCAGGCACTTACCCTGCCCGAGGCCCTTCGGGGAAGGGACATCGCAGGCCAGGCCCAGACAGGCACAGGCAAGACAGCGGCGTTTCTAATCGCGATATTTTCCCGAATGCTCGCAGTTCCGCCGCCCGGTCAGGGACCGTCTCCAAGAGCGCTGATCATTGCTCCCACACGCGAACTGGTCGTGCAGATCGAGGCGGAGGCGAGGATTCTCGCGGGCTCCGCCGGGTTCAGGATCGTGTCCGCTTACGGCGGCATTGACTATCTTAAACAGCGTGACGAAATCGCCAGGGGCGTCGATGTGCTTATCGGTACGCCGGGGCGCCTGATCGATTATCTGAAACAGAAAGTTTACAGTCTGAAGAAGACGCAGTATCTCGTCATCGACGAGGCCGACCGCATGTTCGACATGGGATTCATCAGCGACCTTCGTTTCTTGCTGCGAAGAATGTCACCCTACGACAAGAGACAGTCCATGCTTTTTTCGGCGACATTGTCAAACCGTGTGATGGAACTCTGTTACGAACACATGAATGTGCCCGAGAAGTTCAGCGTCACCCCTGAACAGGTGACCGTGGAGCAGATCGAACAGGAGATCTATCATGTCGGCAAGGATGAGAAGGTGGGCCTGCTTCTCGGTCTGCTGAGACGTGAACCCGGCGGACGCTACCTGATCTTTTGCAATATGAAGTCAACAGCTGAGAGGCTTGAGAGCCTCCTGAATGCCAACGATTACGGCACTGCAGCCATCACAGGGGACATCCCCCAGAAGAAGCGCATGAAGGTTTTATCCCGTTTCAAAGAGGGTATATTCCCGATCCTGGTGGCGACCGACGTTGCGAGTCGCGGTCTTCACATAGAAGGGGTCACGCATGTTATTAACTACGATCTTCCTCAGGACCCGGAAGACTATGTGCATCGCATAGGAAGGACAGCGCGAGCAGGGGCTGGGGGCAAGGCCATAAGTCTGGCCTGCGAGGAGTATGTACAGTCCCTGCCGGACATCGAGGATTTTATCAGGCAGAAGATACCGGTTGTACCGGTGACGGATGAGCTGGTTGTCACCGGATACAAGAGGGCAGCTCGGAAGCCGCCCAGGGTGACAGCGCCGCCACAGCGGAAAGGCGGCGAGAGAAGGGGCGGCGGAGACGGCAAGAAAAGGCCCCGGTCACCGGGAGATAAAGGGAAGCAACGTAGGGTCGGGGGACGCAGCCGACAGGGGGAAAAACCCAGGGCTGCAAAGTCATAGCAACAAGCATCGCCTCACAGGCCCTCAAAGCAGTGCAAAAATCACCATCCCTTATTCCCTCCCCTCAAGGGAGGGAAATTCATTTGCCCCCGCCATTTAGTAGATAGTAACTCCTTAAATCCCCGGAGGGGCGAAGGGGAGAGTGATCGGTCTTTTATCCTTGCATAGCTTCATCGAGCTACTTTCCCCGTCTGCGGATTTTCTCCACGTCGTCGGGTGTGACGGTGGGGGAGTTGTTTCCCCAGCTTGTGCGCTCGTGGTTGATTACAGCAGCAATCTCCTCGTTGGAAAGCTGACCGGCCCATGCGGGCATCTGTGTCTGATACTTCACCCCGTTGATGGGGACATCTTTCTTCCCGAAAAGGACGGTCCGTATGTGCCGCGCGGGATCTTTAGCCGTGACGACGGGATCGCCGGCAAGGGGAGGAAAGGTACCGGGCAGCCCCTGACCGTTTTCCTGATGGCAGCTGGCGCAACTGGTGCGGTAGAGCTCCTCGCCCCTTTCTTCGGAAGCTTCCTTCTCACCTCCAGCTACAGCCATCTTGCCGTATGTCGGAGTGTTTGAGTAGGGGGGATGGGGGTTCCATTGCCTGACGCCGTAATACATCGACCACGCGACAACGAGGATAAAGGCGACCCAGGCCCAGGTGGGTATCGGCTTCGGTGTTTCCGCCCTTGTCGGCTCCCACTTTTCCTCGTAGGCCCCTCCGTAGGCATTGATGAGGATGCCGATCTTACCCTCCACGATGTCGTTTTCGTTTAATCCGTCTATGGCGATTCCCGGGCCGTTGCGGACCACGAAGGGGATCCTGCGCAGGCCCCTGCGGCTGGTGCGGTCTTTCGCGATGACGCGGAGTATATGCGGACCGTCTTCGAGGACCGTTGTATCCAGCTGGAAACTGTCGGGCGGGGTGAAGGCCGCGATAGGCTCGGGATTGTCATCGAGATACACCTCTATCCTGTTTTCCTTATCGATCGTTGTCATTTCCCGTCCCGGAGGGAAAATCATCTCTGAGAATTCTGCGCTTGATGTGGTTTCTGTCTTCTTCTTTTGGAAGAAGGAAATACCTTATACAGAGGTATACACAGACCAGCACCACAACAACGGAAGCAAATACTATGATATGGTCCCAGATTCCTGCCGGCGCAGCCGTTCTTCCATGAGGCGATTGGGAGAACCGCCGGGTTACCTCAAGGAGCATTTGTGGAATATGGGTGTTCGCGTTCAATGATGGCTCTCTTCCCTTTCTTCCCTCGCCCTGACCTTTGCTACGTCCTGTTCTGTGACTGTGGGGGCGTTGTTTCCCCAGCTGGTACGTTCATGATTTACGACCGCCGCTATTTCAGCATCGGTCATCGAATGTTCATGGGCGGGCATGGCGGCCGCATATTTCACCCCGTTGATCGTTTTTCCATGAAGACCGGCCAGCACGATCTCAATGTGATGGGTTGGGTTTTTCGCTGTTACGACGGGATCTCCTTTGAGGGGCGGGAAAACGCCCGGTATTCCCTCCCCGTCTGGCTGATGGCAGCTCGCGCAGCGGGCGGCATAAAGCGGTGCGCCCGGCGCCGGCGCTGCGGGAGGCTTAGCGGAAGCAGGGACCTGTGACGCCCGCGCAGCACTTCCCGGTAAGGTGGTCTGCCTGAGGGACAGCAGGTAGGCCACGAGGTCTTTCGCCTTTTCCGTGGCCACGACCTTACCGCCCTTTGGCGCATATTCCGGGGGCACGGGAACGACAACGTCATTCGGTCCCGGGGTTCGCTTCACCACGAACAGCCAGTGGTAGGCCTGCATGACCGAGCCCTTCACGACGGCGCGGGGGTCGTACAGATGGATGTAGTTCCATGTTTCACTTGACTGCCGTTCGGCAACGTTGCTCAGGTCCGGGCCGTTCCGCTCCGTGCCCAGCATCTCGGGGGTCATCCGCCACAGATCCAGCGGCCCGAGGCGGGCGTAGTCGCCCGGAGCAGACGGCCTGCCGAAAGGCTTGTCGACGTCGAGGGGCCTCACCTGCTGTGTATGACAATAAAGACATCCTTCCGCAACGTAGAGATCAAGGCCCCTCTTCTGTTGCGCCGTCAGAGGTCTTGATCCGGGAATAGGTTCGTTATGGTCCTGGACCCAGAGAGCCGGACCGACGGCTATGATAAGAGTGAGGAATATAAAGCCGAAAAAGATGACACCGTAAAGAAGACGGTGGTTCTTGTGGAAATCAAGGTTCATGCCGGCTCACCCGAAGGCGTCACGACTTTCTCCGGCTGCGCAGCCGGCTTCATCTTCCAGACATTGTATGCGAATACTATGTGGGACAGCAGCATGAGGCTGCCCCCTACGGCCCTCCCGAGCCAGTAGGAAGACATGAGCCTTACGGAATCGATGAAGGGTGCCCCCGAAAGCCAGCTCTGCCCCTGAGCCGTACCTCCCACCACCAGCGAGAACCCGTATATGAGAAGGCCCACCAGGGCGAACCAGAAGTGAATTCCCACCAGGATATGGTCCGGCTCCCTGCCGGTAAGGCCGGGGAGCAGGCCGTATATGCCGCCCCAGATGAGGAACGCGACGAACCCGTACATTGTCAGATGTGAGTGAGAGATGGTGTAGTTGGTAAAATGCCACAGCCTGTTCAGAGAACGGAATGCCTCGAAAGTGCCTTGGCCGGATGCGAAGAAATAAAAGATGACGCCTACAAAAATGAAAGGCAAGGCATAGCTCCTGGCGATCGTCCTTTCGCTGCCGCGCATCGTGAGAAGGAAATTTCCCGTGCCGGCGATAAGGGGGATGAACATGCCTACGCTGAAGATGATCGCAACCGTCTGAAGCCACCACGGGATGGGGCTGAAGACGAAATGGTGGGCGCCGATCAGAGAGTAGAAAACCATCTGGGTCCAGAAGGCAAGCACCCCCAGGGAATATGAATAGATGGGCTTGTTGAGGAGCTTGGGCAGGAAATAGTAGGTCAGGCCCAGGACCATGGGAGTAAACCACATGCCCACACCCATGTGCATGTAATATCCCTGGACAACGGTCTCGCCCAGACCGTGTTGATACCAGGGCAGGTAAGCTACGACTGACACGACGATTGTCCACAGAAAGGCCGCTATGATATACCAGTTGGATATGTAGATTTCCTCTATGCTCCTTTTCGCAACTGTCCGGTAAAGGTCGTAGGCAAGTATGACAAGCGCCGCCATGAAAAGTACCATGGACGGCCAGATGAACTCACGGTATTCCTGGCCCCCGTTGTTGATTCCCGAGAGCAGCAGGACGACCCCCGACAAGACGGAAAGGTTGATCAGAAAAAGGCTTGTCCATGCCATGCGGATGCTGTGCAGCCTCCTCTGGCTTGTCCTGGGGACCACATATAGCGCCAGCGCGATCATGGCCAGGGACGACCACCCCCAGAAGACCGTGTTTGTGTGGATGGGACGGAGCCTGCCGAAGGACAGCCAGGGATGTACCCCGAAATCCGGAAAATCAAACCTTATCCCGAGATATTCCCCTATCGTGGTCCCGAAGAGCAGCCAGAACGTAGCACAGGCGATATAGGAATAAATGAGCCTTGTCAGACTGAAGTCTTCATCGATAATCCTGTCAATCCCTGTTTTCTTTACGGCTATCGGAGTCCGGACTGGCATGGGCTTCCTCAAGTTAAGTTTCTTTTTTTAGCGACCTTTTCCATCTTACCGCATTAAAGGGCATTTCTCAACTTGTCGGCGGATTGCCAACGGCGGCAGCTTCAGAACCTTCAAATAACTCGTGGGCCCAAAGAGGAAAAGAGACTTCTTGGTACAGGGGCACGGGGCAGGAAAGTTTGGCCCCCCACAAACGGGGGGCCTGGTTGATCACATGTTAATGGAAAAAGGTGTGCGGCCGTCCAGAAACAACTCGCCGAGGTAGGAGCTGGACCTCACTTCGGTATTTTCGATAAGATTGTCCTTTGTCATTCCGTAGGAGGGCATGAATGCATGACAGACATAAAACTTTACGCCGAAATCTTCAATCAAGGTCTTCAGCATCTCGCCCACGACCACCTTTTGACCCTCCAGTTCCATGGAAATTGTGTCCGCGAACCCCTTTTTAGCCAGTTGGACCCCTTCTCCCATGAGAAAGAAATCGATCTCGGATTCGTCGTCGAAGGCCTTCATGTTGATGGCGACCTTCATAAGAGCGATCACCTCCATCGGGTTTTCAGCCGCATGAGAAAGGAGAAAAATCCATTTTTTCTTATCCATAAAATCCTCCGTGAAGCAAGATTATCTCATATAAACATATGGACATACGATTATATGATACCGGGCGTTCCCAAGTCAAGTGCAACGAAAAAGAGACGGAAAAGAGATTTCTTCGCCTTTGGCGGATGCGGTGAATTTCTGTTTTTCCGGGGGTCCCGTATGTGCGAACCGTTCAGGAGCCCGAACGTCCGGGAAGGAGGGAAGAGACATGTTCCCAGATCGTCTCAGTCCGGTCAAGGAGCGCATGGTCCGAGTCGAGCTCCGTCAACCCGACCATCTCCGGATATTGTGACGCGTAATCCCTGCTGTTCTTGATGGGGATGACCTCATCACTCCTGCCGTGCAGTATCTGCACGGGGGCGGGCGGAGGAATCTGCCCGGAGTAGCGGAGACCGTCAATATGGAAATCGTACCTTAGGGGGACCCTGCCGGGAAACCCATAATGCAGGAATTCGGTGCTTCCATCCCTTTCCCACTGCCTGAGCATCTCCCCGGGAAAGGGGAGTGAAGAATAAGAGAGAACGGGGGCAAGCAGCAACAGACGTCCGACTCCGCCGAACCTGGCGGCATAGTGGAGGGCCACGAGGGCGCCGAGGGAACTCGCAACCAGGTCCACAACGCCGGTGTCGTGGTCGATCACGTATTGCCTGAGCCTGTTGATCATGCCGGTAACGGTGAGATACTCGAAATCTTCGGGAGTCGGGTTGAAATCGGGGACCAGGAAACGCACGCCCGGAAACCCGGCGAGTCGTTCCGTGAGGTAAAGCGCCTTCGTGGAATTGGCCGAAGAGGTAAAGCCATGGAGAAAGATCAGATCTTTCACGACAGGCGTGTGTTTACCCAGGCGTTGCCAAACAGCCCGGAAGGGACACCGAAAAAGTCTTGTAATGACGATATGATCTTATTTATCTTCCACATGAATGAGGACCAAAGTGTCGCTACAAGACATTTTTCAGCGCGCCTCCCGAGCTTACTGAGATTTTCTTGCAACTGCAAGGTTTATTTGAACTGTAAATGGTAGGCCTTCACCTTTTTTGCAAACTCTCTGCCGAAATCGTAGCATTTTTGTTCGTCTTCCAGGGAGGGTCTGTAAAGGATCTGCAAGCCGGGTTCGACTACCTCCAGCCCCATCCTCCTGAATTCTTCATATGCCTCCTTCACGGCCCCGCCGCCCCAGCCGTAACTTCCGAAGGCCGCGATCATTCTGTTCTTCGGTCGCAGGCCTCTCAAGTGGGTGAGAAATTCGGCGACAGTCGGATACATTATGTTGTTAAGGGTAGGTGTGCCTATCAGACATCCCCTGGACTTCCAGAATTCCTTGATGGCGACGCTCATCGGGGTGGCCCTTAGCTTGATGACCTTGCATTCCACACCCTCATCTTTTACGCCCTGCATCATCGGCAGAGACATGTGTTCCGTGCTCTGCCACATGGTGTCATAGATGATCGACACACTGAGATTCGACTTGCCGCCGGCCATATCCTGATAGGCCTGCAAAACCTTGCCGGGGTTTGTCCTCCAGATAATTCCGTGGTCGGGCGCTATTATCTCTATCTGCAGCCCGAGTTTGCCGATCTCGTCGATCTTTCTCTTTATCAACTGGCCGAAGGGCATGAGGATGTTTGCATAATAGTCCACGATGGCGTCCTCCAGTGAAGACATGGATTCGCAGGTGACGAACTCGTCGTCAAACCGGACGGCCGAAGCGATGTGCTGGCCGAAACCGTCCTGGCTGAAAAGGATCTTCTCTTCTTTGACGTATGTCATCATGGAATCGGGCCAGTGGAGCATCGGAGTTTCGAGAAACAGGAGGGTCCTCTTGCCGGTATTAAGGGTGTCGCCGGTCTTCACGGTTGTCATGTTCCAGCCGGATATGTCAAAAAATCTGGAGAGACCCTTTTTGCCCTTTTCGGTAATGTATATCTTTGCATTGGGGGCGAGTTTCATGATCCTGTCGATACTCGTGGCATGGTCATTTTCGATATGATTTATTACCACATTCGCGATCTTTGAGGGGTCGACGACGCTCCTGATATTCTTTATGGTTATTTCGGCGAAGTCGAATTTGACCGTATCGACAAGAGTTATTTCGTCATCCATAATGAGATAGTTATTGTAGGTTGTGCCGTTAGGCGTGACGTATCCATGGAAATCCCTGACTGCCCAATCGATAGCGCCGACCCAAAAAATGCCGTTCCTGATCTCAACTGCCTTCATAAAGTCCTCCGTGGCTCTCTTTTCTTTTCACCGCAATAATTTACACTATCATATCATAAATCGACTTTCTTCCCCTGTCGTGTGACGCAGGCAGATTTGTCAGAATGCGACCTGCTTCCCTTCATTTGCCTTTCTCCACCCCTCACTGGAAAGGCGCTCCATCCTCTCCAAGGACCATCTTCTGAACTCGGCCAGGTATCTCCTCGTGTCGGCTTTCGCGAGGGGAAGGATCTCCTGTCGTTCCTTTACGGAATCGGCATGGTCCGTCGGATAAAGTCCCGACCAGGTGCAATATCCTTCATCGAACATGAACTCCGGCGTGATCTTTTCAGTCGGCAGTTTTTTCCCCAGAAACCTTGCTATGTCCATGTAATAGGCAATTACCCAGCCATTGTCGCCGATCATGCTCTCGTGATCAAGGACAATCTGAGACGAGCATTCTGGACAGTATATTCCGTCGATTACTTCCGATGTCATGACGTCGTCGCGAAAGTGAAGACTCGCCTTATTGCCCCCGCACTTGCATGTCATACTGTGTTCAATACACATTTCCCTGAACCTCCTGGATAGAAATACTTGTTTAGAACCATTATTACCCAATAAAACTTATTTGTCAAGACATTTTTGAAAAGAGGTGCAGCGGCCCCCCTGTTCCCCCGGTGCTGCGGGGTTATCGCCGAGATTTTCAGCCTTTGGCGGAAAAACCGCCTGCGGACATCCTGTTTTGTCCCGACAATTTCCTTGTGAAGTACGTGATTAACCTCAAGCCGGTTCGTTTTCTTGTTCTCAGCACTTCTGAAAGGTGATATACTGGGAACAAAACGATGAAATGGAGAGCCATATGATCCCCTGTCCGTTTTGTTCTATTCCCGCCGGGGACATTCTTGACGAGAACGAGTGTACCGTCGCCGTGCGGGACAGACATCCCGTGGCCGAAGGACATACCCTTATCGTGCCAAGACGCCACGTGCCCGATTATTTCGACCTGTCGAGAGAAGAAAAAGACAGGACCCTCGCACTGCTCGAGCGGGTGAAGGAGGCGCTGGACGCAGAGCTCAGCCCGGACGGCTACAATGTCGGGATGAACATCGGCGAGGCGGCCGGTCAGAGAATTTTTCATGTGCACATACATCTCATTCCGAGAATAAAGGGAGCGGCCGGAAACCCGGGAGGCAGCCTGAAAGGGGTCATACGGCACGCAATGAGCTATTGAGAAACAGTGTTTGCAGCAATCGGCTGGAACTTTATGAGACAGGAGGAGCAGATGGACACGATTCTTAGAATTGACATGGGGGCCGAAGGCGGTCCCAAGGCGAATGCAACGGCAATGGGGGGATATGCCGGATACGGGGGGAGGGCGTTGACCTCAGCGATAGTTTCGAAAGAGGTCCCGCCGTTGTGCCATCCGTTGGGTGCGGAGAACAAGCTGGTTATCGCGCCGGGGTTGCTGAGCGGCACCACGGGCGCCATGTCGGGGCGGATCTCGGTCGGCTGCAAGAGTCCCCTCACTGGAGGGATAAAAGAGGCGAATGCCGGGGGGCAGCCTTCCCAGGTGCTGGCCCGGCTCGGCTACAGGGCGATCGTGATCGAAGGGAAACCGCAGGGCGATGATCTGTACAAGGTCTTCATCAACAAGGACGGTGTAAAGATCACGGCCGACAACAGCCTGAAGATGCTCCCCAATTACGACCTTGTTGAAAAGATGAAGGCCGAATACGGTGACAAGATCGCCTGTATCTCCATAGGGCCGGCCGGCGAGATGAAGATGAGCGCCGCGTCAGTGGCCTGCACCGATATGGAGCTGCGGCCGACACGTCACGCGGGGCGCGGCGGGGTCGGCGCGGTGATGGGCTCCAAGAAGGTGAAGGTGATCGTTGTCGACGATTCCGGCATGCCGATGAGGACGCCAAAAGATCCGGAGAAATTCAGGGAGGCGAACAAGCGTTTTGTCGATGGTCTCAAGAGCCATGCGGTGACCGGTCAGGGCCTGCCCGCTTACGGCACCAACATACTTACCAACATTCTCAACGAGGTGGGGGGATATCCTACTTATAACTTCAAACAGGGCCGGTTTGACGACGCGGCGAAGATCAGCGGCGAGACGCAGGCCGAACTGGAAGTCAAGCGGGGCGGACTTGCCACGCACGGCTGCCATCGCGGCTGCGTCATCCGGTGCTCCGGGGTATACCACGATAAGGACGGTCACTATCTGACAAAGCAGCCTGAATATGAGACCGTCTGGGCCCACGGCGGGAATTGCGGTATATGCGACCTGGACGCCATTGCTAAAATGGACTTCCTCGACGACAACTACGGCCTGGATACAATCGAGATGGGGGCGACCATCGGCGTGGCCATGGAGGCCGGGTTGGCTAAGTTCGGAGACGCGGAAGCGGCTATCAATCTGCTGCACGAAGTGGGCAAGGGTACATGTATAGGACGCATCCTCGGCAACGGGGCCGCATTTACGGGGAAGGCCTATGGCGTCGAGAGGGTTCCGGTGGTCAAGGGCCAGGCTATGCCGGCCTATGACCCCCGGGCCGTTCAGGGAATGGGCGTGACTTATGCCACGAGTCCGATGGGGGCGGACCATACCGCCGGATATGCGGTGGCCCAGAACGTGCTCAAAGTAGGCGGAGATGTCAATGCCCTTAAGCCCGAGGGCCAGGTGGACCTGTCGAGGACCCTCCAGATTGCGACCGCTGCCATCGATTCAACGGGGATGTGCCTGTTCATAGCCTTCGCAGTGCTTGACCAGCCCGACACATTCCAGGCCCTGCTGGACATGCTCAACAGTTTCTACGGCCTGAACCTGACCGGCGACGGCGTAACGGAACTCGGTAAAACAGTGCTCACGATGGAGCGCGATTTCAATGCCAGGGCGGGCTTCACAGCTGCGCAGGACCGGCTTCCGCGCTTCTTCAGGACCGAGCCGATCTCTCCTCATAATGTCACTTTCCAGGTGAAAGACGAGGACCTGGACAAGGTCTTCAACTGGTAATCTGAAGCGGTAATTGTATTCAAGAAAGGAGAGACCGCCCCGGGTCTCTCCTTTCTTCCTTACAGGGCAAGCGGCCGCCCTTGAGAATATAAGGAGGGATGCTGTCTGAATGGACAGCGACGACAAATCAGCCATAAGCTACGGAGAGTATCCTCATGCGGCCTTTGTGGCGGAGGCATCGCTTGTTGCGCGATTTCTCCTGTTACTGCAGCGCGGCTTCATGATCAGGACCCATGTCGGATGCAACATTCAGGACTTTCTGAGAAACGAGATGGGGGTTACCCCTGTTACCATCGAAAGAATACAGAGCGTCTTCCTTGACGGCAAGCCGGTCGACGATCTCGGGTCCGCGATGATCAGGGACGGCTCGACCCTGGCCCTTTCTGCCGCCATGCCGGGCCTGGTTGGCGCAACGAT
>JARRRD010000040.1:0-14550 GCA_037381085.1 Candidatus Sulfobium sp.
GTTTATGCCGTCAGCATACCTCCCGATATTGATCTTCCTGATGGTCGCAACGGCCTTCGGGATGGGCGCCCTCTTAATAGGTGAACTGTTCAGGATAAAAAGACCCTATTCCGAAAAATTAATGCCATATGAGTCCGGCAACGCGCCCGTGGGAGAGCCGCGCCAGAGGTTTTCCGTGAAGTTCTATATCATAGCCATGCTCTTCGTGGTTTTCGATGTGGAAGCGATCTTCCTCTATCCATGGGCGCTGACGTTCGACCGTATAGGTCTGTTCGCCTTTACCGAAATGATAATCTTTATAGTAATACTCCTCGTCGGGTATATTTACGCGTGGAAAAAGGAGGCTTTCGTATGGGACTGACAGTCGGTACTTCTTCACCGGCGCTTGTCGAAGTTGACGAAGGGACAAAGGTCCTCGCGCCCAACGTCATTGTCACTACTCTCGACAAGCTGATCAACTGGGGAAGAAGTTCGTCGTTATGGCCTGTGACCTTCGGCCTTGCCTGATGCGCCATTGAAATGATGACGACGGGATCGTCACACTATGATTTGGACAGGATGGGCATCATCTTCAGGGGCTCACCGAGACAGGCGGACTTCATGATAGTTGCGGGCACCGTGACCAAGAAGATGTCCGAGATTGTCCGGAGGGTCTACGACCAGATGCCGGAGCCGAGATACGTGATATCCATGGGGAGCTGCGCATGCAGCGGAGGTATATTCAATACCTACAGCACGGTGCAGGGATGCGACACATTTGTGCCGGTAGATGTCTATGTGCCGGGTTGCCCGCCCAGACCGGAAGCCCTTATGGAAGGCATCATCAAGCTCCAGGAGAAGATCAGGGGGGAGCACCTCAGGTGGAGCAGATGGAGGTAATACCGGGGCGGGGGGCTTATTCGACAGACTGGCAAAGAGTCGTCATACCCGCTAAGGCGGATATCCAGTTTACGTATAACTCGAAAAGAAAGAATGGATTCCCGATTAAGGACTTCGGGAATGACGGCTTCAAAAGAAACTCGTTGCCAATCTTACGATTTTTGAGCTGTAACAAACACATATGGAACCGTTAGAGATTGCAGAAAACATAAAGGAAAAATTCCCGGAGGAAGTCCTGGATATCAGGGAGTTCATGGGACAGGTTTCGGTCACCCTCAAAAAGGACAGGATTCTGGAGATCTGCAGGTATCTTCACGACTCGCCGGACCTCTTTTTTGATTACCTTGTAGATGTCTGTGGCGTTGATCATCTTGGCAGGAAAGAGAAGAGGTTCGAGGTCGTCTACCATATCTATTCCCTGAAACACAGGCATCTGATAAGACTCAAGGCGGAGGTGCCGGAGGAGGACGCCGCCATAGATTCAGTCACGTCCGTCTGGAAAGGCGCAAACTGGCACGAGAGGGAGGCCTTCGACCTTTACGGTATCACGTTCAGGGGCCACCCCGATCCGAGAAGAATACTCATGCCCGAGGACTGGGAAGGTCATCCGCTCAGGAAGGATTATCCTGTAAAGGGACCTGAAAAGGAATGGTCCGGTTTCCAGGACGTCCTCGACAGGGCGAAGAGGTTTCACGAATTTGAATGGCACGAGCCAGGTGAGTAAAGACATGGAAAACCAGGGACCCGCAGAAAGGACCTTCGAGACTAAAGATCTGACCATAAGCATGGGGCCCCAGCATCCCGCGACCCATGGGGTGCTCAGACTTGTCCTTGACCTCGACGGTGAAACCGTGAAGAGATGTACCCCTTATGTCGGATATCTTCACAGGGGCATAGAAAAACTCGGAGAAAACAGGACATACCTGGCCGCCCTGCCTCTGACCGACCGTCTGGATTACATATCCTCGATGAACAACAACGTCGGATACGTCAACGCCGTCGAGAAACTCTTCGGCATCGAGGCCCCCGAAAGGGCACAATTTATAAGGACCATGGTCGCCGAGATGGGCAGGATATCGAGTCACATCATCTGGCTCGGCACTCATGTCCTGGATATCGGAGCCACCACGCCTTTTCTCTATGCCTTTCGTGAAAGGGAAAGGATAATGGACCTTTTCGAGATGTTGTGCGGGGCCCGGCTTACTGTCAGCTATCCGAGAATAGGCGGAGTCAGGAATGATATTTCACAGGAATTCCTGGATGAGCTCTACGATTTTGTTCTGGATTTCCCCTCGAAGATGGACGACTATGAGACGCTTGTGACCGAAAACAGGATCTGGAAGGACCGGACGGTCGGGATCGGTGTGATTTCCGCTGAGGAAGCGATAAACTGGGGCCTCACGGGAGGTACCCTGAGAGGCTCGGGAGTCGACTACGACGTTCGGAAATATGCGCCCTACGATGCCTACAGCAAGGTTGAGTTCGATGTGCCGGTCGGCAGCAACGGTGACTGCTACGACCGGTACGTGGTGAGAATGCAGGAGATGAGGCAGGCGAACAGGATTATCAGACAGTGCATAGAAAAGCTGCCGACGGGGCCGGTAATGGCGGACGCGCCGAAATTTACCCTGCCCTCCAAGGAGATGATCCTGAAGGATATGGAGCACCTTATCCACCAGTTCGTGCTGATTACCAAAGGACCCGCGGTGCCCGCGGGCGAGGTCTACATGGGCTCGGAAGTGCCGAAGGGAGAACTCGGTTTCTATTTTGTGAGCGACGGTACCGGAAGGCCTTACAGAATGCGGGTAAGGGCCCCGTCTTTCGTCCACGCCTCGGTGCTGCCCAGGTTGTGTGAAGGCGGACTTGTGGCCGACGTTATCGCAAATATAGGCACCATAGACATTGTTCTGGGCGAGTGCGACCGGTAGAAATAATATTATGTTCAGTGAAGATGCCATAAAAGAGCTTGACATAATCAGGGCGAAATATCCTACGGCGAGGGCGGCGCTCCTGCCGGCCATATACGTCGCCCAGCGCGAGTTCGGGTGGCTTTCTTCCGACGCCTACGAGGCCGTGGCGGATATGCTTGGGGTGCCAAGGGCTGTCGCGCGGGGAGTGGGGACCTTTTACGCCATGTACAAGAACGCACCGGCGGGCAGGAATGTCGTGCAGCTGTGCACGAATGTCTCCTGCATGATACTCGGTGCGGAGAAGCTCGTCGACTTTCTTAAAAACAGATACGGCCTCGAACCTGGCGGGACCACGCCGGACAACAGATATTCCCTTGTAATCATGGAATGCATAGGCGCGTGCGGGACCGCTCCCGCCATGCTTGTGAACGACGATTTTTACGAGAACCTGACCGAGAAATACATAGAGGAGATTCTGGAAAAATACAAGTAGCAGTCATGGAAAGAGTACTCTTAAAAAATATAGAAAATCCCGGTTCGGCTGACATCGGCCAGTACCTGAAAAACGGCGGCTATCAGAGCCTGCCGAAGGCCCTCGCCATGGAACCGAAAGAAATACTGGAGGAAGTGAAAAAAGCCGGCCTGCGAGGCAGGGGCGGCGCCGGTTTCCCTGTTGCCATGAAGTGGACGTTCGCTTCAGCCGACCCCAAATTCCCGAAGTATCTCCTCTGCAATGCCGACGAGGGAGAACCCGGGACATTCAAAGACAGGCCGATCCTCGAAAAAAACCCGCACCTCCTCATTGAGGGAATGACCATATCGGGCCATGCTCTCAAGGCCGAATACGGCTATATTTACCTGAGAGGAGAGTACCCGGCCGCGAGGCATATACTGGAGACCGCAATTGCACAGGCCTATGAAAAGGGCTTCCTCGGCGACGATATCCTGGGGAAAGGTATAAGGTTTCACCTTGCAGTCCACCAGGGTGCGGGCGCCTACATATGCGGGGAGGAAACCGCCCTCATCGAGTCACTGGAAGGCGACAAGGGGCAGCCCAGGATCAAGCCCCCGTTCCCGGTCAATGTCGGTGTATTTTCAATGCCGACGGTGGTAAACAATGTGGAGACACTTTCCAATCTACCCTATATTCTCGAAATAGGAGGAGAGGCATATTCAAAGATAGGAAGTCCCGACTGCCCGGGTCCGAAGATCTATTGCGTCAGCGGACACGTGGAGAAACCGGGAGTATATGAGCTGCCCATGGGGACGAACCTGCGGGACATTATTTATACTCACTGCGGCGGTGTGAAGGGCGGCAGGCAGCTCAAGGCGGTTATCCCCGGCGGAATTTCGACCCCCGTTCTTCCCCCTGACAAGATAGACTGTCCCATGGATTTCGTCAACATGCCCAAAAACGGCAGCATGCTCGGTTCAGGGGCGGTCATAGTTATGGATGAGAGTGTCTGCCTGGTGAAGGTATGTTACAGGGCACTCAGGTTTTTCGAGCATGAGTCCTGCGGCAAGTGCACGCCCTGCCGCGAAGGCACGGGATGGCTGAGAAAGATCCTGGAGAGGATCGAAAACGGCCAGGGGGGAGAGGGTGATATAGATCTCCTGCTTTCCGTTTCCGGGAATATGATGGGCAAGACGTTCTGTCCCCTCGGGGACGGCGCCGCCTCGGTGGTCCAAAACTTCATAAAACATTTCAGGCCCGAATTCGAGGAACATGTCAGGACCGGGACCTGCACGGTCAGGGGCCGGTCATGATCACGGTCAATATAGACGGCAGGGAGATCAAACTGGAAAAACCTGTAACGGTGCTTCATGCCGCCAGGTCCGCGGGCATAAAGATTCCGACCCTCTGCTACCACGAACAACTCGAAAAGTACGGGGGCTGCAGGCTCTGTCTCGTCGAGGTGGAGAAGATGCCCAGGCTCCAGACAGCCTGCACCCTCATGGTTACCGACGGCATGGTGGTGCGAACGGAGACCGAGGCCATAGCCGACGTCAGGAGAGGGATACTCGAGTTCCTGCTAATCAACCATCCCCTTGACTGTCCTTACTGCGACAAGGCCGGCGAGTGCGAACTCCAGGACCTCGTAGAAAGATACGGCCCCTCGACGAGCAGGTTCAGGGAGAAGAAGAGAAAGGTCCCCGAGAGTCTGGAGGACCCCGTCATAGTAAGGAATATGGAAAGGTGTGTCGTCTGCACGAGGTGCGTAAGGATGTGCGAGGGGGTCCAGGGCGCCTCGGCCATCTCAGTCATCAGCAGGGGCGGGCATGCGCACGTAGAGCCTTTCTCCGGCGGGAAGTTCGACTGCGAATACTGCGGCAACTGCGTCTCCGTTTGCCCCGTGGGGGCCATCATGTCGAGACTCCACAGGCACAGCTACAGGCCCTGGCAGCTGGTGAACGAGACGGAGACCGTCTGCCCTTATTGCGGGGTGGGGTGTACGCTTGTCATCCAGGTGCGCGACGATGTGATAAAGAGGGTGGTGCCCAGGATAGGCACGCCTGTAAACAACGGCCTTCTCTGTTCGCGCGGGAGGTTCGGGTACGAGTTTGTCGGCAGCGGTGAAAGGCTGACCACTCCTCTCGTAAGGAAGGACGGTGTTCTTACGGAGTCCACCTGGGAGGAGGCTATCGGCCTCGTGGCAAAGAGGCTTTCGGAGGTGAAGGATAAATTCGGTGCCGCCGCCATGGCGGGGATTGCGTCCCCGAGGTGCACCAATGAGGACAATTATGTTTTTCAGAAGTTCATGAGGGTGACTCTCGGCACAAACAATATCGACAGCACGGCCAGATTGGGTTTCGCCGGGGCCCAGAGTTTTATCGAAAACATATTCGGACAGGGGGCCACGGCCAATTTGATCCCCGGTCTTTCTAATTCGGATGCCGTTTTCGTGATCGGCGGCGATCCGACTGCCGTGAACCCCATACTGGGCCTCCAGGTGAGGTCCTGTGCCCGCAAGGGAGGCAACATCCTGACCGTGGGACATGTCAAGGGACTCAGACATTACAGCCCCGTGGAAGTCACACCGTCACCGAATACTGAAGACGTTCTGCTGGAAGGCATTGTGTCGGTCCTGAAGGAAAAGAAGGGGCTCCCGGGCTCAAACGCTGCCCTGGAAGAAAAGATAAAGGTTATCGGTACCTCAGCGGAAGAAGTCACAAAGGCCTGCGGTGTTTCGGAAAAGGATTTCCTCGGGTTTGTGGACGTTCTTGCGTCTTCTGCGACGCCTTCGGTGCTTATCGGGAAGGAACTTTTGCAGAGCACGGGCGGAAGCTACAAACTCCTTCTCGTCTGCGCACTGAACTATCTGGTTAACGGAAGGATTTACCTTCTCTCTGAACGTGCCAATGAACAGGGTCTTCTCGACGTCGGCTGTGTCCCCGATCTCCTGCCGGGATGCAGGCCGTTGGCCTATGACGAGTTCAGGAAGAGGTACGAATCCCTCTGGAAGACGCCGTTGCCCGAGAAACCGGGACTTTCGCTCTTCGACATGATCGATGCTGCGAAGAAAGGCGATCTGAAGTCTCTATATATCATGGGAGAGAATCTCATATATAACGTACCCGATTCCTCGGATGTGGAAAGCGCCCTGAAGAACGTGGACTTTGTCGTGGTCCAGGACATCTTTCTCACAGAAACCGCAAAACTGGCGGATGTTGTGCTCCCTGCTTTGAGCTGGGCGGAGAAAGAGGGTACATTTACCAATATGGAGAGAAGGATTCAGCGGGTTAGAAAGGCGGTACACAGACAGGGGATGGAGGACTGGCGGATTATTTCCGAGATCTCGCAGAACATGACTGTGAAGATGAACTATACGGTTGCAGAAGAAATATTCACAGAGCTGTGCAAAGTTTCCCCTCTCCACCGGGACCTCGCGTACGAAGACCTCGAAAAGGGCAAGGGGATTTACCCTTACAAGGGCGAACCTCTACGCGGCGTGACGGGGGAGATAAGGACGGAGCGGAAAACAGCCGCCATGCCGGACGGGAAATTCTTCCTCAGGATCGAGAGACCGCTGTTCCATTCCGGCACGCTGAGCCGCCAGGCAAAGGCACTGGTAAACATATATCCCGGCGCGGTTGCGAGGATCGGTCCCGAAGATGCGCTTTCCCTGTCGGTCAAGGACGGTGACGTTGTAAGGATTTCCACGGATGCGGGTTCTCTGGAACTTCCCGTGTCCGTCGACAAATCCGTTGCCGGCCGGTGTATAATGCTTACGAACAATTTTGAGGGGAAGGGCGCCTTCAGGCTGATCCGGTACACGTTAGACCCTGTTATCAAAGCGCCCGCGATTGACGGCGTCGAAGTCAGCATTGAAAAAGGCGGGAAGGCATGATGCGGGAAGAGGCGGCCCCTGTCCTTCAGACGTCGACAGGGCTGAAGCCGTGTTGCGAAAAGTCTGACGGGACGACAGGGCGGTTGATCAGATAACGATGAATATGATGGGCATTTTTGAGAAAATAGTGACGCCGGGCTCCATCGACGTTGCCGTGAGGATACTGATCATACTGGTCAAGATCGCCATCGTGGTGGGGATAGCTCTTCTCCATGTGGCCTATGCCACGTACTGGGAGCGCAAGGTAATCGGCCATATGCAGGTGAGGCTCGGCCCGATAGAGGTGGGCTGGCACGGCATGCTGCAGCCGTTTGCAGACGGCGTCAAGCTGTTCTTCAAGGAAGACATTATACCTGCGAACGCCGACAAACCATTGTTTTACCTCTCGCCGGTAATATTCTTTGTTGCGGCATTGTCATCGCTTTCGGTGCTCCCCTTCTTTAATGATTTTGTCATTGCGAACATCAACATAGGGCTCCTCTTCCTGTTTGCGATGTCTTCCCTGGGAGCTTACGGCATTGTCCTGTCCGGCTGGTCGTCGAATTCAAAATACGCCTTCCTCGGAGGCCTTCGCTCGGCTTCACAGGTCATCAGTTACGAAATTGCCATGGGGCTCAGTCTTGTCGGCGTGATGATGATGGCAGGCTCTCTCAACCTCACGGATATCGTAAATGCCCAGCACAGTTATCCGACGGGTATGTACGCAATCCCCCAGATCCTGGGTTTCTTTGTATTCATCGCCGCGGCCTTCGCAGAGACGAACCGGCTGCCCTTCGACCTTCCGGAGGCGGAGAGCGAACTTGTCGCCGGTTACTTTACCGAATACAGCGGGTTCAGGTTCGCCCTTTTTTTCCTCGGCGAATACACGGGAATGATCGTAATGTCTTCAATCGCGGCCGTCTGCTTCCTCGGGGGGTGGACTATCCCGCGTTTTGTAACAGACGTGCTGCCCTTCCTGTCCGTGGTGCCCGGGATCGTGTGGTTTCTCCTGAAGGTTTATGCCTTCATGTTCCTTTATTACTGGGTCAGGGCGACCCTTCCGAGGTACCGCTATGACCAGCTCATGTCGATCGGGTGGAAGATACTTATACCCCTTGCCCTGCTGAACATAGTGATTACGGGATTTATAAAAGTCATGGTGGAAGGTTTGCTATGAGAACGCAAAAACTGATACAGAAGATGCTTTTCATCGAGATACTCAAGGGAATGGCACTGACTTTCAGGACCATGTTTACCCATCCGGTCACGAGGCGTTATCCGAAGGTCAAGAGGCCGGTAATGCCCGGCTTCAGGGGCCTCCATGCACTGGCGAAGAACGACGAAGGCAAGCTTAAGTGCGTGGGATGCGGGTTGTGCGGCGCCTACTGCCCATCGAAGTGCATCCATATTTATACGTCGGAAGGGGAGGACCACACAAAGGTCGTCGACAGGTACGAGATAGAGGTGCTCAGGTGCGTATATTGCGGGTTCTGTGTCGAGGCCTGTCCTTTCGGGGCGATTACCCTTAGCGAGCATTACGAGTATTCCGATTATTCCAGGGAGCCCTTTTATATGACGAAGGAAAAGCTCCTTTCGAACTGGGACAAGTACTTTGCCGGCGAGAAGGGCAAGAGATATTTGAGGGATTTCTGGCGGCCGAAAACGGCTGACTTTGCCGGGGCAGAGGACCAGGCGACTTTTTCGAAAGTGAGAAGGAAGAAATGAAAAAAAGGACGCATGGCGTAACAGGCGCCATGGTACAGGGCCATATTCTTAGTATGTCATTCCCGCAAGCGAACCGTGTCGGGAATCCTTCTTTCTCGGAAAGATTCCGCACAAGCCGGAATGACAACTTACTGCGGACTTATGTCGTAATCCACGCTTACTGGAGGCGGCATGCTGCCTAGGTTGTTCTTCGGATATTTTGCCGCGGCGATAACGCTCATTTCCATCCTGGTAGTTACGCGGAGAAACCCGGTCCACAGTGTCATATGGATGCTCCTTCTGTTCTTCCATATCGCCGGCATGTACCTCTTTCTCGACGCCGAGTTTATCGCCGCTATACAGGTGATTGTTTATGCGGGTGCGGTACTGGTCCTCTTCCTGTTCGTCGTTCTGCTTTTGAACCTGAGGGAGGAGCTCCGTACGGAAAGGTTCATAGGTTCATGGCCTGCGGGCGTGTTTATTGCGGCCGCATTATTTGCGGGCATTGCAGCGGCCTTGAGGTCCTTTGTGCTCGGACCGGCGGGGATTTACACAATTGATTTTATCCGGAAGGCGACGGACACGAAGGCGCTCGGACAGGTACTGTTCACGGAGTATCTCCTGCCCTTTGAAGTCGTGTCGCTGGTCCTTCTTGTTGCCGTCATAGGAGCGATCGTGCTGGCCAAGAAGGGGGTGAGGGGTTAGATGATGGCGGTACCGTTGAACTGGTATTTAATACTGAGCGCGGTTGTCTTCAGTATAGGCATCTTCGGCTTCCTGACGAGGAAAAACATTATCATAATGTTCCTGTCCATAGAGCTGATGCTGAACGGGGTCAATATCAGCCTCATCGCCTTCAGCCATTACCTCCAGGACCTGAGGGGGCAGGTATTCGTCTTCTTTATAATAGCGGTTGCGGCGGCGGAGGCCGCCATAGGACTGGCCATCATCATGGCCCTCTTCAGAAATAAATCCACCGCTCATGTCGATGAGATGAACGAGATGAAAGGATAAACCGTGAACAATGGCGTTATGCGTGAAGGGATAAGATTATGAATGGTTACCTGTTGATACCCTTTTTGCCCCTCGCGGCCTTTGTGGTCAATATCCTGCTGGGTAGAAGATTCATCAGGGGAAAGGCCCACTGGGTCTCTATCGCGGCGGTTGCGGCGTCATGGGTTGTTTCGGTTGCAACACTCATCGATGTAATGTCCGGAAAGACCCTTGACAGGAACCTCTATACATGGATATTGTCGGGCCACTTCACAGTATCGGTAGGTTTCCTCATAGACCAGCTCACTGCGGTGATGCTGATCGTTGTTACAACCTGCAGTACACTCATACACATTTACTCGGTGGGGTACATGCACGGCGACGACGGATACTACCGGTTCTTCTCCTACCTGAGCCTCTTCACCTTCTGCATGCTCATGCTCGTAATGTCGAACAACTTCATGCAGCTTTACTTCGGCTGGGAGGGCGTGGGCCTCTGTTCCTATTTCCTGATAGGGTATTATTTCAGGAAGAAGTCTGCCTCGGACGCCGGGAAGAAGGCCTTCATTGTCAACAGGTTCGGCGACTTCGGCTTCGGCCTGGGAATTATCGTAATATTCCTGACTTTCGGCACCGTTTACTATGCTCCGGTCTTCTCTCACGCGGGAGAAATCGCGGGCAGGACAGTAAATTTACTGGGGCATAACGTCAGTCTGGCCACCCTGATCGCACTTCTCCTCTTCTGCGGCTCCGTTGGCAAATCCGCCCAGCTTCCGCTGCATGTATGGCTTCCCGACGCCATGGAGGGCCCGACCCCGGTCAGCGCCCTGATCCATGCCGCCACGATGGTCACGGCCGGGGTATTTCTGGTGGCCAGGTGCCACGCCATTTTCGACCTTTCGGAGACGGCCCTCTCCGTTGTTGCCATCATCGGCGCCTTAACATGCCTTTTTGCGGCCACTATCGCCATTGTGCAGAACGACATAAAAAGGATCATCGCCTATTCGACGATAAGTCAGCTTGGCTATATGTTCATCGCCTGCGGGGTCGGCGCCTATGGCGCAGGTATCTTCCACCTCTATACGCATGCCTTTTTCAAGGCCCTGCTGTTCCTATGCGCGGGCAGCGTGATGCACGCAATGGCCGGAGAGCTGGACATGCGGAAGATGGGAGGTCTCAAAAAGTATATGCCGGTTACGTACATAACGATGCTCCTGGCATCGCTCAGCATTTCCGGTGTGCCGGGCTTCGCCGGTTTCTTCAGCAAGGACGAGATTCTCTGGCTTGCCTATTCGGGATCGAGCCCCGTCGGCAAATTCGTCTGGCTCATCGGCACTATCGTCGTCTTCCTGACCGCATTCTACTCATTCCGGCTGATCTTTGTGACCTTCCATGGTAAGTTCCGGGGCACCCACGAGCAGGAGCACCATCTCCATGAATCGCCGAAGGTAATGACGATACCCCTTATACTGCTCTGCGTCGGCGCCGTAGGAGCGGGGTGGGTGGGTATACCTCATCTGCTCGGGGGCGGGGCGCACTTCACGGAGTTTCTCGGCCCTGTGCTCGGTAATCCGGAGGGACACGGGACGGTGTCTCAGGAATGGCTGATGATGGCCATCTCCATAATCACCGGACTGGCGGGTATCGGGTTTGCCTACTTCATGTATGTAATGAGGACCGATTTGCCGGAAAAGGTTGCAGAGCAGTTCCGGCTGATCTACAGGCTTCTCTTCAATAAGTACTATATAGACGAGATTTACAGTTATCTCATTGTGCGGCCGACTATATGGGCGGCCGGAAACATACTTATCGGTGTTACAGACAGGCACATTATCGAGGCTGTCGTCAACGGCGTGCCCGAGGCCATAGGCGGAATCAGCAGGAGGCTGAGAAGGGTACAGACCGGCCTCCTGCAAAATTATGCGGCCATAATGGCGACGGGCGCGTTGATAATTGTGGCCCTTATGCTACTGAGGTGAATGTGACATGTTGAACAGCACAGGTTTTCCCATACTAAGCACACTCATATTCCTGCCTGTTGCGGGTGCGGCCCTGCTTCTGGTGATGCAGAGATCACGCGAAACACTCATAAAGTGGATAGCCCTTGCGGTCAGTCTACTGGACTTTTTCATCTCGATCCCCCTCTTTACGGGGTTTGACAAGACCACTCATCTGATGCAGTTTGTCGAAAGGCACGCGTGGGTCCCCGCCTGGAACGTCAACTATGCTCTGGGCCTGGACGGCATAAGCATACTGTTTGTGCTCCTCTCCACCATCGTCATCGTCCTCAGTGTCCTCATATCGTGGAATTCCATAAAGACGAAGACGAAGGAGTTTTATATTGCCGTCCTTCTGATGGAGGGGGCGATGATCGGCGTCTTCTGCGCCCTGGACTTCTTTCTGTTCTATATTTTCTGGGAAGCCATGCTCATCCCCATGTATCTCCTGATCGGCGTATGGGGCGGGCCGAACAGGGTCTATGCAGCGGTCAAGTTTTTCCTTTATACCCTGGTGGGAAGCGTGCTCATGCTGGTCGGCATCATCGTCCTTTACTTCTATTCCGGCAAGACATTCGACATCGTCAAGCTCTCGACCATGTCCTATCCCTACCACATGCAGTTCTGGCTGTTCTGGGCATTTTTTGCGGCCTTCGCCGTGAAGGTCCCAATGTTCCCTGTGCACACGTGGCTTCCCGACGCCCACACCGAGGCCCCGACGGCCGGCAGTGTCATACTTGCCGCCGTTCTCATCAAGATGGGGGCCTACGGTTTCCTCAGGTTCTCGCTGCCCATTCTGCCGGACGCATCAAGGGCCATGACGCCGGTCATGATGACCCTTTCCGTCATCGCCATCATTTATGGGGGAGTGATCTGTCTTGCGCAGACCGACATGAAGAGACTCATCGCCTACAGCTCGGTCAGCCACATGGGCTTTGTGACATTGGGCATATTTGCGCTTAACATACAAGGTATGGAGGGGGGCATCCTCCAGATGATCAACCACGGTGTTGTCACGGGCGCACTGTTTCTGAGCGTGGGCGTTATCTATGAAAGGACCCACACGAGGCAGATAGCCGATTATGGGGGCGTCGCCTCCGTCATGCCCATATTTGCGTCCATTTTTATCGTGTTCACCCTGGCGTCTATCGGGTTTCCCTCCACAAACGGGTTTGTCGGTGAATTCCTGATAATCCTGGGCGGCTTTACCGCAAATCATTGGGCCGGCGTGTTTGCCGCGACCGGTGTCATTATCGGAGCAGGCTATATGCTCTGGCTTTATCAGCGGGTCTTTTTCATGGAGACGAACGAAAAGGTCTCGGGCCTTGCCGACATCAATGGCAGGGAGCTGCTTACCCTGGTCCCGATGATAATACTTGTATTCTGGATAGGGGTGCATCCGGACACGTTCCTCGGTTTCATGCATGAGTCCGTGCACCATCTGCTTGAGCGTGTCAATACCGGCGGCCTTGCCGGGGCGAAAGTCGCCAGGAACGTTATGGAGATCATGAAGTGAGAAAAGGGGAAGTCTGAGATGCCTGTTTTGCGACCTTTAATGCCGGAGATAATAATGGCCGTCCTGGCCCTCCTTGTCCTGCTGTCGGACCTTGTCATCAGGAGAAAAGAGACCATCGGCTTGTTTACCATGATCTGTGTGGCGATCGTGACGTACAGCCTGGCCGGCTCCTTCGGTGTCACTTTTAAGGGCATGTTCATAGCCGACGGATACAGCCTTTTCTTCAAACTGATCTTCCTGCTTAACGTCGTACTTACCGTCTTGATATCGGTGCGATACATAGAGATAGAAAAGGTGAATCTGGGTGAATACTACGCCCTGCTCCTCTTTGCTTTACGGCGCCTCGATGGTGTACGGACTGACGGGGACCACGAACCTTAAGGGGATCTCCTCCTATATCGTACAGCATGGGCTCACCGGCAATCCGGCCCTTACGCTGGCGATGATGCTTCTGGCGGTGGCTTTCTTGTTCAAGATAGCTGCTGTCCCCTTTCACATGTGGGCCCCCGACGCATATGAAGGAGCGCCCACATCGATCACGGCCTTCATGTCGGTGGGTCCGAAGGCTGCCGGCTTTGCGGTACTGGGGAGGGTTTTCCTTACCGCCTTCGGGTCTCTAAGGGTCGAATGGTCGGTTGTTCTTATTCCCATCGCCATCCTGACGATGGCAGTGGGGAACGTAGTTGCCATATCACAGACGAATATAAAGAGGATGCTGGCCTATTCCTCGATCGCCCACGTGGGTTATATCCTGCTGGGCATCATAGCCGGGACCCACGACGGTCTTGCCAGCGTGATGAATTATCTGGTAATTTACGCCTTCATGAACATAGGCGCCTTCGCGGTCATCATCATGCTCAGGACAGAGGGCTTCAAGGGTGACAATATTTCGGACTACGAGGGACTTTCGAAGACGCATCCCCTTGCTGCCGCAATGATGCTTGTGTTTATGTTCTCGCTTACGGGTATCCCTCCGACCGCCGGATTTATGGGTAAGTTTTATCTGTTTATGAGCGCCATAAACGCCGGCTACACCTGGGTGGTGATAATAGCCGTCCTGTTCAGCGCGATATCAGCGTATTTCTACCTGAGGGTCGTGATGTTCATGTATATGAGAGAGCCGAAGGAGACCGTAGAGCTTGCGAAATCCCCGGCCCTGGGACTCGCGCTCGGGGTAACAGTGACCGCCGTCATTTTCATAGGGGTTCTTCCTTCAGCGTTCA
>JARRRD010000041.1:0-36548 GCA_037381085.1 Candidatus Sulfobium sp.
AGCCCGGCAGGGACGGCGAAAAATGCCTTGTAGCGACACCTTGCAGCCCTATAGAGAGGCCCGCCAGCCTTTCTTCGAAAGTCGCAGCACTTTATGACTGCATTCATGTGAAAGATGAATAAGATCATGTCGTCATTACAAGACTTTTTCGTTGTTCCTGCCGGGCTGTTTCACAGTGTGAGGATATAAAATCACATCAGTTACCAACCGCCGGACGCGCCTCCGCCGCCGAAGCCTCCTCCTCCGCCACCGCCGAAGCTGCCGCCTCCGCCGAAACCTCCGCCGCCGAAGCCTCCTCCTCCCCATCCCCCTCTCCTGCCGCCCATTGAAGATGCAAACAGGAGAAGCAGAAAGAGGCGCGGATTCTTTATAAACAGTATGGCGGCGCCGACAAAAAAGAGGAGGGTCAGGATCGTGCCTGCGATCCCGCCCTTTCCAGCCCTTTCACCATAAGTACCACGAAGTTGAGGCATCCCGGTGATCCTGACGCCCTGGCTCGCTGCAATCCTGTTTGAGACGGCGACCACCGCGGCGAATATTCCCGTCGAAAAATCGCCCTTTCTGAAATAAGGGACAAGATATTGACGTCCGACTGTCCCGACAAAACTGTCGGGAAGGACGCCTTCAAGCCCGTATCCTATCTCGAACCGGTATTTCCTGTCCTTCAGCGCAACCACAAGCAACACCCCGTTGTCCTTGCCCTTCTGTCCCAGTTTCCATCTGTTGTGGGCAACATCAATGGAGAACTGCTCTATCGGTTCGCCCTGCAGTTTCGTGACCGTCAGGACAACAAACTGTGCCGTAGTCTTCTGCTCCAGTTCCTTCAGGTACCCGTCCAGACGCACCTTTGCATTATCATTCACAATACCCGCGAGGTCCACTACATAGTCCCGGGGTGTTGCCGGCACCGGTGGAACTACGGCAAAAACCGTAGAAGCGGCAACAAAAAGAGCAAGAATTATCAGGATAAACGGCAGACGCTTACACAACGAGGCCATCGACTATTTCTCCGATTCTTTCTGTGGCGGCATAGTATTCTTCAAAGACCGCATAAATTTCCTCTTTAGACGGTTTCAGGTGACCCCTCTTGATGTCCAGGACCTTCCTGAAGCTTGCCGTGTCCACTCCCGTGGCCGAGGCAAGCTCCGCTATCACGTCATGATGCTTCACCGGTCGCTCTCTCCCCATGAGGCAGATAATCCCCTTGAAGAGTGGAATATACCCCGTAATGGAACCGGCCAGCCGGTCCGTAAGCACCTCCCTGTCGCCCATCGACGAGATGTATCCCTGCCTGAGGCCGATAAGTTTGCTCTTGACATCACGCTCGCACTGCCGCCTCAGGTCCGCGTTGCTTATGGAAAGGCCCCTCAGAATATCCTCCCCGTATACCGTCTCATGAACATGTTTGAAATCAAGAAACTCTATCGGAAACACATCGAGCGAGTTTCTGATATATTCGGGCGTCATTATCAGAGGCGCCGAAACCCCCTTTTTCCTGTACTTCTTTCCCATAGGGGCCAGGAACCTGACAAATTTCAGGTCCATTTTTTCCAGCACGACTATGCTGTCTATGTCGAAGGTCTTTTCATTATAGTCTTCAGTCACCGCACTTCCAGTCAAGTGGATGGAATCTATGTTGTCAGAATATCCCTGGAGAATCTCCTCCAGAAAGGGCCTGACCTTTTCCGCCACCGCCCCTGAAATTCTCTCCAGCTTTAATGAGATCATCGTCAGAACCTCCTGTTTACAAATATAGCTATCAGTGTCGGCGGCCTTCCTGCCGAAAAGATGCCTTGTCCCGACCGGCACTAGTCACTGTTGCTCGACGGCCCGCTGCACCGTATCACCCGTCTGTCCGTAACAATCACTCCGACCCTGACATCGTGCGGCTCGGCCGGTATCGAGTCGATTATCTGCTCTTCGTATGCCGGGGCAACAACGGGGATATCCTTTTTCAGTCCCGCCAGCAGCCTGTCGTAATATCCGCCTCCATACCCTATCCTGTCGCCGGCCGGATCGAAGCCGGCCCCCGGAATTATCACGAGGTCCGTATCATTCACATCCACCGGTATCTCTCCGGCCGTTGCAGGCGGCTCGGGGATTCCAATATACCCCGGTACCAGTTCATCCACGTTCCGGATTTCATACAGGAGAAGGAGATGTCTTTCCCTGTCTACTTTCGGGACCAGCACCTTCTTCCCCCCCGCAAGCAGGGGCCGCATCATGGCAAAGGTATCGACCTCCGACCTGAACGAGGCGAAGAAAAAAATCGTGCCCGCCCCTGCGACTTCGTCCAGTAAGAGGGTCCTTTCACAGATCCGGCTGTTCTTGATTCTTCTTACTTCGGGGGGGATGGCGTCACGCTTGTCGAGGAGTTCCTTCCTGAGAGAGTTCTTATCCTTCACGAAGAGTCTTCTCTATCGCGGTCTTGATGGTCCTCACCTCTTCCACTGTCTGTGGAGAATGACTGTAAGGAGAGGCCCCCTTCATGTCGGCTTCCATGACATCGTCATGAAACGATATGTGACCTATGAGCTCCATGCCGCCTATTCCCGACCTTATGAAATCGACGTCTTCCCGCCCCCGGACCTTGTTGGCCACGACAAATACCTTTTTCACACCCAGGTCCCTGGCCATCTCCCTGACTACGCCGGCGGTCTGGAGACTCCTCTGGCCCGGTTCGACCACGACGACAAAGGCGTCGACGGAACCGGCCGTTCCCCTTGTCAGGTGCTCGATCCCCGCTTCCATATCGACAATAACCACCTCGTCCCTTTCCACTACGAGGTGCCTGAGGAGCATTCTGAGAAGAACATTTTCGGGGCAGTAACATCCCGATGCAGCGGCCTTCGATTTTCCCATCACCAGGAGAGTGATCCCGTCAACCCTGTATCCAAGACCTTCCGGCAGGTCGTCAACCTTCGGATTGAGTTTGAAAATTCCTCCCATGCTGCCGGGCTTCGACCCCGTTCGTTCCTCTATCAGCTCGCCGAGGTCCGCAATGGGCCTTATCTTTTCGGCGTCCGCCTTCGGTACCCCGAGAGCGGACGCAAGATTGGCATCAGGGTCTGCGTCCACTGAAATGACCTTTTTCCCCTCTGAGGCAAAGAGATAACTCAATACCGCAGAAAGTGTGGTCTTACCCACCCCGCCTTTTCCCGTAATAGCGATCTTCATTAAAAATTCTAACATTATAAAGGTTTTACTGTCCATTACGGGCACTGAGCCGCTACTGCGGATCGCTGTTACTGCGTAAGTTTTTCGACTTCAGGATGAAGGAGTATGCCTTCTGCACACCCTGACTGCTCCTTACGAGCCGACGCCGGAGGAACTTGAGATGAAAAGCCAGCCTATCTATTTGATTTTTATATAAATTATACGTTATTATTCCTGCATGGATATCAGGAAAGTCCTCGATGAATCAAGTCGTTATCTTATGCATACATATAACCGGTTTCCGGTTGTGCTCCGGAAAGGCCGCGGGATGAAGGTGTGGAGTTCCGACGGCAAGGAATATCTCGATTTCATGGGCGGTGTAGCCGTCAACTGCCTCGGACATTGCCATCCAAAGATTGTAATAGCCTTACAAAAACAGGCCCAGCGCCTTATTCATGTCTCGAATTATTTTCATATCGAGTCCCAGATCGAGCTTGCCAGGATGCTTGTCGAAAACTCCTTTGCCGACAAGGTATTCTTTTGCAATTCCGGGGCCGAGGCCAATGAGGCCGCGATCAAACTCGCACGGAGATATTACAGGGAGCATATCGGACAGGACCGCTTCGAAATCATAAGCGCCTTGAACTCTTTTCACGGCCGCACCCTCGCTACGCTTTCGGCGACCGGTCAGGAGAAGCTGAGAAGGGGCTTCGGTCCTCCTGTGCCGGGTTTCATGCATGTGGAATTCAACAACATAACGGCGCTCGAAAAAGCGGTGAAACCGGAGACCTGCGCGGTCATGCTCGAACCTATACAGGGCGAAGGCGGCGTGGTAATACCTGACGCTGGCTACCTCCGCGACGTGAGGTCTCTCTGCGACCGGCATGGCATTCTCCTTATACTGGACGAGGTTCAGACCGGCATGGGAAGGACGGGATCGTTGTTCGCCTATGAACAGTTCGGCATAACACCCGATATCATGACCCTGGCGAAAGGCCTCGGCGGCGGCGTTCCCATAGGCGCGATGCTCGCAACGGATAAAATCGCCGCCGGCTTCCAGCCCGCGACGCACGGCTCCACATTCGGCGGAAACCCGCTCGTATGCGCCGCAGGTGTAGCAGCAATCGAGGTCATTCTTGAAGACGGTTTCGTCCTGGACCAGTGCAGGAGGATGGGGAGTTATCTTAAAAAAAGACTCAAAGACCTGCAGGAGGAGTTCCCGAGCAGGATCGCGGAAATCCGTGGTATGGGACTCCTCATCGGGATGGAGCTGATCCGCGACGGCGCGCCTGTCGTTAAGGCATGCATGGAGAACGGGATACTCATCAACTGCACGGCCGGTAACGTTCTGAGGTTCATGCCGCCGCTGATTGTGACGGAAAAAGAGATAGACCATCTGGTCGACGTTCTCGGACAGGTTTTTGACCGTCTTTCCTAGGAGATGATTATGAAAAGGGACTTCATTACGCTGTGGGACTTGTCTTCCGGGGAGATCTCCCGCCTCGTGCACAGGGCACTCGACCTCAAGAGCGGCAAGGATGCCGGTCAATGTCCCCTTATCGGGAAGAGCATAGGTCTTCTTTTCGAAAAACCGTCCACGCGCACGAGGGTTTCCTTTGACGTCGGGGTCTATCAACTCGGGGGGAACCCCATCTACTTGAATACTTCGGATCTTCAGCTCGGAAGGGGGGAAAGCATTCCGGATACGGCCAGAACTCTTTCCCGCTATCTTGACGGCATTGTCATACGGACCTTTGCCCATTCCACGCTCGAAAAGTTTGCCGCCGGCGCAGAGATCCCTCTGATCAACGGGCTGAGCGACCTGCACCATCCATGTCAGACGCTTGCCGACCTGATGACGATGGCGGAAAAAAAGGGGCGGATCAAGGGACTGAAGGTGGCTTATGTCGGGGACGGGAACAATGTCTGCAATTCCCTGATCGAAGCCGCTTCACTCATGGAATTCGATCTGACCGTCGCCTGTCCGGATGGCTACGAGCCCGACCCCGGTGTTCTCGACAGGGCAAGAGAGACGGCTAGGAGCGAGATCATCGACCTGGGCAACCCGAAGGAAGCCGCCGGGATGGCCGATGTCGTATATACCGACGTATGGGTCAGCATGGGAGAGGAACGGCAGGCTGCAGACAAGAAGAAGAAGCTTGCGGATTACCAGATAAACAGCCCGCTTCTGTCCTGTTCCCGGAAAGATGTGATCGTGCTTCACTGCCTGCCGGCGCACCGGGGGGAGGAGATCACCGATGAAGTGATGGACGGTCCGCTCAGCGCAGTCTTTGACCAGGCCGAAAACAGGCTTCACGCGCAGAAAGCGCTGCTCGAAATGCTCATTGCCGGTCGTTGAACATAACGTTTATTATAGAAGATAGTGGCCCCGGTTCGTGATTCTTCCGGGAGGAGGATCGGATCTTCAGGTCTTGTATGAAACAGAAGATTATTTCAGAAGCCCCCAAATGAAGGAGCCGGAAGGTTGAAGCGGTAACACGCATGCCATGTCCTCTGAATTGAATATAGAAAAGGGGAATTCCGCCATACTCGTCGTCGACGACATGCCCTTCAATCTGGAGGTGATGGAGGGGATACTTTACAGGGAGGGGTACCGGGTAGTTACCGCTTCAAATGCAGGCGAGGCCCTGCAGGTTATAGAGAGCAAGCCCGTAGACCTGGCGGTCCTCGACGTGATGATGCCGGGCATGAACGGCTTCGACCTCTGCAGGAAATTGAAGTCCCTTGCCGGAAGAAGATTCTTCCCGGTGGTCCTCGTGACCGCATTGAACGAACTGGATGACAAGATTGCCGGTCTGGAAGCGGGGGCCGACGATTTCCTGACAAAACCATTTCATACAGTTGAGCTGATAGCAAAGATCAGGTCCCTTCTGCGGCTGAGGAAGCTGCAGGGCGAGCTGGATCATTCGGAAGACATAATCCTCACGCTGGCTGTCGCCATAGAGGCCAAGGACCCTTATACGAAGGGCCATTCCGAAAGGGTCGGAAACTTGTCCATGGATTTCGCATCATATATCGGGTTGCCGTCCGGCGACCAGCACCTGCTTTACAAGGCGGGCGTCCTCCACGATATCGGCAAAATCGGGGTAGACGATTACATCCTTCACAAGAGCGACGACCTCACCGCGGGGGAACTGAAGTCGATAAGAGAACACGTGATCGTCGGAGAGCACATCTGCAAACCCCTCCATTCGGCTCGCAAGATACTGCCTGCCATTCGTCATCACCACGAGCGCTGGGACGGGACCGGCTTTCCCGACAGGCTCCGGGGAGACGAGATACCTTTCTTTGCCAGGATCGTCGCCATAACGGACACATTCGACGCCATGGTGTCGAAGCGGCCTTACAGGGCCGCCTTCTCGCCGAAAGAGGCTTTGGGCAGAATGGAGCAGGAAAAGTCGCAGGACCAGTGGGATCCCGCCCTGATCGACAGGTTCATCTGCATGACAAGAGAGCGGCTGGGGATAAGGCAATGATCAAGGTCTGCATAGTCGGGGCGGGCAGGGCCGGCAGTTCCCTGCTCGATATTTTTCTGAGTAACGGTGCCGTAAAGACGGTAGGCGTCACTGACAGGGACGGGAACGCACCGGGCCTTGAGATCGCCGGAAGGGAGGGTATCTTCGTCGCCGGTAATATCGATGAGCTTTGTACGCAGGCCCCTGATATCATCGTAAATGTCACCGGTGACCGCGAACTTGGCAGGTCCATCGCGGAGAAGGTCCCTCCGGACATCGAGGTCATCGGAGAAACGGGGGCAAAGCTTCTCCTGGGACTTGTCGAGCGCTATAGGAAGGGCCAAAGGGAAGTGGCGCTGCAGAATGACTTGAAGGCCCCTAACACAGGTCTCGATGACAAGGTGATCGAGAAGACCCGGGAGCTTGAAAAGATGAACCTTGAGCTGGAGCGTGCAAACCGGATAAAGGCACGTTTCATCTCTAACATAAGCCATGAATTGCGAACACCGCTGAATTCCATACTCGGTTTTTCCGAAATCCTGCTGGATAAGACATTCGGCGAACTGAACGAGAAACAGGCCCGCCATCTCTCAAACATCTCCGCTTCAGGCAAGCACCTCCTGCAGCTTGTAAACAATATCCTCGATCTGGCCAAGATAGAGTCCGGCAAACTGGAGCTCATATACGATAGTTTTGACCTGAAGGAGGCCGTCGACGAGGTGGTGATGATCATGGGTACTCCCGAGGGCGGCAGTGTGGGCATCCGGGCCGAAGGACCGGCAAACACTGATCGCCGGCTGCCCTGGGCTCTGAACGGCCAGCATTTTCTGAAGGTGACTGTGTGGGACAAGGGGATAGGTATCAGGGAAGAGGACATGGACAGGATATTCGAAGAATTCGAGCAGGCGGACCCCTCCATGTCGAGAAATTTCCAGGGGACCGGGCTCGGCCTTTCCCTCACGAAGAGACTGGTAGATCTGCACGGAGGGAGGATAACTGTCACCAGCAGATACGGAGAAGGCAGTGAATTCATTTTCTACCTTCCCGTTGTATCCGAACGGAAAAGAGAAGAGATCTGCGACTTCACTCCCGCCGCCCGGACATATCCGTGGCTCAAGGAAGAGGCACCGCTTGTTCTTGTCGTTGAAGACGACATCCCCACTTCGGAGATCCTGACCATACATTTGAGCAAGGCGGGCTACAAGGTGGCCCGAGCCTACGACGGTATCGAGGCCATCTCAAAAGCCAGGGAACTCAAGCCCTTCGCCATCGCGCTGGACGTCATGCTGCCGCGGAAAGACGGATGGGAGGTCCTTCAGGACCTGAAGACAGATCCGGAGACCAATGACATACCCGTTCTCATACACTCAATAGTAGACAACCAGGACCTCGCCTACACCTTGGGGGCGTCGGATTACCTTTTGAAACCTGTGGACAGGAGTGTTCTTCTGGGCAAGCTGGGAGAACTCGCTGCCTGCAAAGACAAAAGAGATCTTGTGATACACCTTAAAGACCTTGAAGTAGTGCACCCGAAAAGGGCGGGGCTCGTAGACGAACTGACGGAACTTTTCAATCACCGGTATTTTCAACTGCGACTGGCGCAGGAGGTGAGCCGGTCCGTCAGGTACCGGATACCGCTCTCTCTTATCCTCATTGATGTCGATGATTTCAGCGTCTATACCAAACTCAACGGTGACTACCGCGGCAATCTTGCCCTGAAGAAAATCGCCGAACTGCTCAAGAAGAATGCCAGGAGCGCCGATGTCGTAGTCAGGTATGGGGGAGACGCTTTTTGCGTAATCCTTCCCAACACTGCCCTCTCGTCTGGCGTCGTACTGGGCAGGAGGTTCGGCGCCCTGATCCGCGACCATCCTTTTCAGGGTGAAGAGGCCCAGCCGCTTGGACGGATCACGGCGAGCGCAGGGGTGGCGTCCCTGGAGGACGGGCCGCCGGAGGAACTTATCCGGGGAGCCGAAGAGGCATTGGCTGCCGCCGTGCGCAAGGGCGGGGGCAACCTGGAGGTGTTTTCCCGTGAATAATACGCTTTCCGTAATCCCCCTTGGCGGCGTCGAAGAAATAGGTCTCAACATGACAGTCATAGAATACGGGGAAGACATGGTAGTCATCGATGCAGGGCTCATGTTTCCGCAGGAAGACATGCCGGGCATCGACTTCGTGATCCCGGACTTTACTTACGTGCTCGAAAACAGGGAGAAGCTGAGAGGGATAGTCATCACACATGGCCACGAAGACCATACGGGAGCACTGCCTTTCCTTCTCAAGGAAATCAATGTCCCTGTCTTCGGCACCCCTCTCACGCTCGGCCTCGTCAGGGAAAAACTTCGCGAGCACAACCTCGAACATGTGGAGCTCAACTCGGTGATGCCCCGTGAGGTCGTGACCCTGGGAGTGTTCGAAATAGAGTTCATCCGGGTCACCCACAGCATTGTCGACGGCGTCGCCTTCGGCATAAAGACCCCGGTGGGGCTCATGGTGCACACGGGAGATTTCAAGCTCGATCCCACCCCCGTCGACGGACAGCTGATGGACTTTCACCGGTTTTCGGAATACGGGGAAAGGGGCACCGTCCTTCTCCTTTCGGACAGTACAAACGCTGAAAAGGGAGGGTTCACCTTCTCCGAGAAGGAGGTCCGCAGGTCTTTTGAGGACATCTTCTCGAAGGCGAAGGGAAGGATAATTGTCGCCACATTCGCCTCCAACATCCACAGGATACAGCAGGTGATCGACGTTGCCGCCATGTTCGGCAGGAAGGTGATCCTCTCCGGCAAGAGCATAGTTTCAAACGCCCGGATCGCCCTGGATCTCGGTTACCTCAAAATACCCCGGAACATATGGCTGCGTCTGGAAAACCTCAAGGACCTCAGGGACGAGGAAGTCGTCATCATCACCACGGGGAGCCAGGGCGAACCGATGAGCGTCCTGTCGCGTATCGCGACGGCGGAACACAAGACAATAAGCATAAAAGAGGGAGATATAGTCATCCTGTCGGCCAAGATCATACCCGGGAACGAGCAATCGATCGGGAGGATAATAAACCATCTCTTCAGGAGAGGGGCCGACGTAATTTACGAGAAAGTATCGGAGATCCACGTATCGGGACACGCCTCAAAGGAGGAACTCAAGCTCATGCTGAACCTGGTGCGGCCGAAGTATTTCGTCCCCGTCCACGGCGAACACCGGCACAAGGTCTATCATGCGAGGCTCGCTGAAAAGACCGGAGTGCCGAAACCCAATATCTTTATTCTCGACGACGGAGATGTGCTGGAAATCTCCGGGGAAGGGGCCGCCAAAACCGGGAAGATAACCTCGGGCAGGGTCTACGTCGACGGCAAAGGAGTGGGAGACGTACGGGACATGGTGCTGAGGGACAGGCGGAGACTGGCCCACGACGGGATCGTTCTTATCCTGATCGGGATAGAAAAACTGAGCGGCACCATAGTTTCCGGCCCGGATATAGTATCCAGGGGCTTCGTCTTCGAGGACGCCTCGCAGGAGATCATCAACGACGTGAAGGAACTCGTTTACAACAGCATGAAGGAACTGGACAGCGAGATCATTGCAGACAAGGCCCTCATACAGGCCAAGATACGGAGCGTCCTGAAGAAATACATCAGGAACACCATGGACAGGAAGCCGATGATCATGCCGATCATCTTCGAGGTCTAGCCTGATGCCGGACTGTTGCGAACGCGATCCCATGATATGGCTTCAGCGGAGCGGAGAAATCCCGCCGGCAAAGAAGGATTCCCGACCTGCCTGCCGGCAGGCAGGCGCGCTCCGCTTGCGAGAACGACAGAAAACGGCTCGGTATCTATGGTCTCGTCATTCCGGCTTGTCCGGAATCTTTCTTCATCACCGTGCTGCACTGAATATTTATATCCCATCAACGTTTTCATCTATTACCGCTTTCTTCCCGCGATTGTTATAATTATAGGGACATGGCTGAAAGGGTAAAACGGGTAAGGGAAGAAATCCTTGGTGTCATAGCCATACTGGGGAGCGTTTACCTGGCTATGAGCCTTTTCAGCTATTCGAAGTACGGGGACCCTGCGGTCTTTACCTACTCGGCGGCGACGGTGAGAAATTACGGAGGGGTCGCGGGCGCCTACCTCTCGGATTTACTGATCACCCTGGCCGGAATTTCATCGTACGCGCTCCCGCTTTTTCTGGTTGTCTTCGGACTGAGAAGGATGTTGGGCATACCCGGCCAGAAGATGTATTTCTGGGGGTCCATGCTCTTTCTATTTTCCTCATCCCTGATGCTTTCACTCCTGCATGTAACTTTCGATCTCAACACCGGGATAAACTCCGGTGGGCTCATGGGGTCTATCACGACGGGCTTTCTGGAACGGTATCTCTCCACCCTTGGCGCCTATTTGTGTTCTATCTCGGCGTTTCTCTCGTCGGTGATCATGCTTAGCCCGGTGTCGCTGAGTTCCTTCGCCAGGGGCCTGAAACCGGGAAAAGGCACGGAACCCGGGAGAAAGGCCGAAAAGTCGGTAATCGAAGAGGAAATTCTGATACGAAGCCCGGAGAAGACCGCCGGCCCCTTACTAAACGAGCATGTACCGCCGAAACCGCGGCCGGCCCGGTCCGGTCCGGCAAAATGGCAGAGGGTGGCCGTTCCGTCGGCCGGGGCAGACGGTTACACGTTGCCGTCCGTTGACCTTCTCACGGTCTATGACCCGTCAGAGCGGCCGGCGAAAGAGGAACTGCTTTCCAACTCGGCACTTCTGGAAAACAAGCTCGCCGATTTCGGCGTCGAAGGCAGGATAACCCAGGTGCACCCCGGGCCGGTCGTCACTATGTATGAATTCGAGCCCGCTCCGGGCGTGAAGATAAACAGGGTCGTATCTCTTGCTGACGACCTGGCCCTCGCCCAGAAAGCACAGAGCATGAGAGTGTCTCCCATACCCGGAAAGGCAGCCATAGGGATCGAGGTCCCCAATAAGCGCAGGGAGATAGTGTCCCTCCGGGAGGTCCTTTCTTCCGACAGGTTCGGCAAGAGCCACTCGAAGATAACGCTGGCCCTCGGCAAGGACATATTCGGCAGTCCTGTTGTCGCCGACCTGGCCAGGATGCCCCATCTGCTGGTCGCCGGCGCTACCGGAGCCGGGAAGAGCGTATCGATAAATTCCATGGTCATGAGCATCCTCTTCAAGGCTTCGCCCTCCGACGTGAAGATGCTGATGATAGACCCGAAACTTCTCGAACTTTCGATGTACGAAGACATCCCCCATCTCATTTCTCCGGTCATTACAAACCCAAGGAAGGCCGCTGAGGCCCTCAGGAAGATGGTCATCGAGATGGAGAGGAGGTACAGGCTCCTCGCCGAAAAGGGAGCGAGGAACATCGACAGTTTCAACAGGCTTGCGCCGGACGGGGAGAAGCTCCCATACATTGTCATATTCATCGACGAGCTTGCCGACCTCATGTTCGCCTCGTCAAACGAGGTGGAGGACGCGATAACGAGGCTTGCCCAGATGGCAAGGGCCGCCGGCATCCATCTCATAATAGCCACTCAGAGGCCCTCCGTAGATGTCATCACGGGGCTTATCAAGGCAAATTTCCCCGCCAGGATCTCCTTCCAGGTATTTTCGAAGATAGATTCCAGGACTATCCTCGATACGCAGGGGGCGGAACAGCTGCTGGGCAAAGGCGACATGCTGCTGATGCTGCCCGGATCGAGAATAGTGAGGGTCCACGGCGCATTGGTCACGGAAGCCGAGATCGGCGAGGCGACTTCCTACATTAAGTCGCAGGGGACCCCGGACTTCTCCATCTTCGAAGAAATCCCGACAGAGCAGCCGGCGGCGGAGGAAGATGACCATGCCGAGAAGGACGAGATGTTCGATAAGGCAGTGGAATTTGCCGACTCCGTGGGTGAAGTCTCCATATCGTCGCTCCAGAGAAGGTTCAAGATAGGATATAACCGCGCGGCACGGATCGTGGAAATCATGGAAGAAGAGGGAATGGTGGGCCCGCCCAAGGCGGCGGGCAAACCGCGGGATTTCATGAGGAGACACAGATGATTTTCTCTTTTGGCAGATATCTGACACGTACAATTTTTTCACTGGCTGTCTTCATGGCCTTTTTTTGCGCCTATCCTGTTTTGGACTCCCGAGCCGGTACTGAGGACAACATAGCCCGCATCCAGAAGGCATATGAACATTTCAGGGACCTCAGCGGTGATTTTATACAGACCAGCGTCCTGAAGGACCTTGACAGAACCGACACGTACAGGGGGGAATTCTTCATCAAGCCTCCGCTCAGAATGAAGTGGCTTTATAAGGGGAAGGCAGCACAGGATGTTACTATCAACGGCGATACCGTTCTGATTTACAAGAAAAAAGACAATCAGGCTTACAGGGGGAAGTTCGACAGATCGACTTACGGCCAGACCCCCGTCGCCCTCCTGAGCGGTTTCGGAAACATACGACGGGAGTTCAACGTAACGGGTAAAGACAACACTTTGGTCCTCAGGCCCAGGAAATCCATGGGAACCATTACATACATCGAAATATCTCTGTCAGCCGCCGGGTTCCCTATCCGATCGTTCATCATACATGACACCTATTCGAATGTCATCAAGATAGAGTTAAAGAATGTAAGGACCAACGCAGGAATCAAGGATTCCCTCTTCGATCTCAAGGTCCCCAAAGGTGCCAACGTTTACGAACAGTAGGAACTGATAATTACGGAGGGCCTCAAAATTAAATGCACATTCTTACCACAGAGACACGGAGAAACCGAAAGGAAAAGATAGAGTTTAATCTCTCCATTGCGGCGAGGAGTTTATTCCTGCCTCTTCCCCTATTCTTGAGTTCTGTGTCTCTGTGTCTGGTGGTGAATAGCTCTTTCCCGGACAATCAGCCCCGCCGGTCAATCAAGGATCACTTCCTTTCCCCCGGTCGTGGAGTAACCCCTCAGCAGGAAAACAAGCGGCACGGCCAGCACAAACAGCGCCGTAACGAGCAGGAAAACGTTGTTATAAGAAAGCATGCCCGCCTGCCTCATGAGCTGCCCGTCAAGAAATTTCAGGGCCATTCGATGTGACTCATAAAGTCCTGAACCGCTGCGTGCCGTCACTCCGGTCATGGACTTCAGCCAATTTGTCACGCCAGGGTTGAAGACAGTGAGGTTCTTCACAAGGCCGGCCCTGTAAGTCTGCTCCCCCCTGGTAAGAATGGTAGCGGCTATGGCTATGCCTACGCTTCCAAAGACCTGCCTGACAACGTTATAGAGCCCCGTGGCCGCCGTCATCCGGGGCTTTTCGATGGATGAAAGCACCGCGGTGCTCAGGGCAACGAAGATGAGGCCGAACCCTCCACCCTGTAACATGTTGGGCACAAAGAGCTCCCAGAACCCTACCTGAAGGGACATGGTCGAAAGCTGCCAGAAGGATATTGCCGCGACTATAAGGCCCGCCCCTATCAGGACCCGGGGGCCGAGCCTGTTGTACAACCTTCCGGCAACAGGCATGATAAGGGCCATGCAAAGGCCCCTGGGCAAAAGCACCAGCCCCGAGTCAAGAGCAGGATAGCCCAGCAGTTGCTGAAGGAACATCGGGAGTATAAACAGCGCAGCATACTGGCCCAGCCCCAGTACTCCCACAAGAAGGGTACCCGTCGCGAAAGGCACGTTCTTGAGCACGCGCAGATCAACGGCAGGCCTGTCCGCCGTAAGCTCCCGCCAGATAAAAAGTGCCATCCCGACGAATGAAAGCAGGGCCAGATAGACGATGAAATTCGACTGGAACCAGTCCTTGATCTCACCTTTTTCAAGCATCAGCTGAAGCGCCCCGAGCCCGAGAACGAGAAAACCGAGGCCCTGGAAGTCGATCTTCCCCTTCTCCCGCTTGAGATAGGGCGGGTCACGGAGGAAACGGGTGATCAGTATCAGGTTAAGTATCCCGATGGGAATGTTGATGAAGAATATCCACCGCCAGGAAAAATTGTCCGTAAGCCAGCCGCCAAGCGCGGGGCCGAAGGCCGGGCCGAGCACCACGCCGAATCCGTAAATGCCCATGGCGATACCCTGCTCCTCCGCCGGGAAGCTCTCCCTGAGTATGGCCTGGCCGACCGGAATAATCGCACCGCCGCCTACGCCCTGGATTATCCTGAAGACCACTAGGGATGTCAGGTCCCAGGACATGGCGCAAAGCAGGGAACTCGTCGTGAAAAGAAAGATGCTGGCCATGTAAAAGCGTTTACGTCCGTATCGGGCGCTCATCATGGCGACAAGCGGCATGATGATAACGTTGGACAGTATGTAGCCGGTGGCAACCCACGTTATTTCTTCAACTGTGGCCCCGAGATTGCCACGCATGTAAGGCAGGGCGACGTTCACGATGCTTATGTCGAGGGCGGCCATTATGGTCACCATGATGACCATGCCGGATATGAGCCATTTGTTGGTATCCCGGCCGTCGCTCAAAGTTTTGTGCACCCTTCCCCATGTCCTCGCCGGTCTCTCAGCAATCCCCGCAGGAAGAGATCGCAGGGCTTCCAGGCTTCGAGCCTGCCCTGAGCGTCGTCTCCAAGGTCTCCGGAAAGCTGGGCCAGTATCATGCCCCTGAGACAGTAAAAAAGCACCGAGGCCGTTGCGCGGCAGTCCATCTTTCTAAATACCTTCTTCCTGATCCCCTTTTCGAGTATGTCCGCAATGAGTTTCTTCTGAGAGTCGAAAAAGGCCTTTTTCAACGGTTTCTTTATCTCCAGATCGTGTTCCTTCATCTGCATCGAAACAAGTTTAGCCCTCTTGACGGCGTAGTCGAGATAACTGTCTATGAGACCGCTGAGGGCGACGAGGGGCTCCTTTTCTCTGAGGGGTTCGGTCATGGCGGAAAAGCCTTCGAGCTGACGCCGGAAAAGTTCGGAATAAAGCTCCTCCTTGTTGCCGTAATACAGGTATATCGTGCCTACGCTCAGGCCGGCGCGCACGGCAACCTTTCTTATGGTGGTATCGGCGTATCCCGTCTCCGCGAAGAGCTGTTCGGCAGCCTCAAGGATGCATTTTCTTGACCCTGCGGAACCCCGTCTTTTCATCCGGCCCCCTTCATTAGCGGAGCGGTCTTCTGCTTTTTTCACGGTCTCTTTCAAGCTTTCCCTTTTAAACCCTGGAACTCACGCCTCTCAAATAGCTCAAAACTGAACACGTGTTCAGTATATTTTCCAACTTCGCGCCGTGTCAAGCAGACAGGCTCAAAGGCAACTGTTAAGCGCATATTCCGGTTCCCCGGACTTGCGTTATAATATCCAATGCTGATTCTGGGTATTGACACCTCCTGCGACGATACGTCTGCCGCTGTTGTCGAAGACGGCAGAAAAATAATATCGAACATCATTTCGAGCCAGTCGGACATCCATACCAAATATGGCGGCATCGTTCCGGAACTTGCATCGAGAAGACATATCGAGATGATCACGCCGGTGGTTGACGAGGCCCTGAAGAAGGCGGGCATTTCCCTGAATGAAGTGTCCGCCGTTGCGGTCTGCCACGGCCCCGGCCTCATAGGCTCCCTTCTCGTCGGGTGCTCCTTTGCCAAAGCAGCCTGTTACGCCCGGAAGAAACCGCTCGTCGCGGTCAATCATCTCGAAGGGCATATCCTCTCCGCCTGTCTGGAAGGTCCCGCCCCGGAGTTCCCGTTCCTGTCTCTCATCGTCTCGGGAGGGCACACGAGCCTTTACATCGCAGAGGGATACGGAAAATATACCGAACTCGGCAGGACACGCGACGACGCCGCAGGAGAGGCATATGACAAGGTATCGAAGCTTCTCGGGCTCGGATATCCGGGAGGTCCCATAATCGACGCGCTCGCACGTGAGGGGAATCCGAAGGCCATGGATTTCCCCAGGGCATATCTCCCCGACACGTTCGATTTCAGTTTCAGCGGATTGAAAACCGCCGTACTGAACTTCCTGAGGAACACGCAGAAAACTTCAGGATCCCCCTCCCTGCCAGGCATCCTTATAAACGACATAGCCGCGTCGTTTCAGGCTGCCGTTGTTGATGTGCTCGTCCGGAAAACCGAATGGGCGGTAAAAAAGAAGTGGATCCGGCGCATCACGATTTCCGGCGGCGTAGCCGCAAACAGTGAACTTCGGAGGAGGATGAAGAAGATGTCGGCAGAAAGGGAGGCCGAGGTCTTCGTGCCCTCCCCGGCCCTCTGCACGGACAATGCCGCCATGATAGCGGCCGCGGGATGCCATCGCTTTCTGAAAGGCGAACTCGCCGGACTCGACCTGAATCCCCAGGCATATTTAAGGCTCTGACAGGTTGGGCGGTTCGACTCCGGCCTTTACAACTTCATGGTCCGGTCAGCCATAGCTACAAAGGGCTTCCGCCGGTGATTAATGAATTCGTTGTATTCCGTCACGAACTCCACATAAGCATCCGCGTCTACGATGCCGTTCCTTACAAAAGGATTATGGCTGTTTGAAGAAACAGTCTCCATGTCCTTTCTCAGGGAATCGGACTTTGACAGATCAATGAGTTCCCTTTGCGCCCTGTCGGGGTGGTCAGTCACGCAATCCTCCCCCGGATTCTTTTCAGGAGGTCTTCCATTTCGAACAGCTTAAAATACTTTCCAATTAACTGCCAATCGAGGTTCTCCTTTTGCAGTAGAAGCAAAGACTCGATATCCGCTGCATCGCTTTGCTCTCTTGCGGGATTGTTCTTTATTGCCTGCAGCTTCAGTCCGACCAGATCTTCAGGTCTGAGAACGCTGACCGACAGCTCATTCCCGAATATTGCCTTCTCCTCGGCACGACCGAGCATATCCAGGCTTGCTTCCCTGAAGGCGTGAAGGAAGTCAACCTCCCCGAAAATGTTCAGCGCCGATACGTACTGTGAAACGTTCTCGCTTTTATACCGGCATTCGTAGCCGAGGTCAAGCATTATACGGTCCACCTTCCCGACGTCTTTCCGCTCAACAAGTATATCGAGGTCGACCGTTGATCTGCCCACCCCCCACAGTCCCAGGGCAAATCCTCCCATAAGGGCGTAGCGAATGCCTTCACTATGAAAGGCCGTCATAAGCTTCTCCAGGACCAGCCTGAACTTCATGAAGGAATTTTAGCACATAAATGATTATTGATGCCGCTTCGGATTCACCCGACATCGTCAGGTGTCCATTTCGCCCACGTCCCCTATGTTACCGCCGGCTACTCTTCTTTTTACCACAAAAAAGGAATCAGCCTGTAACAGACCCGCTTCATATAAGCTTCATAACCCTTCAACTGTCTTCTCAGGAACCGTTCCTCAATAATTACCCTCAAAACCAGGGCCCCGATTGGAACGACCGACAGCGCCACGCCGGCGTATGACCCCAGCCACAAGGGGATGCCGACGATAAACAGGATACCACCGGCGTACAAGGGATGTCGTACCACTCCGTAGACGCCCGTGTCGATGACCTTCTGTACTCTTTCTTCCTGGAGCTTCACAACAGGCGAGGCAAAGGCGTTCTCCCTGAGAGCGAGAAACGCGATCCGCCAGCCGGACAGAAAAAGGACCAGTCCCAAAGATGAAGCGAGTATTCCGGGACCGGCCATCAGATGAAACCGGAAGACGTCCATAGGAATGAACGCAATCAGACCATAGAACGATATAAGAAGAAGCGTCAACACGATTTTGTCGGCAAGGGGCTGCCCCTTCTGTAACGGCGACTTGACGCGCTCGGCGAGCAGGTCCTTGTGCCCGGGAAAAAGCGAGGCTGCCGATGCCAGAAAACCCAGGAACATTATGCCGATTAAGAGCCATGCGCGCCACCAATCAAACGTCCCTGCGGGCAGGAAGAGCAGCCCGGCCCATATTGTCATCTGTATCATAATGCTGACTGCCAATTTGAAAATAAGCATCTTATAAATATAATATAGCGGCAGGGCTCCACGAAATGCCATTTATGGAGAACCGCGGCTTTGAATGAGAGTCTGCACTGAGTACGTCATTAAAGAACCTACAATTTCTGGTTGATTCCCATTCATAACATGCCCCGCGAGAAGAAATATTCGCGCTGTTGCTACTGTGAGAATTTATTATCCGCGCCAGCATTGCTGACAGGAACTTTGACGGTACACCCGGAGTGTGGTACATCATCGCAAAAAAGACTTATCGGAAGCTGACTTATGATATTTTAACTTCAGGAAGGAGTTGTTTTAGGTGCACCCTTTTATTATCATTACTGTTTAGGTTTAAGGATTTCTCTTATCAATTCCAATGTTCCGACCAGCCCATAACTCTGCAGGATGGTCCTGAATTTTGAGAACCAGGAATACATGAAATTTACAGGGTTCTGGATATTCTTATCCCATGCGTAATCGTATTCCCAAACCTTGCTGTTCCCGGCTCCGAGCTTCTTTAGGATATCCCATGTTTTGTCCTTATCCCTGTCCAATGAATAAACACAAATGGCGCTTGGATCTTTGTTCCAGTACTTGGCACTTTCTATCTCGCCGGAATCTATGAGCGGCCCCATTTTTTCAGCCAGGCCGGTCAGCCTTTCTTTGCTGTCAAATATTATCCACTTGCCGCCGTGTCTGACCCACTCCCCCCTGTTTATCTCTCTCTCAGCGTCGGGAAGAAGCCATGTCCAGAGCATATCCTTTACTTCACGCATGCAAGATAACCTCGGCGGGAACGCATCCTAGACGTCGATCCCTGTCTTAACGGAAAGAACAAGCGTTTTCAGCGTCTCCTTCCTGAGTGTATCGCCGATGGCTTCGTCGGTCCTGTTCATGACCTTCTCGACCTCGGTGACTGAGAACAATCCGGCCTCGGTGCAGACCGGTACTTTTTCTGCCGGCGATCTGACGGCATCCAGCACATCTCTCACCGAAATGGTATCCAGGGCCCTCTCCGGAAGATAGGAGGATTCGCCTGCAGCCCGAACGAGCAATCCCTTCTGCTCGAGGGTGGCTATGGTCTCTCTCACGGCGCCCACCGGATAACCCAGCCGGTTCACCAGACTGTCGAACTGCCATTGTCCGAGATCGTGGTAAAAATTGTACGCGATCAGAAACATGACGTAGACGGCGAGCTTCTCCCTCAGCCTGTCCCCCATTTCACAGGTCTTTCCGCTTGCAGCAAGAAGCTGCGGATACTGGTGGTAGAAGGACACCCTCGCCCCGATCAGAAGTATTTCCCAGCTCAGATAGAGCCAGATCATGAAAAGTATGATTATGGCGAACCCGGAATATATGAAGGAATACTTGGTGGATGTTGCAATAAAGGAGGCGAATATCCATCCGGCCGTTTCCCACAACACCGCCGCGACCAGGCCGCCGGTCAAGGCTGATCTTATCTTCACACCGGTATTGGGCAGAAAAATAAAAATGAAGCTGAAGGCCGCCCAGACGAAGAAATAGGGAACTACCTTCCCCGCCAGATATACAACGGTCCCGAAAGGCTCCATGGCGATCAGTTTCTGGACAACGCCGTAATTCATCAGGGAAGCGGTAAGTCCCAGGGCCGAGAAAACAAGCACCGGTCCCACGAGTATAACGCTAAGATAACTGCTGAATCTCTGCGCAAGCCCCCTGGGGTTCCTGACTCCCCATATGAAATTAAGGGCGCTCTCTATCTTGTTGATATTCGATATCACCGTGTAGATAAGGAAGGCAAGCCCGACGGCGCCCAGCACCCCGACTCTTATGTTTTCCACAAAACCGATGATTTTCATCGAAAGGTCGACCCCATGGGGTCCCAGCGGTGCCAGAAAATTATAGAGGAGCAGTTCGATGTGGGTCTGGCCCCCCAGCGCTTTCAGGACAGAAAAACTTACCGCCAGAAAGGGCACGAGTGAGAGGAGTGTCGTATAGACAAGACCCATGGCCCTGAGATTGAGTTGCTCATCCAACAGCCCCCAGTAAAGTACGGAGACCAGACGCAGGATTCTTATGAGGAATGCCCGCGGCCTTGCCCGCGATGAGGGATCGACCGCCCAGGCCTGCTTTATGAGAAAATCATCTATTTTTTCCTGTACGTCGATCATGCGATCCAGTCAACCCTGAAGTTGTCCGCCATCCGGTTCAGTATCTTCATGATGTGACCCCGTAGTCTCTCAACATCTCCTTGACGCCATCGGTGAGACTAAGGTATTCAGGCTCCCAGGCGAGCAGACTTTTCGCCTTTACATTGTCAAAGATCTCCGAGAACCGGTCGATAAAAAATGAAGGAAACTTGAACAAAAAGGGTGGGAGAGGGACTATCCTCAGCTTTCTGCCCGACAGTTTCATGATGGTGGAAATGAAATCGAACCAGCTGTGACGGACCCCGTCGGTGATGTTGAATATCTGATTCGCCGCGCCCTCCCTTATCCCGCAAAGATAAATTGCCCTCGAAAGGTCTCTCACATGGACAAGGGGGACAAGGTTTCTGGCATCGCCGGGAAACGGCAGGCCCAGAGCTCCAAGCTTCCTTGCCGCGTCCACCATTCTCCCGAGATACCGGGAGCCGGGACCGTAAACAGGCGCGGGCCTTGCCACCACATACTCTGCGTCGCCGGAATGACCGGCAATATATTTCTCGCATTCCCGTTTATAAGAAGTGTAGTGGTCGCCAAGAGTAACAGCCGGTGAGGTCTCCTCGGTGGCCGGCAGAGAGGACGGTATTCCCGCCACTGTAATGGAACTTACGAACACCAGCCTTCTCACACCCTTGTCCGCCATGTTGTCCGTTATCCTTTCCACAAGCCTTATATTCCTCCGCGACGCCGCCCTTGTGGCGTTCTTTATTTCACCTATGTGGTAGAAGATCTCGACCCCTTCCATGGCCCGGGCGACCGCCGGGAAGTCTTCAAGATCGCCAGGGAAGACCTCGACTTCCGTTCCGGCCCATTTTCCGGGAAGAGAACCTTTTCGCGAAAAAAGCCTGACCGTATGGTTTCCCCCGATAAGAAGGTCAACGACCGGCCCCCCCACAAACCCCGTCCCTCCTGTGACAAGAACCTTCATCCTTACCCGGCAAAGCAGGAATCAAAATGCATTTCAATTTCCAGTGTTACTTTGTTCATCTCTAAAAGAATGGACATCCCGACGATCCGCGTCCCCGCAGGGACAGGTTATTCCCGGCTCAAAACCGGCTTGCGGTGCCTCGTCCGCAGAAGACGCCTTTCCATAAATCTCCTCCACTTCCGGGGTATAAGATCCGTCTTTCCGGTAAATAAACAGAGGTTTCTCTATCCTGATGCCCGCCCTGCCTTCCTTCACCGCTTCAATGAGGACGATCTTGGATGAGGTGGAGGGATCGTTGTGCACAAATCTGACCCTCTTGGGTTCCAGGCGGTTTGCCCTGAGAGCATCCATAAGTTCCATAAGCCTTTCGGGATGGTATATCACAAAGAAACGTCCCCTCGCCCTCAGAAGACGGGATGCCGATTCTGTCAGTTCCGGAAGCCTCAACCTGATCTCATGCCTGGCCACCGCCCTTTCTTCCCTGAGGCTTATGCGTCCCGTGGTCGGCTTCCTGAACGGAGGATTGGACACAGCGACGTCAAATAATGCGCCTTGTGCCTTTTCCGCCGCCAGACCAACGTCGGAAAGCACGGCCGTCACCCGTTCGGCAAGACCGTTCAGCTCGATATTTTTTCTTGCCAGTCGGTAGAGTCCTTCCTGTAATTCGACCAGCAGGACCTTTGCTTTCTCAAATTTTCTCGCCAGCAGAAGGCCTATAATGCCCGAACCGGCACCAAGATCAACGATTGCACAGGCATGTCTCACTTTCACGAAGGAGTAAAGCAGAAGGGCGTCGACGGAAAACCTGTAGCCGCAACGGTGCTGGTATACCCTGATGTCCCGGACGCCGTCAAGGGTGGTATCCCTGTCTGAGCTCTTTACAGCCACGTGTGGTCCTTTCCCATTCAAGCCAACCCTTCCAGTCTTGAGGGAAGTTCAGGAAAATGGTCTATCATTCCATCGGCCCCGCCCAGAAACTCCACACCCCTGTATCCGTAAGTGACGGCTATGGTCTTTATTCCGGCCCCCTTCCCGGCCTCTATATCGTAATTGCTGTCGCCGACTATTACCGCCTCATCAGGCTTCACCTTCATCATCTCAAGTATCTGAAGTATCGGTTTCGGTGACGGCTTTTTTTCACCTGCGCTGTCGCTGCCGAGAATCACATCAAAATAATGCGAAAGCTTGAGCGATTCGAGGAGCCTCTTCGACAATGCCTCCCTCTTATTGGAAACCACGGCCTTCCTGTAATCCGCCAGCTTTTCGAGCGTCTCGGGAACACCCGGGTAAGGCACGGTAAATTCTGTCAGGTGCTCGGAATAATATCTGATGAATCTCTCCATCACATCAGGCATGATCTGAGCGTTTTCCCTGCCGAGCATCTTCTCAACAAGCATCGTCAGACCTTCCCCCACCAGACCCACCGTTTTTTCGACGGTCATCTTCTCCAGTTCATAGGGCTCGATGGCATAGTTCAGTGAATTCGTGATATCCACGCTTGAATTAACAAGCGTTCCATCGAGGTCGAATATTATAAGGGTTATCACAATAAGTCCTCTCGTTGAAAATAATTATAAACAGCCTGCACACGGCAGCAACTATTCAAAGAAGGCGGGACTTGCGAAAATATAGGCCATCTCCTCCCTCATCCACCCTTCCGCTCGTGGCACTTGAAACAGGCGAATTTCGGTGGATGTGTCTTCTTCATTTCGTAGCGTTTGCCCGGTCCATGACATTCCATGCATACTGCGGCATCCCGTATCCCCCGGTGGAATGAGTCATCCGGTATCAGGGGAAATTTTTTCCGGGACAGGGTAAACAGTAAACCGATAACTATCAAAATGAAGACGATGAAGACGATAGCACTTTTCACAGATACATTGTATCACACACCCGCTTCTCTGTTACAGAGCGCGGAGGAACTTGTTTTTCCGGCGCTGCTGCTTTACACTTGGACTGGGAATGGACAATAAGACGAAAGGCAGGGGAGTTGTGTGAAAGGCAAACCCCGGAAACCTTCGGTACCGGAGGAGCGGAGCGAGACTGTCCGCCGTGAGATCGCTGCAGTACTTGAAGGGCCGGCATTGTCTGCCAGGGAGATCTCAGGACAGGTGAGGCTTTCCGAAAAAGAAGTTTACGGTCACCTTCAGCATATCCAGAAGACTCTGAACAAGGGGGATTGCCGTCTTGATGTAACTCCGGCAGAGTGCATCAAGTGCGGCTTTGTTTTCAGAAAAAGGGAGAGACTCAAGAAGCCCGGCAGGTGTCCTGTTTGCAGGGGTGAACTGATCCGGGAGCCGCTTTTCGCCATCAGGGGAAGGTGCGAAAAGCTCTGAAGCTCAAATACAACTTGTTGCGATACTGCATTGTTGCGCATCTTCTTGACACATCAGCTTCTTTCCTCTATAATACTCTCGTATGGAGTACGTTGCGTAATTGTAACGCCTCGTGTCCATCTCATGATTTTACTTTCTAAACTCTCCCCTTTGGAGGGGCAAAGTCCCCTCCAATTTTTTTGCCCTTTCGCAACAGCTCAACATGAAACAGTCAATTGTTCTCTGCCTGAGCGGACTTTATTATCCGTTCCACAGCGGCCTTTTCGAGCACTTCCTCTTTCATGAGCGCCCCTGCCAGCTCATCGAGGACATGCCTGTTCTTTGTAAGTATCTCTCTTGCCGTAGTCTCGGCCTTATTGATCATGCCCTGTATCTCCTGGTCCATCAGCCAGGCCATTTGTTCGCTGTACCGTTTCGGCTGGGCAAGTTCCCTTCCGAGAAAAGGATGTTCTTCTCCACGGCCAAGGTTCAGAGGGCCTATCCTGTCGCTCATGCCCCACTGTGCAACCATCTTTTCGGCAAGGGACGTCGCTTCCTTCAGGTCGTTCTGCGCCCCGCTGCTCACGTCATTAAAGACAAGTTTCTCGGCGTTCCTGCCGCCGAGTGCTACGCTCAGCCTGTTCATGAGGTAAGTCTTCGGGTAGTAGTGCCTGTCCTCCTCCGGCAGGAGTTGCGTAACCCCCATGGCCACACCCCTCGGCAGGATACTGACTTTATATATGGGATCCGTCCCCGGAAGATTCCAGGCCACAAGGGCATGACCGGCCTCGTGGTAAGCGGTTATCTTTCTTTCCAGATCGCTGATAGTCTCCTCCCTTACAGAGCCCATGAGAATGACATCCCTGGCCTCCTCAAAATCATGCATGTCTATCTTTTCCTCCTTCTTCCTGAGAGCTACAAGGGCCGCCTCGTTGGCGAGGTTCTCCAGGTCCGCACCGGTCATTCCCGGGGTGCCTTTCGCCATCGTCTCGAGGTCTACATCGGCGGCGAGTGTCTTGTCCCTCACGTGAATCTCCAGAATGGCCTTTCTCTCTTTCCATCCCGGCCGGTCAACGACGATATGCCTGTCGAATCTTCCCGGTCTCAGGAGGGCGGGATCAAGGACATCAGGCCTGTTGGTGGCCGCCATGACGATCACCTCTTCGTGGGGGTCAAAACCATCCATCTCGCTCAACAGCTGGTTCAGCGTCTGCTCCCTTTCATCGTGACCGCCGCCGAGGCCGGCCCCCCGGGTCCTGCCCACCGCGTCGATTTCGTCTATAAAGATGATGCTGGGCTGGGTATCCTTGGCCTTCTTGAACATGTCCCTCACACGGGAAGCTCCCACACCGACGAACATCTCAATAAACTCCGACGCGCTGATACTGTAAAAGGGCACGCCCGCTTCTCCGGCGGTTGCCCGGGCAAGGAGGGTCTTTCCTGTCCCCGGAGGACCGACCAGCAGCACACCTTTAGGCACTTTTGCGCCTATCCCCGCAAAACGGGAGGGGTCCTTGAGGAACTCTATTGTTTCCATGAGTTCCTGCTTCACGTTGGTCATCCCCGCAACATCCTTGAAGGTCACGTGCGGCTTCTTTATGTCGTATAGCTTTGCCTTGCTCGAGCCGAACTGAAAAAGTCCGCCCGCTCCCCCCTGTATCTGCTGCTGCGCGCGCTTCATGATGAAAAGCCATACTCCGATTATAAGCACCCATGGCAGGACGCCGATCAGGAACTGCCAGAAAACGGACTTCTGCTCCGGAGGTTCGACGTTGATCTTCACATGCTTGTCCCTCAATCTGGAGATCAGGCCCTCTCCCTGGAAACTCGGCAGGTAGGTCTTGAAGTCTTTTATCGGCGTGGCCGTCTTCTGCCCGGGCAGTACGATATCCACATTCTTCTTGAATAGACCCGTGACCTGCAGTTCCCTGATCGTAACGGACTCGATGTTGGACGCGTCCAGTTCTTCAAGGAACTTGCTGTAATTCACCTCGTATTGTTCAGGTCCCTGCTTTGTACTGTACTGTTGAGCCCATATATACAGAATCAGGAACACGAGAAGGGAAGCGATGGCCGCCCTCCATTGCGGACTCTTCAGCTTCTCCGAAAACGTCTCCCTCTTTGGGCTGTCTTTCTTTTTGTCGCCGCCGGCAGGCCCCATCATGCCAACATTTTATCATCTTTTCTTTTACAAATAAACAGCGGACATGATAACTGAACCTCAAAATCCAAATCGTGGAAAACGGTACATAATCTAATTTTAAAAAGCCTTCGGAGGAAGACAGGAATGAAAATCATCTTTGTCGTCGACTTGGGACATTTCAAGGCTTACAGAATATCCGACACACCGACAGGGCCAAAAATAGACCTGATAGAGAGCTGCGACTATGTCGATGCCCACGGAAAGCTCAGTGAAAAAGTGACCGACCGGGCCGGACGGTTCGGGCTCGGACGGGGGAAGGAAGGGGCGGCAAAAGGGTATGGGGAGCCGCACAATATGGCACTGGAGGGGGAGAAGAGGTTACTGAAACTCATAGCGGAGGATATCTCGGCCGTGCTGGGGCGTGAAAAATGCGGCCGGTGGTATCTCGCCGCCCCGGGTGAAATAAACGGACGGATCATCGATAACCTTGCCCCGGGGCTCGCGTCCGGAATGGGCAAGAATGTCCCCTCCGATCTGACCAAGATTAAGAAGGCCGAACTTCTGTCGTATTTCGACTGACATGATCATCGGCGTTCCGCGCGAAATAAAGGAAGAGGAATACCGGGTAGGCGTCGTACCGGCGGGGGTAAGGGAACTCAGGAAAGACGGCCATACAGTCCTCGTGGAGGAAGGTGCGGGTACAGGCAGCGGCTTCGGCGATCAGGAGTATCTCGCCGCTGATGCAGACATCGTAGACAGGGAGACGCTCTTCGCTAAAGCCGACCTTATCGTCAAGGTAAAGGAACCGCTACCCTCCGAGTTTCCTCTCTTCAGAAAGGGCCAGGCCGTATTTACTTACCTTCACCTGGCACCGAACAGGAATCTTCTGGAATTCCTCCTCTCCGGCTGGATCACCGGCCTCGGCTATGAGACCCTGCAAAAGGACGGGGGTCTTCCTCTCCTTTCACCGATGAGTGAGATCGCCGGCAGAATGGCTCCGATCGTGGGCTCCTATTACCTGCAGGCTGAACACGGCGGAACAGGTGTCCTTCCCACCGGCACGGCAGGCGTAAAGCCCGGGAAGGCGCTGATACTCGGCGCAGGGGTAGTCGGTACGAATTCTGCACGTGTCTGTTCCGGTCTTGGCATGGACACGGTTGTCATAAGCAAGGGCACCGACAGACTGCGGCGGATCGATGAATTGTTCATGGGAAGGGTAAAAACCCTGCCCGTAACCATGCATAACGTCGAACAGGAAATCATAGATTGTGACATAATAATCGGGGCGGTTCTTGTACCAGGCGGACGGACCCCGATGCTGGTAAACAGGGGGATGCTCACGTCAATGAAGAAAGGCTCGGTCATAGTCGACGTATCGATAGACCAGGGAGGGTGCACCGAGACCTCGCGTCCCACAACGCATAACAACCCTGTATATGCGGTGGAAGGGATACTTCACTACGCCGTTGCCAACATGCCCGGGGCATATCCGAGAACCTCTACCCATGCGCTGACAAATTCGACTCTTCCCTATGTAAGGACCATCGCGGCGCTGGGCATCGAAAAGGCCGTAAGGGAAGACGATTCAATAAGAAGCGCTCTCAATACTTACAGGGGGGCAGTAGTCCACAGGACGCTCGCGGAGTCGGCGGGCATTTCATTCAGGGACCTGGATGAAATCGTCCGCGACTGATTGCCCGGCGAGTGAGGAACAGGTATGAAACTCTTCTCAGCGAACCTGCCGCGCATCTCTTTTAAACTCGGCTTTCTTCTCTTTGTCGCTATTTCCCTGTTCTTTGCCGTCTTTTCGACATTAGCTGCCGACGGCGCAGCTGCCGCAGGCAAAATCCTCGGCGAGAAAGCGCTCAGGACATCCATCCGGACAGGCGGGTTCGCCCGGGTCCTGGTCAGACTGAATGCTCCGGAAACGAAGAGGCTCGAGAAAGCCGCGTTCGCACACAGAACGATTACGCCGGGCCGCGGGTTTTCCCGGGCTGCGGCAGAGGCAGACAAAGCCCTCTCTCACTACATACGTTCGATGACCGCGCAGGTCGTTTCCGGACTGCCTGCCTCCCCATACAGGATCAACCGCACCTACGATTTTTTCCCTGTCGTCGCCATGGACGTCTCAGGAAGAGTCCTTGACTATTTAAAAGCGTCACATCAGGTGTCGACCATAATGGAGGACCGTCCGGTACCTCTGCCTCCGACAGAAAAGGGCGAAGTGTCTTACCGGAAACAACCGTCCTCTTTCGCGAAACCTCAGGTCTATCCGACGAATACCGACACTATCGGTGCGGAGGCCGCGTGGGCAAAAGGGTACACGGGTGCCGGCTGGTATGTGGCGATCCTCGATAGCGGCGTGCTGACGAGCCATGAGTCGTTTGCCGGGAAGAACATCGTGGAGGCCTGCTTCTCCCACACGTTCAATAAAGGGACCTGTCCCAACGGAAAGAGCACAATGTATGGTGCCGGCGCCGCCAGACCCTTCATAAATCTTTACGGTGGCTATGATCATGGAACACATGTGGCGGGCATAGCGGCAGGAAACAGCGGGTCCGCTTTCGGTGTCGCAAAGGACGCCAATATCATAGCGGTGCAGATTTTTTCACCTTTCACGGCCTCGGAATGCACCCGGCATGAACCCTGCGTAATGACCTGGGATTCGGACCAGCTCGCGGCACTGGACTACATTTTATCGGTGAGGGATACTTATCCCATTGCGGCGGTCAACATGAGTATCGGCAGCGAGCTTTACTCCGACCAGGCGTCGTGCGACTCCGGTAAAGACACTCCGATGCTGAAGTATGCGATAGATGAACTGCGGGATGCGGGAATTGCGACCGTATCGGTCTCGGGGAACGACAGTTCCTGCGACAGCATGGAGGCGCCGGGCTGCATATCCTCGGCTATCGGGGTGGGGGCCGTCGACGACAGCGATCAGGAGGCCTTTTTCAATGACTGGCAATACAACATGCTTGACCTGCTGGCCCCGGGGGTCAATATCTATTCGGCTTCACCTGATTCACCAACCGCCTATAAGGAACTGAGCGGCACTTCGATGGCCGCCCCCCAAGTTACGGGGGCCTGGGCGATCCTGAAACAGAAGGACCCCGCCGCTTCGGTTTCCGACATCCTGTATGCCCTGGAAAGCACCGGGGTACCGATTCACACCCTCTGCTCCGGCCTTAACGACTACAAGTCCCGCATAAACGTGGATTCCGCGCTCTCCCCCTTCCTGATTCCCGTGCCTTCGGGCCGGACCCGGATTGATTATGCACCCACGGACTCGCCTATCATGAACGTACAATACCTTCCTTATCCGATAGGCGTCGGGCCAATCGCGGGGGACGGCGACATCATAAACGTAAAGATCGGCCTTTACGCATTCTCCGCACCCGTGGACATTTACGCCGCCGTGTACGCTCCCGCCACAGATCCGGACAATTACTACTTGTTCACCCCTGATGGCGGTCTGAAGCCGTTCCCACTGGAGGGCCTTGATGAAAACCTGGCGCCCTTACCCTGGAAAAGCGATGTGACCGGGCCAATCGACGAAAGCCTGACCGGGGACATCCTGAGCTCGCAGCTTCCGGTCTCGACCTACTACCTCTATCTGCTCGTTACGCCTCCGGGCAGAATGGACACTTATTACCTGCTGTCTACAAGCTTTGCCAACAACGGTTCCTGAAGGGCGGGGGGGTTGCCGCCTTCGCGTTCGATCAGATATATTAAAAGCCAGAATGTTGCGAGAAACTGTAAACATGAATCCTTCCTGCAATGGAGCGTAAGCCCAAAATACTTGTAGTCGATGATGAGGAGAGCATCAGGCTCACCTTTGAAGTCTTTTTAACAGAAGCAAGCTATGAGGTGAAGACCGCATCGAATTACCAGGAGGCCCTTGCTGTCATACAGGATAACGATTTCGACCTTATCTTTCTGGACATTATCCTCAGACGCCGGACCGGCATCGACCTCCTGCGCGAAATCAAGAAGCGTGGCCTCAACTGCCCCGTGATCATCATCACGGGAGATCCGAGTGCCCAGACTGCCACCGAAGCCTTCGACCTCGGAGCCTTCGGTCACATTTCCAAGCCCGTAACCCAGGAGAAGCTTCTGCGCCTGACCAGAATCGCCCTAAAGGTCTGACGAACCAACGGATTGACCGACAGGACCTGCCGCTTTCAGGATCACTGTTTGCTTACGACAAACAGCACTATCTCTATGACTATCAGGATAACAATTATGAGTTCGAGTATCTCGGTCCTCTTGTTGGATATTTCCCGATAGAGCATTTCATAGAACCTTGTAGCTATGGTTATTTTCCGCTCCAGGCTTCGCTCCCACTGCTGCACCTTGAAGAGGGAGAGGGCGGAAGAATAGACCCTCGCATAGTAGACGTCCTCTGTCACCTTGAGTGAGTTGTCGATCCTCTCCGTAATTCTCGTAAGGTCCATGACAGTGCGCATGACCCTTGCCGCCAGCGCCTCATAGCCTTTGATCCTCCATATGGAGGGGGATACCTGCGAAATAATCCTTTCGTTGATGTTGTCAAGCTCCTTGTCGAGCATATCGTCGTAGACCCTGAGTTCGAGAAGCTGCGCATTCGCAAACTCGAGAAGGTCCGGAATGTCCATGCTCCCGCCCGGCTCAAGGACAAGGGCCTTGTCCCAGCTCAGGACAACCAGGTCGCGTTCGGAGTAAGAAAAGCTGTAAGAACGCAATTCCTCCTTTGACGCCTCGCTGGGCGGGCTTTCTCCCTCCTCGTAAAGCAGCAGCCCCCTGACATCACACATGCGTGTAAGGTCCCCGGCCGATTTCAGGGGAGGAACAGTCTCCCTGATGTAATAAATTATGTAGTCTTCCTCGCATCTGCTCCGGTTGACATGATTGAGTGCCTCCCCGATGTCCCGGACGAGACCGTCCACTTCCTTCGGAAAATCTTCTTTGAAAGGTTCATCGACGCTCCTGGCCAGGGTCTCAAATTCCGCCATCGCGATTTCCCTGAAAGGTATCTCGAATATTATGCTCAGTACCCCGTAATCATACGCTTTCGCAAAAGTGTTGACGGTGTAGCGCCTGCCGTCGAGATTTCTTTCGAAGGACCTCAGTCTGAGTGAAAGAGGAGGGTTGGCAAATTCAAATGCCTTGCTGAAACGTTTCCTGTCGATGCTCTGGCGTCTGTACTCCCTTATCTTTTCCTCGACCTTTACGAGGTCGATATCCCACGCCACATCATAGAGCCTGTAAATCAAGATGCCGCCGGAAACCGAAGGTCCTCCGTCTCCCATAGAAAAATTCTATCACACTTCGGCGGCCCGCGCCTTTACGAAGATTTGCGTGAAACCGGAAATCTTCTTGTCACCGGGGGTCGACCACCCCTTGACCTGCATTGAGTGCAAGGAATTTCTCCGCAGCCATACTGTCCATGGGTCTGCACAGATAGTATCCCTGGGCGTATTCTCCCTTCATGGACCTGAATATGTCCAGCTGCTCGACCGTTTCCACCCCTTCGGCGATCACGTCCAGTCCGAGGTCGCGTCCGAGGGTAACAATTGTTTCTACAATTTTTGCATTATTTCCGTCGGAGGCCAGGGCACTGATAAAGGAACCGTCGATTTTCAGGCCCTTAATGGGGAAATGGCGCAGGTAATTCAAAGCCGAGTATCCGGTCCCAAAGTCGTCGATATCGAACCTCACGTCCAGTTTCTTCAGCCGGTTTATCAAGTCGGCAGCCAGCTCTGCGTCTTCTATAAGCATCCTTTCGATAATCTCGAGTCTCAAACAGCTTCCATCGACGCCGGTCTCGGAGAGGATATCCTCAACGACTTTGCCGAAATCAGGCTGTGAGAAAACCTTGCTGGAGACATTCACGCTAACAGTCAGGCCATCGCATCCCGGGATGCGTTCCTGCCATGTCTTCAGCTGTCGGCATGCCTCGCGGAGAACCCACGGCCCGAGGACGAAGATCATCCCTGTCTCTTCGGCAACAGCGATAAACTCCATTGGAGTAATGATCCCGCGCTCCGGATGCTGCCACCGCAGGAGCGCCTCGAACCCCATGGTCTTGTCGTCGCCCACCGACACTATGGGCTGGTAAAAAACCGTGAATTCCCCTCGCTCCAACGCCCTCCTCAGCTCCATCTCAAGCTGCAGCGCCATGCTTGCCTCGGCATGCATGGTTTTGTCAAAGATCGCATAGCAGGCCTTCCCCCGCGACTTCGCCTGGTACATGGCGGTGTCTGCATCGCGCAACAGCTCGTCGGGACTCTTATACTCCGCCATCGTGCTCAAAACTATCCCGATGCTCATCGTGACGAATATCAGGTGTCCGAACACATTAAAGGGAGATGTCATCTCCCCCTGAAGCCGGGTCACAATATCTGTCACACTCGAGATCTCCTTGATCTCCTCCAGCAGCACCGCAAACTCGTCGCCTCCGAACCTGGCGACGGTATCGATGGACCGTGCATGTTTCTTCAGTCTATTTGCAACCATGCCCAGGAGTTGATCTCCCATGATATGGCCCAGACTGTCGTTTATGACCTTGAAGCGGTCGAGGTCCAGAAACAAAATGGCTAATGAGTGATCATGATACCTCTTCTTCCGCTCCAGAGAAGCGCGTACGCGGTCCGTAAAGAGCGCGCGATTCGGCAGGTTGGTCAGGGTATCGTAAAATGCCTGCTGTGTCAACCGTTCATTCGCCCTTTCGAGCTCTGCCGCCTGCTTACGGAGTTCCTCTCCGGCTACGACATTCTGCCTGAAAAGCTTGGTCCTGTCATTAACGAGATAACTGATTACGATCAGAACGAACGGGGCGAGCAGCATCAGGGCGCGGAACTTGACGCCCGACTGTTCTGTCGACAGGAAATATTCGAGTATGTTGTCACTTGCACCACTCCGCAAGGAATAGACATAGAGCCCGAGCATTATCCACGCCAGGAAAACGAGATAAAAAGACAGTCTGGACAGACTCCTGTCCTCGGGACCGGTCTCCGCTCTCCTAAGGCTCACAAGATGCTTCACATACTGTGACCATCGCCTTCCCGCGTTTTCCAAAACATCCCTCCCTGCAAAGATCCTCAATCTGTAATATGCATTTCTGCGCCCTGTTAGTCAAGTGCACGACCTCCGCTAAAGGTAACGAACCCTGGCAACAACGGAACTTACCACGAAGACTCTCAGATTGTTGCTCATCTGGTCCACAGGAGAGAGAAAAAAACCGGGGCGGTTCGGCGTATAGCCCATGGTAGTTCCTGTCATTAGCTCCCCGTCCTTGAAGATGACTTCCACCTTGCGTCCGGCGTACTTGCCATCGTCAGCAAACTGCTTCTGTTCGTTGTGCCCCGGGTTTCCCTCGAAGTCCCGCACGAAGAAAACGCACTTCAGGTCCTTTATATTCACTTCGGTGCCGGCACCGGAGGTCTGCCCGCCGGCCAGGTACAAATGAAAGGTGGCCTTGTTGGGGAAGAAGTCGTAGGTGTAACCTTTGAAAATCCGCCCGTCCGCATATCGTACCACTACCTTGATCAGGCCCGTCAAAGACTCCCCTTTCCGTGAAAACATTAAAGTGAACGATCAATTTAATGAAAAGATTACATCACTCGAAGGGCTTCAATCAAGCCTGAATTGCCCGAGGGCACCAGGAAAGGCAGAACACGAAAAATCCCTCCGGAGTGTACGGGGCATGATACCCCGGAAACAGGGGAAGGGGCAGGCCGAAGCCTGCCTCCCGTATTTCTTGTATGCCTGCGCCGGGACTAAGGCGTGGCGGTAAAATCAACACTGTTGCTGCTTGAGCAAAGATTACCCGAACTGGTCGGTGAAAACGTTTCACCGCTCCCGGGCATTGTCGCCGTCACATAGTAACACTCCGTGCCGGGAATCCCGGTAAAAGAGTAACTGCCGCTAGCATCGGTCGTTTGCAGCTGGAACGCCGTCCCGGTGGACGACTTTCTGAGAGTCATCTGCACATACTGCAAAGCTGTCCCGTCAGCGTGAAGGACCTTCCCGCTTATGGTCAACTGAGCCGGTACTACAACCTGAATGTTCCCCGAAAAGACAGGCCCTGCGCCTGAGTTGTCCGTAATATAATGCTGGATAGTGTAAGTGCTCTTGTTGCCATAGGTATGGCTGAACTCGATGTTAGACGGAGAGTCCGTGAGGTTTATGGACTGGCTCATGGCAGGAGTACCGTCACCCCACGAAATAGAGATTATTCCACTGCCTGAATGGCCGCACAGGTTGTAATCCGGATCATAGGAAAGATCCGTCAACGTGACGGTATAACCGGATGCCGCGATACTCTGGTTAACAACGGGAAAGGCATTGGCTGCCACCGGCGTGACCTGAATAGTCGCCTTTCCGATATGGTTATTGACATCCCTGGCCGTGACCGTAGCGGAATAAGGGCCGCTGCCGGGATAACTGTGTATGACCGGCGATCCGGCGCCGGTGGTGTTGTCGCCGAAGTCCCAGGAAAAGGTATAAGGAGAGGTGCCTCCACTGGCCGAACCTGTAAACGTTACCTGATAGCAACCGGGACCATAAGTTGCATTGGCGGACGTGCTGCTGAGAGCCACGGCGCCCCACACGTTCAGATATCCCGGATGAGGGCCACCGTGACACGTGATATTCGTACAGGTGCCTCCGCCTTTATCGTAGACATAAGTGAAGTTAGTGCCGTTGGTTGTATCCGGACTCACATCGTATTTCATATTGACATGGTTTGCTGTATTGGTTATGTTGACCCCGTCCGTGGTAGTGACATAATGGCAGGTGGCGCAGGAAAACCACGAATTCTGCGACAGCTGCTGAAAGTGAATAACATGGCTGTTGGACTTGGGCTGGTCCTGGGGGTACTGGGGCGGATAGCCGTGGCAGGCGTCACAGGCGATAGGCACGGTCGAACCCCATGCCGGCGACTTGCCGTTTGGCGTTGTGCCCGTTGATAGCGATGTGCCATCGCTGTGGCAGTATATGTTCGAGCACGTCATCGTGCCGTTCGTCGAAACCGACGTACCGTCCGTCGCCACATAAGTGTATGGGCTGAGCAAAGCATGCCCGTCATAGGTACCACCGCCCTGCCCCATGTAATTGAAGCCCATCTGCAGTTCGCCGTTATCGGCAATCAGGGACACCGGCATCCCGCCATAGTGGCAAGTCTGACAGTCAAAAGCATATCCCGCAGTCGTAGCATGCAGCTCATGGGCGCCCGCCGTGGTAGAACCCGTCGGCGAGGGATAATGGACAAGTCCGCCGTCTCCCGGCTGGTTCACGACGGGTGGATAGCCGTGACAGGCATCGCATCCGGGAAACCCCCCACTGTGAGGCCCGTTGGGGCCGTGGCAGTTTTTGCACTCGCAGTCCTGGGCGTTCACCGCAGAAAAAGGCGGAAGCGAAAAATTTCATCTCAAGTCCCTCCTATTTAGACATAGAATAACCATATCAGACATTTTGAATTCGATCCCGTTGAAAATAGTCGATTTTATCGTACATAGCCCAACCTCACCTGTCAAGAGAAATATCGCCGCCTCTTCTGAAAAAATAGTCCGAGCGTTAGCTCCGTAACGTAGTCTTGCACTCCGGATTTCTGTCCGCACAGCCCCTTTTTGTACAGCACAGGGAAAAACCACCCTGCGGGAGCAGTCTCCCTTAATGGCCCGCCGCACTCCCCCACAGTTCTTTGAGACGCTGGTCACGACCGCAGGTGTAACGGTAAAATTTGTAACGGACCGGGTTCTTCCTGTAATAATGCTGGTGGTACTCCTCGGCGGGATAGAACGTGGAGGCCTGCACGATTTCCGTTACTATAGGTCCTTTGAAAGGCTTGTTCTTCTCCAGTGCGGCCTTCGACAGCAGGGCGAGGCGGTGCTGTTCTTCGTTGTGATAAAAGATGGCGCTGCGATACTGATGCCCGGAATCACAGAACTGCCGGTCCTTTACGGTCGGGTCTATATTGTGCCAGAAGACGTCGAGCAGCTTCTCGTAGCTGATTCGTGACGGATCATAGACGATCTGAACAGACTCGGCGTGGCCCGTCCCTCCAGCCGAAACCTCTTCATAGGTGGGGTCCTTCGTATGTCCCCCGGTGTATCCGGAAGTAACAGAAACAACCCCTGGAAGCTGGTCGAAGGGGTGCTCCATGCACCAGAAGCACCCGCCTGCGAAGGTCGCCTTCTCGAGTCCGGACGCAGCCACAACCGTGGCGAACCCCATAAGCGTTATTGTCAGTCCCGCTATCGCGATAAGAAGCGTTTTCATTACCATCTCCTTGGTCTCCTCTCCCGGGTCAGGCCGGTGAGCTGAGGAGTGGAATATCTCAACGCTTGCCGACCTGACCACCAGGGTAAGATGCGCAGTTCAAGAATCATCATCTCATGAGATTATTTTCCCATAAACCCGCTTTTTTTCAAGTTCGTACTTGCGACATAGGTTTCAGTCCACGCCCCTGTGCGAGAGGCGACATCACAAAAGAGGAATA